>DASWCG010000332.1:0-6256 GCA_036390175.1 Candidatus Acidiferrales bacterium | reverse complement strand
TTTGCTGCGAACGGTGCAAAACACAAAATACAGCCATGTGGCGCCCTGGGATTTCCTCTGGCAGCAAACGCTCCTGACGCATCCGCTGGCCGCGCCCATCTGGATTGGCGGGCTCTGGTTTCTGCTGAGAGACCGCGCCGGGAAACGCTACGCCGCACTCGGCTGGGCATATGTGGTGGTGCTACTCGAGTTGCTGCTGCTGCACGGAAAAATTTATTATCTGGCGCCGGCGTATCCCATGCTTCTGGCCGGCGGAGCCATTTGGATCGAGAGGTCAGTCCTGCCGCGGACTGGCGCGTGGTTGAAGCCCGCGATTGTTTTCCCGCTGGTCGCCGGCGGAATCATCGCCGCGCCGCTGGCCATGCCCATTCTTCCCGTGGATTCCGCGATTCAATACTCCCGACTCTGGGGCGTGAAGGCAGTGCGCGTCGAAAACGTCCCGCAGGGCGATCTCCCGCAGCTTTTCGGCGACATGTTCGGCTGGAAAGAGCAGGTTGCCGCCGTTGCGCGCGCCTATCAATCCTTGCCGCGCGAGGAGCAGGCGCGGTGCGCGTTGCTGGCCTATAATTTCGGCGAGGCCGCGGCGATTGATTATTTTGGTCCGCGTTCTGGTCTGCCAAAAGCCATCAGCGGACACAATCAATATGGGCTTTGGGGGCCGCGAGGATATTCCGGGGGGTGCGTGATTGCTATCGGCTACACCCAAGGCGCGTTGCAGGAATTCTTCGGCGAAGTGCGGCCTACGGAGAAAATCACCAGCCGCTACGCGATTCCGGAAGAAGCCAGCCTGACAATTTATCTGTGCCGCAAACCGCGAATGAGTCTGGAAAAAGCCTGGCCCAAACTTCGCTGGCTGAATTAACCGGGCACGAATCCCGCTTCGCTCTCAACCGTTACAGCCCAAGGACACTGACGAGTTCGCGCACCGAGGCGGCGGATTTTTGCAGCGCGGCGTTTTCCTCCGCGCTGAGTTTGATCTCGATGATTTTCTCGATGCCTTTTGCGCCAAGCTTCACCGGGACTCCGACAAACAATCCCTGGATCCCGTATTCGCCTTCCAGATAAGCGGCGCAGGGAAGAATCTTTTTCTTGTCCTTCAGGATCGCCGTGACCATTTCCACCACGGCGGCCGAAGGCGCGTAATACGCCGAGCCGGTCTTCAACAGATTCACGATTTCCGCGCCGCCTTTGCGCGTGCGCTCCACGATGGCGTCAATGCGCTGTTTGGGCAGCAGGTCGGGCAGGGGGATGCCGGCGATGGTGGAATAGCGCGGCAGGGGCACCATGTCGTCGCCGTGTCCGCCGAGGACAAAGGAGTGCACATTTTCCACCGACACGCCCGCTTCCATCGCCACAAACGTGCTCATGCGCGCGGAGTCGAGAACTCCGGCCATGCCGACAACGCGACTTTTCGGGAAGCCGCTCACTTTCAGCGCCGCCTGGGCCATGGCATCGAGCGGATTGGTCACCACGATCAGGATGGCGTTCGGCGAATGCTTCACGATCTGCTCGACGACGGCTTTCACCACGTCGTAGTTGGCGCGGAGCAAATCATCGCGGCTCATGCCGGGCTTGCGCGGGAAGCCGGCGGTGATGACCACGATGTCGCTTCCGGCGGTGGCGCTGTAGTCGCCGGTATGGGTCGAAATGCCTGTCGCGCGCGAGTCGGTTCTTTGAATGGGGCCCGACTCGAGCATGTCCAGCGCTTTCCCGGCGGGCGGGCCGTCCAGAATATCGGTGACCACAACATCGGCGAGTTCCGCGTCCACGATGCGCTGAGCGGTCGTCGAGCCGACGAAGCCGGAGCCCACTACGGTCACTTTCTTGCGCATGATGCCATTCTCCTGAGATTTTCCCGTGTATTGATTGGGGTCAATTTGGGTCTCGGCGCAATCGCCTCAAACCCGGCGGCGTAGGCGCGATGGCTTACCGCGCGGCGACGGCTGTCTGCATATTTTCGATGATCGCGGTCGCAAAAGCCGACGTGCCGACCTTGGTTGCGCCGTCCATCATTCGCTCGAGGTCGTAGGTCACTTTTTTCTGCTGAATGGTGCGCGCGATGCCTTCTTCGATGAGCTTGGCGGCCTCGCGCCAGCCGATGAAGTCGAACATCATCGCTCCGGAAAGCATCACCGAGCTCGGATTGATCACGTCTTTGTCGGCGTACCTCGGAGCGGTGCCATGCGTGGCCTCGAAGATGCCGTAGCCGTCGCCGATGTTCGCGCCGGGGGCCATGCCCAGACCGCCGACCTGCGCGGCGCACGCATCGGAGAGGTAATCGCCGTTCAGGTTCGGCGTGGCCAGCACCTCGTATTCATTCGCGCGCAAAAGCACCTGCTGGAAGATGGAGTCGGCAATGCGGTCGTTGACCATCAGCTTTTGTTTCCACTGGCCTTTTCCGTGCGTCGCGTAAATGGCATCGAGCGTGCGCTTCACTTCCGCGTAGATGGATTCCTGGAAAGCCTGCGAGGCGCGCTCCAGTCCCGGCTCGACCATCGCGGCGTTTTGCTCCACCGTTATGCGGGGGTTCTTGTCGAAGTTGTCCACGATCCAGCTTTCGCGCTCGGTGACGATTTTCGGGCGGAACTCTTCCCGCGCCAGGTCGTAGCCCCAATCGCGGAACGCTCCCTCGGTGAACTTCTGAATGTTGCCCTTGTGAACCAGCGTCACCAGCCGGCGCTTGTGTTCCAGCGCATGCTGGATGGCGCGGCGCACCAGCCGCTTGGTGCCCGTGGGCGACATGGGCTTGATGCCCACGCCGGAGTCCCAGCGGATGTGCTTCCCGGAATCTTTCAGCATTTCGTGGTTCAGGAATTCGAGCACGCGCTGCGCTTCCGGCGTGCCCGATTTCCATTCGATCCCCGCGTACACATCTTCGGTATTCTCGCGGAAGATGACGATGTCCATGCGCTCGGGGTGCTTGACCGGGGAGGGAACTCCCGGAAGATAACGGACCGGCCGGACGCAGGCATACAGATCGAGAATCTGGCGCAAAGCAACGTTGAGCGAGCGGATTCCTCCGCCCACCGGGGTGGTGAGCGGCCCCTTGATGGCCACGCGGAAATCCCGTATGGCCTCGACCGTTTCATCGGGGAGCCACTGCTGGAACATGCCGAAGGCCTTTTCGCCGGCGAAGACCTCGAACCAGGCCACGCGCCGCTTGGCGCCGTAAGCGCGCTCCACTGCCGCGTCGAACACGCGCCGCGAAGCCTTCCAGATGTCGCGGCCCGTGCCGTCTCCTTCGATGAAGGGAATCACCGGCGCGCCGGGGACCTGAAAAGCGCCGCCGGAATACTGGATGGGCTGGCCGTTTGCCGGGACCGCAACGCCGTTATAGGCCGTTTTCACGTGGGCTCCTGAAGGTATTCCCCTCTGGGCTTCGCCCTTGCAAGCTGCCCGGGACGCTTCTGCCGCGAGCCCCTGCATGGCAGGAAACATAAACAGTATCACAGTGCGTTGTGCTGTTGCACCGGTCTGAGCAGCGAAAAACAAGTTGAGCGGCAGCCGCCCTGAACGCTCGATGGGTCGCTTCCAACAACAGATTCCGGTTGCATGACTCAACGGACGCATGCTGAGTGTATACTTCCATGGCGGCCGGCCATCGGAGTGGGACCCGCTATTCTCCGCAATTTCGCAGGAAGGTGTAACTCCATGACTCGAACCGGAATCGTGCTTATTCTCACTGCAGGAGCAGTGTTTGCGCAGACACCAACGGCGAGCCACGCATCGAATGCGCAATCTTCAAAGCCATCGGCGCAGGCTTCGCCGGCAGGCCAGAAAGTGGATGCTGCTCCGCAGAAACCCGCAGACTCCGCGTCCAGCATCGCTCCAGCGCAGCCGGTTGTCACTGCCCACGGCGTGTGCGATGGCGCCCAAAAAAACGGCGCCGGAACCAAAGACGACTCCTGCGCAACAGTTCTGACCAGGGAACAGTTTGACACCTTGCTGAGCTCTCTGAACGCCAACAACCAGGCTATCCCTCCCGCCATGCGTCTGAAACTTGCTCAGGCCTATGTAGAACTGCTGGCATATTCCGATGCGGCGCAGAAGGCCGGAATCGAGAATACCGCGGGATTCAAAGAAGTCATGCGCCTGGTGCGCATGCGCACGCTCGCGGACATGTTTCAGCGAAGCCTGCAGGAAAAATTCCGCAACGCCTCGCCTGCAGAAATGGAGGATTACTACAACAAAAATCTGCCCAAGTTCGAGGAAGCCAAGCTTCGCCGTGTTTTCATTCCCCGGAATAATCCCGGCGCTTCAAACAAGGAAGAGTTCGAAAAGAAAGCCCAGCAAATAGCCGGCGATCTTCGGGAGCGTCTCGCCAAGGGCGAAGACCCGGACGTCCTTGAGAAGGAGGCTTACACCTCCTTGGCCCTCGAAGCCAAGCCGATGCCTACCGACTTCGGCAGCAGGCGAAAGGGGTCGCTTCCGCCGGAACAGGAAGAGGAGATCTTTTCTCTTCCGCCCGGCAGCGCAACCAAGGTGGAATCCGTACCACCCGGCTTCGTGATTTACAAAGTGGAAAGCCGTCAAACTTTGCCGCTGGATAAGGTCAAAGACGAGATCTCCCGCGAAATATTCCGCCGGAAAGTGGACGAGGAGAATACGCGTATCAAGTCGTCCGTGCACGCGGATTATAACGAAGGGTATTTTGGCCCCGTCAATGCGCCTTCGCAGGCTCCACCCCAAAGTCCGCCTCAGCCCAAGTAGTTTGACGGAAAAAAAGAAGCGTGTCCGGAAACGCCGCGTTGTTCTACGGGAGGCGAAGAACACCGCCATTTTTTCAGGGCCATTTTGAAGGGGGTCTGCCGGCTGGAGTTTAATCCCCTGTTGACAGTGCGCTGTCGTCCGCCAATAATGCTCCAACGGTTGGTCTCATACTCGATGAATTTAGTATCTCACTCGTTTATTCGTACTTCGCCATCTACTCCAAGTGGCTGGAGGGGCTTGCGTATTGCAGCGGCCCGGTGCCGCAGTTATGAGCACAAGATACTCGCGGCTAGGGCCGGTGGAAATCTGTCCAGTGCCAAACATGCGGCTGCGCGGGAGCGAGAAGGCAGCAGGCTTCTCCGCGATCCGCAATTCTAGAATGTACTCCCTGATCCAAGATTTCCGATTCAGTCTCCGGCTGATGCGCAAGCGGCCGGGGATGACCTTTCTGGTCATCGCGGCTCTTGTGCTGGGGATCGGCGCCAACACCGCCGTATTTACGGTAGTGAATTCGGTTCTGCTTCGCCCTTTTCCCCTCCCGGATCCGGACCGTGTGGTCATCATTCTTGCGACATCGAAGCAAGTTCCCAACATGGGCGTTTCCTATCCGGAGTATTTGGACTGGAAGGAACAAAGCCATTCCTTCCAGTCCATGGCAACTTTGCAGGCGGTCAGCTTCAACATGACCGGCCGGGGGCATGCCGAACATTTGAACGGCATCAAGGCCTCGGCGTCTTTCTTCAAAGTGTTGGGCCTGCCTCCCGGATTAGGCCGCGATTTCACCGAAGAAGATGATCGGCCGGGAGCAAGCCGCGTTGCCATCATGGGCCGTGGGTTCTGGGAGAGAAGGTTCGGATCGGACCCTGGCATTCTGGGAAAGACCTTAATCCTGAACGACCAGCCGTATACCGTCGTGGGAGTGGAGCCGGATAACCCGTTCTATTGGATCCGGGGTTTCGATGTTTGGGTTCCAGGGGGTCTATTCATTGACCAGAAAATGATGAATCGCGAGACGCGTTATTTAGCGGTGGTTGCGAGGCTGGCTCCCTCGGCCACCCGCGCACGAGCGCAAACAGAGATGGAGGCAATCGCCAGCCGGCTTGCGGCCGAATTTCCGCAAAGCAACAAAGACATCGGGGTCACCGTTGTGGGGCTGGCGGAACTGTTCACCGTCAAAGGCCGCAAGCCGCTCTTGCTCCTGTTGAGCGCCTCGAGCCTAATTTTGTTCCTGGCCTGCATCAATGTGGTGACTGTATTTGTTTCCAGCGCCATGGAGCGGCGGAAGGAATTGAGCGTCCGGCTCGCGCTGGGGGCGGACCGCTCCATGTTGCTGCGGCAGATGTTTGTGCAGAGTTTCCTCTTTGCACTGGTCAGCGGTTCGCTGGGGCTGGCCATGGCGAAGGCCGGGGTGGCTTTCTTGGTCAACCGGTTCCCGTACCTCCTCGCGCGATTTCAAGAGACCAACGTGGATCGCTCGGTGGTGTTATTCACAACCGGAACGGCGCTGCTGGTGAGTTTGATCGCGAGCCTGCTGCCTGCGCTCTAT
>DASWCG010000331.1:0-3182 GCA_036390175.1 Candidatus Acidiferrales bacterium | reverse complement strand
GGCAATGTCTTCGAGCGATTGCGCCGACTGCGGATAGAAGCGCACGCTGGGCACGTCCTGCGAAAGCACGGCGATGAACGACAGCCCAAAGCCCTGATAAAAATTCGTGACGAACTGGTAGCGCGGCATCTCTTCGAGCGCGCGGTCGTCGCTGAAGCGCTGCTCGAATGGCAAATGCCAGTTCATGTCGTTGGGATTCCACCAGGCGTATTGCAAACCCTGCCAGAAGAGGCGCGCCTGGCGAATGCGACGGATCTCATGCCGGCGCGCGACCACGCCTTCCTGGCGGTATTGCCGTACCAACTCGCGCAGCGCGTGCACCAGTTCCGGCTTTACGTCCTCGAGCCGCTCGTTGTTTGGCCCGAGGTCGATGGGTTCGCCTCCTCCGTCAACACCGTCGATGTAGCTCACCCCTTCAGGGGTGAGGTTTTTCCCGTTTGCGTTCGCGGTGGATTGCGGAGAGGAAACGGCCTCAGGCCTGAAGGCCTGAGCTACAGCATTTGCGGTGTTTCCGTCTACGTTGCCATCCGCCGGCGCGATCACGCCCGGGCCACCCGTCCAAGTTTCAGCTGCGCGATACAGGTCCATTCGGCCTCGCTTCTTCCCTGCCCTCAAAATTCATCGCCGCATCGCGCGCGGCCCCGGCAGAGCCGGGGCGTAAACGCCACGATTCGGTTTCGCGCCAGGCCTGAATCTGGTGCCACGAACGCTTGCGCAGGCGCGGCAAAGGCTGCGGCTTGGGCGCTTCGGGAAACTCCACCGGAGGAAATCCCGCCGTGCCTAGCAGCGAATTCATCAGCGCGCGGTTCTCCGCGCGCAGCCGATTATTCTCCGCGCGCTCCCGCGCGACTTCTTCTTCGAGCATTCCGACGTACTTGGTTTGAACAGCCCTGCGTAACCAATGCAACATGCAGCACCAAACAGATTAAAGTCCGGTCTACCAGCGGCGGCGCGGGAGCGGCTTCGGCCGGAATTGTTTTTTTGCTTCGGATTCGAGGCGCTGGTAATGGATGGCGCGCGAAGTCGGATCCGTGGCGCTGACTTGCCGCGCGATTTGTTCGTCGAGCGGCATGCCGGTAACGAAATGCGGCCCGCCGTGCGGCGGATAGAGGGGCGGGGCCTGCCCCGCCCTGGCCGGCACAAAGGCCAGCCCAACACCGGCGAGCCTTCCGCCGGAGACCAATCCGTAGCGCGCGGCGTCGGCGGGATCGTCGCCTTCCACCTTGCGAATATCTTCGATGCGGCGGTCGTCGCGCACCAGTTGTGGCAAACACTCGATGAGCTTCGCGCAATTCTCGGCGATCACCCAGGAATCCGATTCGAGCAACTGGTACATCAATTGCCAGCCGCCGATGCGGTCGTCGTCGGCAGGCGACGGGCGCGGCAAGCCGTTGGGGACGAGCACGTCGCCAAGCTGCTCCGCGATGGACGCCTCCGAAGTGCGGTGCGCAAAGGCGTCCGGCGAAAGAAAGACCTCTACCATGTGCTCGCGGCCGCTGCGCTCGGCGATGGCTTGCGCCAGCATGCGCGGGGAAAGGCCACTTTGCACGAATTCGCGGTAGGTGACGATGCGCGAGTTTTCAGTTTTCAGTTCACAGTTGTCAGTAAAAGAAGCTGAAGATGGGTTGCGGGCTGTGTTTACCCCTGCTCTCTGCGACGTACTTCTTTCTGAACTGAAAACTGACAACTGACGACTGACCACTGGCACGGCGCAATGCCAATAGACCGCGCTGGGATGCTGGAAGCCCCAGTCAATCGAAATCCAGCGCGGCCACCAGGGTTCGAGCCGCAGCTCTTCCGGGCGCGCGGTGTGGCGTCCAAACTCGAAAACGTCGAAATACTGTCCGGCGAAGACGTTCCAGTCGCCTTCGAGAAACGCGCGGCGCAAATGCTCCGGCAACGTTTCCAGAGTGCGGCGATATTCGGCGTCGTTGGCGTAAATGGGGTTGTCGTCGAGCCGCGCGCGAATGAAATCGTAATCGCGCGGGTTGTACAATTCCGGCCGCTCGAAGCCCGGCGGCGGAACGTGATCAACCCACAGCGCCTTGACCCAGGCGTGGCCGATGTTCCCCGGGTTCGTCGCGCCAGCCATGGTGCAAAAGCTTTCCGGCACGGGGCAGCGGTTGCGCGAAGTGAGAAACTGCCACTGCTTCAGCGTGAAGTGCGTCAGCTCGTCGAGACCGATGAACAGGAACTCCGCGCCCTGATACTGGTAAACGTCGTGCTCGTTGCGGCAGTAGCCGAAGCGCGTGGTCGAACCGTTTTTCCAGGTTACGACGTGCTTTGATTCGTTGTAACTCTTGTAAAAAGCGCGCGGCACGTCGCGGCGAAAGTAAGCGAGCAGCGACGATTCCAATTCCGGGTAGGTGCGCCGCAGCAGCAAGGTATCCGATCCGGCCACCGCCGTCGCCTGAAGGATGGCCTCCCAGAGCAACCCTTTGGTCTTGCCCGGGCCTGCGGCTCCGCCAAAGAGCCGGTATTTCGCGGTGCTCAGGTGAAACTGTTTCTGGCGATCGAAAGGCCGATAGCGGTCGCTGAGACACTTTATTTTCACAAATTTCTCAATTTGGGAAAAATTCGCTTAGCGGTAGATCTTCGAGAATCGGCTGCCGACAATCCAGGCAGCCACGGAAGCGAGCATGCCGGCTTTCACGCCAAATCCGAGCGTGTGCCACGAAGCCAGGAACGCCCAGACGAAGCCGCCCACGCCGGCGATCTTCAGCAAGTAGTCCAGGTGAATCGCATTGGTCAGCTTTTCGAAGAAAGATTGGTTGGGAAGCGAAACTTCGGTCATTTCTTTGCTCCTTGCGCTGCGTGCCGGGCGACAGCGCTGTCAATATCGGCCACGACCTGCTGGGGCTCTTCTTCCGAGGCGGCCGCGCCCTTGTAGCGCATGTCCGTCAGGCGCTCGACCGCGCGCTGCTTGATTTTTATGTCTGTGGTTTTGAGCAGGTTGTGCCAGATCCGAAATAAATCAATGCGCCGGTGAATTTCCGCAACGAAGTCGCCGGGGCTTTCCGGGAGCGGACCTTCGCCCGGCGGGATCTTCTTCGATTTGCGCGTGGCGCCTGACTTTTTTCCTGCCGGCTCATACGCGGCTCCATTCGGCGGGGACGGCGCCGCCTCAGCGCACGCCTCGCGGTCCGCGCCGGCTGCGGCGGAGGTTGCCGCGCTTGCAACGG
>DASWCG010000330.1:0-2044 GCA_036390175.1 Candidatus Acidiferrales bacterium | reverse complement strand
CCCATGATGGAGAAGACGCTCCCGAAAATCGCTCGCGGGACGTCGCGGCCCGGTTCGCGCACTTCTTCACCGAAATAGATGACGCCGTCCCAGCCATCAATCGTATAAAACACGGCCTGCAGACCCAGCATGATCGCCACGGCGAGCGGCCATCCTGATGCGAGGGTAGGAGGCGGTGCGTTGTTGTGCAGAGCAGCCTGGTGCGCCTGGCCTCCTTTTAAGAAGCACGCAAGCACCAGAACCAGGAACCCGGCCGTTTTTATCGCCGCCGTCAGAAGCTGCGCGCCGCTGCCCCAGCGAATTCCGCGCCATTGCAGGACGCCAAATCCGACGATAATTGTGACGGAGAGGAGTTTTATTTTTTGCGGGCCAGCGAGGATGGGGAAAAGACTCCCGCTGTATTCGCTGACGACGATGGCGACGGCTGCGGCCGTACCGCAGGTTGAAAGCCAATCACTCCAGCCGACGATGAAACCAGCATACTCACCAATAGCGCGGCGCGAAAAATTGTACTGGCCTCCGCTGCGCGGAATCGCGGCGCCAAGTTCCGCCATCGAGGGGGCGCTGAAGAGTGCGTAAAGGCCGCCAACGATCCACACAGCGAGAAACAGCCATGCGTTTGGAAGGCCTCTTGCGATGTCGCCGGGCGTTCGAACGATGCCCGCGGAAATCGCGTTGCCGATGGCGGCGGAAATTCCGAACCACATGCCGAGAACTTGCAGCAGCCGGCCGCGGCCCTTTGTGACTCCGGTTATTCCGAGCGAGGAAGCCTCTGGTGTGTCAGGCAATGTGCGATCTCAGGAGAGCATTCGAAACTACGCCATGATAATGGGGACGCGCGAAAATGCAAGGCGCAAGCGGCTCCGGCGATGGCGGAATCTCCGGCGAGGTTTTACCGCGGCGTGCCGGCGAAGTTCCACTTGCCCCAGGAGAAAGATTCACGGGCGGGGACGAAATGCGTTCGAACCATCTTTCGAATTAATTCCGGCTGGCTCAGCCATTGCTCATAGGCAGTGCGCTCATGGCGAATCATTGATTCATGCGCGAGCGCAAAGCGGTCAATTCATGTGCGACCGCAAACGGTTGGCTCGTCCAAGCGTGACCTGCAATCGAGCCCCGAAGAAAACCCCGAACGGTTTGCTGGTCTCCCAGAGCGCTGTTTCCGGATAGTTTCCGGTTTGCCGACAAATCGCCCAGAACCTCGTCTTTACGCTTCCCAGAACCCGTTTGCGCAGGTATCGTACCTCGGGCCGCGCTCTTTTCGGAAGGAGGATGGGATGCTTTTTCTAAGACGCCAACTGCTTCGAACTCTGTCATTTGCTTTCGGGTCGAGCTTCATCTTGGGGCGGAACCAACTCGCCATAGCGGCGCAGACAGCCGTACAGCCAAAGACCTCTCCTCTCCCTGCGGGGGCCGCTGTTCGCGATGCGGTCGCTGGAGGAACGGAAATGGAAAAAGTGACCGGAATCGGAGGATTCTTCTTTCGTGCCAAAGATCCGAAAGCGTTGGGGCTTTGGTACCAGCAGCACCTGGGAATCTCGCTCATACCATCGAGCGAAGGGGATCCCGTTTGGGAGCAAGAGGCAGGCCCCACCGCTTTCGCGCCTTTTCCTGAGACGAGCAAATATTTCGGGGATGCCCAAAAGGTCTGGATGCTGAACTTTCGAGTCCGGGATCTCGACAAAATGGCGGCACAGCTACGGGCCGCAGGAATCGAGATCAAGATTTACCCGCCCGATCCCACCGGCCGGTTTGCCCGCGTGCATGACCCTGAGGGAAATCCGATCGAATTGTGGCAACCCGCAAAGCCCGGCGCTCCACACTAGCTTGCTGAACACTCCCGGACTGTTTCTAGATTTCTCCTGGGTTACGGGCAACAGGAAGGAACTCAATAACTTCTTGTTTGCCGACAACTCGCCCACTGATCGTGATTTTGCAGTTGTGAGTGCAATGGCGATTTATCGTCAACTGACACAACCATTGATGCAAAATAGTGTCGTCATGAAACTAGTCCCGGTGCAACCATCGCGGAGCTTGAGAAGAT
>DASWCG010000329.1:0-27230 GCA_036390175.1 Candidatus Acidiferrales bacterium | reverse complement strand
GAAATTCGCGCCACGCTGAAAATAGATCCAAAGCGTAAGGTGGCTGCTGATTTTTCCGCGGGTGACACGCATGTCGGCCGGCTTGTCGAAGAGCATTCCGGAAGCATCCTGCGACTGGCCTTGTTGTCGGAGATCCGGCTTATCCCCCGCAAGCAACTCGATTCAAAGAATGGGTTAATTCGCTCCACATCGCAGTTCGACATGCGCATTGGGTACTCAGAAGGAGTGGACGTGGCAGGAGAGCTGACGAAGCTCCGTAAAGAAAAAGAGCGGATGGAGAAGGATTTAGAGTTGAAACGGAGCCGCCTGTCCGATGAAACATTCCGAAGCCGCGCACCGGCAGAAATTGTTCGCGGCCTCGAAAACACGCTATCCGAGCGATCCATCGAGTACCAGAAGTTGCTCGAGCGCCTGGCGCAACTTGAAAAAACCACCAGCAGGTCTGATTCCGGCTCCTCGGCAAACGTGTGAGGGGGGCGGGTTCGCGCGAAAGGAGGCAACGTGGCATCTCCGAGTGGCCCTCACGGAATCAAGGAGCCCAAAGCAAGCCGCCCGCATATGCCGGGCTACGGAATCTTGGACGAGAAGAGCGGCAAGGGATTGCTTCCGTGGAGTTGGGCAGTCGAGCGCCTCGAAAATGCCAAGCGCTACTGGCTGGCAACGACGCGGCCGGACGGCGCGCCTCACTTGATGCCCGTCTGGGGCATATGGCTGGACGATACCTTCTGCTTTATGACCTCCGCGGGATCGCGAAAGGGGCGAAACCTTGCGGCGAATCCGCGGTGTGTGGTCAGCCCCGAACGCGAGAACGAAGTGGTGATCCTGGAAGGCATCGTTGAGATTGTGAGCGAGCCCGCGTTCGTGCGAAGGTACAAGGACATCTACTCACGAAAATACGACTGGGATATGGAGCCGTACAACGACCCCGTAACGGTGGTCCGGCCGACCGTGGTCTTTGGACATTACGAAAATTTCCGGGGCGAGGATGGCTTTACCCAGACGGCGACGCGATGGACGTTCGGGCGAGATTGACGCCACGCGCGCCGCAAAGTCTTGCGCGGCTCTTCCCACCATGCATTCATCCGACGCGACGTCACCTATGAACTGGGATTCACCCGAAATTTCCGCATTGGTGCGGGGAGCGCTGAAGGAAGACATCGGGAGCGGCGACGTGACCCGGATGGCGCTCGTGCCGCGGCCGGCGAGCGCGCGCGCGCGGATCATCGCCAAGCAAGAACTGGTAGCGGCAGGCTTGCCAATTGCCGAGCGCGTGTTTCGCGCGCTCGACACCCACATCGTCTTCACGGCGCTTGCGCAGGAGGGCGCGGCTGTCCGCAAAGGAGAAACTCTCGCGGAACTCAGCGGGAGCGCAGCCGCAGTTCTCTCCGGAGAGAGAACCGCGCTGAATTTTCTGGCGCGGCTGTGCGGCATCGCCACGTTGGCGCGCAAGTTTGTGGATGCGCTCGCCGGAACACGCGCGCAAATCCGCGATACGCGGAAGACCACTCCTTTGCTCCGCGCACTGGAAAAATATGCCGTGCGGACGGGGGGCGGAGCGAACCACCGCTTCGGCCTTTACGACGCGATTCTCATCAAGGAAAACCACATTGCTCTGGCCGGCGGCGTGAAGCCGGCACTGGACCGCGCGCATGCGTTCGCCGCGCAAGCCGGCGACACGGGCCGTGAAATGACGGCCTATGAGTCGTACAGACCCGCCGAGAGCAAACCATCCGGGCAGCAAGCGCTTCCGGTGCAGATCGAAGTGCGCGACGAAGCGGAACTTCGCGAAGCGTTGAGCTGTGGCGCAGAGGCTATCCTGCTCGACAATCAGACGCCCGCCGAGGCGGCTCGATTGGTGTCCATGGCCAGGAGGCTCCGCCCCGATTGTGTGATTGAAATCTCCGGCGGAATCACTCTCTCGAATGTGCGGGCTTATGCCGAAGCCGGCGCCGATTTTCTCTCCTCCGGCGCGCTGACTCATTCGGCGCCTGCCGCGGATTTGACGCTCCTTGTCGAAACCATCGGCAGCGGGTAAGCTGCACCTGCTGCGTGGCGCAACTGCTCGCGCCTGTGCAGCTTCCTTGGAAGCGATGGAGATGCGCACAGGCAAGAGTGCCGGTGCCACGGAAACCCATGCCACTCCGCTCTCTTCCCGGCACCACGGACCGCCGCATTGCGGCGCTGCTGACGCTTCTGGCCGACAATGCCATGATCGTCATCAGCGGCCCGAAGATCGCGCAGGAAATCGGCGTCACGCGCTCGACAGTGTGGCGCTGGGTCGAGCGCTTGCGCGGCCTCGGCGTGAAGGTGAAAGGCCATCCGAGGTCCGGGTACGTGATAGAGAAAGTTCCCGACGTGCTCGCGCCGAATTTGCTGCGGCGCAGTCTGCACAACAGTATCTTTGAGAAGCACATCTACCATTTTTTCAAAACCGATTCGACCAACCGCGTCGCTTTGCAGCTTGGGCATGAAGGGGAGCCGCACGGCACGCTGGTCCTGGCCGAGGAGCAAACGGCGGGACGCGGGCGCGCCGGGCGCGCGTGGCATTCCGAACGGGCCAGCGGCGTCTACATGACGGCGCTCTTGCGGCCCGCGATTTCTCCGGCCGATGCTCCGCTCTTGACCCTGCTGGCGGGTCTGGCGGCACGCGACGCCATTGCCGAACAGGCTGGGGTGACCCCCGACCTCCGCTGGCCGAACGATTTGCTGCTGGGCGGGAAAAAGATCGGGGGCATCCTTACAGAGATGCACGCGGAGCCCGAGCGCGTGCGGTTTGTTATCGTGGGGATTGGTCTGAACGTCAATCATGCGCGCATGCCGGACGAACTGAAGGCGATGGCGACGTCGCTGCGTATGGAAACCGGACGCGCACACTCGAGGCTGGAACTGGTGGCGCGGTTGCTGCGCCAGCTCGAGAGCCACTACAATCGCTATCTGGCGGAAGGCCCCGGACCGATTCTCGAGCGCTTTGCCGGGGCATCGAGTTTCGCGCGCGGAAAACGCGTCCGCATTGCCAACGGACGCGAGACGTTTGAGGGCACAACGGCGGGGCTTGCGCTCAATGGGTTGTTGCGCGTCCAGCGCGACGATGGCCGGACCGAAACCGTTATCTCCGGCGACGTTACCGAGGCGTCTTGATGCTGCTGACGATTGATGTGGGCAACACGAACACGGTGCTCGGCGTTTTTCGCGGAAAGGAACTCGCCGCGAACTGGCGGCTGACCACCGCGCGCGACCAGACGGTGGACGAATACGGCATCCTGACGCGCAACTTGTTCACGGTCGCCGGGCTCGAGCCGGGCGAGATCGCCGGCGTGATCATCAGCTCGGTGGTGCCCCCGCTGAACGCCACGCTGGCGCAAATGGCGGAGCAATACTTCCATCAGAAAGCCCTGTTCGTCGAGCCGGGAGTCAAGACGGGAATGCCCGTGCAGTACGAGAACCCGCAGGAAGTGGGCGCGGACCGCATCGTGAACAGCGTTGCGGCATTCGACAAGTACGGCGGGCCATGCATCATCGTGGATTTCGGCACGGCGATTAATTTCGACGCGGTCTCGGCGCGCGGCGAATACATGGGCGGGGTGCTGGCGCCGGGAATCGGCATTTCGGCCGAGGCTCTGTTTGCGCGAGCCGCGCGGCTGTTTCGCGTGGAGATCAAAGACCCCGGGAAAATTATCGGGACGAATACCGCGGCGTCTATGCAGGCGGGACTCTTCTATGGCTATACGGATCTGGTGGATGGCATCCTCGAGCGGATGAAAAAAGTTCTGGGGCCAGATACGAAAGTGATCGCCACGGGCGGGCAGGCGCCGTTAATCGGCGGCGCTTCACGCCACATCCAGACCATTGACGAGTTCCTGACGCTCGAAGGGCTGCGCATCATCTGGGAACGCAATCCAGCGTGGCACACAAGCAAACCGAAAGCCGAGGCCACGGCCGCTCCGGGCTCTGCGGGGGCGGCCGCCGTTCCCCGAAAGCCGCGGCGGTGAACCCTGCGGGCGCGGCGGGTGCGGTGAATACCTACGGCTACTTCACTGAAATCGAAGAATATTTCTGGAAGAAGCGCGGGGCGCACCTGCTCGTCTCGCCTCTCGACTGGGCCATCATGGAATCCTGGCAGAAGGCGGGCATTCCGCTGGCGGCCGTGCTGAAAGGGATTGACCGGGCGTTCGAGAGTTATCAGCGCTCGCGGCGCGCCGCGGGAGGGCGGCCGTTGAAAAGCCTGGTGTATTGCGTGGACGCGGTGCTCGATGCCGCCGAGGAAGCCAAGGAGGCAGCGGCGGGAAGCGGGCCGGACATTTCCGCGCCCGCGGTAGCGAGACCCCGGCCGGAGACGTTTTCGCGAGAAGAATTGCGCGCCTATGTGAAGAGCAACGCGGAGAAACTGACGGCGGCGGCAAACAAACAACGGGAGCGGCAACCGGAACTGGCATTGAAAATCGGCGAAATACGCGCAAGGCTCGAGGAAATTCGCGTGCTCTTCGATTCGCCCGCGGCGCTCGATCTGGAGGATCTCGAGCGGCGCTTCGCGGCGCTGGAAGAAAAACTTGCGGCGGCGGCGACGGCTTGCGCCAGCGAAGAGACGCTGGTCGCGGCGCGCAGGGAATTCGACCGCCAGCTCGCTCCCTACCGGCGGAAGATGTCGGCGGCACAGCTTGCACAGGTCGAGCGGCAGTACTTGCAGAAACGCTTGTTCGAAGGATTCGGATTGCCGCGGTTGAGCTTGTTCTACATGGTGTGAGGCCGGAAACGGCGGCGTTTCTCGGTGGCCTGGGAGAGATTCCGTTCTCATGGACGTGCGCATCGAAAAACTCGTGTACGGCGGCGATGGTCTGGCGCACCACGAGGGACAGGCGGTCTTCGTGCCTTTTGTCCTGCCCGGCGAAGAAGTTTCGGTGCAGCCCATCCAGCGCAAAAAGAAATTCGTGCGCGGCCGCGTGGAACGGCTGCTGTCCTCTTCCCCGGAACGCAGCATTCCTTTTTGCCCGCATTTCGGCGTTTGCGGCGGGTGCCATTACCAGCACATCCCCCCTAGCGCGCAGCTCACTCTGAAAGCAGAAATTCTCCGCGAAACGCTTGCCCGAATCGGGCGGGTCCCGTGGGAAGGCCCCATCAAGACACGCGCGTCTCCACCCACTGCGTACCGCAGCCGGGCGCAATGGGCTGTGCGGCCGGGGAGCGCGGGAGAGCAGGAGATCGGATACTTCCGGGCGGCATCTTCGTCGCTATGCGCCGTCAGTGAATGTGGAATTCTTTCTCCCCGGCTTGCAGAAACGCTGGACGCGTTGCGGCAACTACTCGCCAGCGGACGGGTAGCCGGCGCGGTCCACGAGATCGAAGCGAGCGCGGACTCCGCGGACGACCGCGTTCTGCTCAACGTGTCGTTTGAGAAATTCGGCGCGCCGGCCAAGGCGCTCTCCGAAACGTTTCACAGGGAAATCCCCCATCTCGAATCCTTGCTCTTGCTCGACCGGAGCAGCGAACGGCTGGAGATGTTCGGTCCCGGCTTCATCACCTATGAGGCCGCAGGAAACCGCTACCGCTGCGGTCATCTGTCCTTCTTTCAAGTCAACCGGTTTCTCGCAGGCGAACTCGTGGAGGCGGTTTGCGCGGAGGCTCGCGGACAACTGGCGCTGGATTTGTTTGCCGGCGTGGGATTGTTCACGCTGCCGCTGGCCACGCAATTCCAGAGAGTAATTGCCGTGGATGCGAACCTTGCGGCCACACGCGATTTGAAAACGAACCTGGAAACGGCGGGGGCCGGCGCGGAAGTCCTGAATCTGAAAGCAGAAGCGTTTCTTTCGCGGTGCAAAGACAAACCGGAATTCGTGGTGCTCGATCCGCCTCGCGCCGGGCTTGGCGCCGACGTGACCGAAAAGCTCATGCTCCTGGCGCCGCAGCGGATTGCCTATTTGTCGTGCGATCCCTCGACGCTGGCGCGAGACCTCGCGGCGCTGACCGGTGTATCCTCGGGCAAGGGCGTGTCCGAACAGGCCGGGGCGCGGTATGAAATTCGCGAGGTGCACTTGTTTGATTTGTTTCCTCAGACTTATCACATCGAATCGCTGGTGATGCTGGAACGCATGAAATGAAAGTTCCCGCGGTAGGGATGGTGACGGCCTTTGCGGCGGGGTTGCTGCTCTCCAGGCCGGCGCTCCTGCCGCAGGGGGGAGCAAGGCGGACGGCAGTGTTCCTTCTCGCCGGGCTGACTCTGGGGGCCATTTCAGCGGGACTCATCCTTCTTCGGAAACACCTCGTGAGAATTGCGGCAGTTGCAAGTGTGCTCGCGTGGATTCTTGCCGGCGCGCTTGCCGGGCTGCTTGCTCAACTGCCTCTGTCCGCGAACCATGTCACAGCCTTGCTTTCTCCAGCCCGGCTGGACACAAACCAACCGCTTCGCTGGCGCGCGCGGCTTCGCGAAGACCCCAAGCGATTGCCCTGGGGGCACCAGTACGATCTCGATCTCGAAACGGTTGAAATCGGCGGACAGAGCGTCGCCGTTGAGGGTGGCCTGCGGCTGAGCTATTTTCATTCGAAGGGTGAGGATGAGCCGGTTGCGCTGCGCGCCGGAGACCGTGTGGAGATGATTGTGGCAGCCCGCCCGCCCCACAATTTCAAAGACCCCGGCGCATTCGACCGGCGCGCATTTCTCGCGCGGCAAAATATTCACGTCCTTGGAACGCTGCGCCACGCGGAGTTGCTCACAAAACTCGATACCCCGCCGCTGACGCTCGGGCACCGCGCGGCACGGGCACGCGGGCGACTCCTCGAACAGCTCGATTCCCTTTTCCCGGCGCAGCCCGGTGCGCTTGCCGTCTTGCGAGCCATGCTTCTGGGCGACCGCGGATTTATCAGCCGCGATGCCGCCGTTGCGTTTCAACAAACAGGCGCATACCACGTGCTGGCAATTGCCGGCTTGCACGTGGCTGCGCTGGCGGGTTTTCTTCTGTGGGTGGGAAAGCGCGCGAGACTCACGCTGTTCGCGACGACGTTACTCACTCTGGCCATCCTCGCCTGCTATGTCGCTGTGGTTGAAGACCGCCCTCCGATTTTCCGCGCCGCATTGATGGCCCTCATCGTTCTTGTGGCACGTTTGTTCTTCCGCCGGGTCGAGTTGCTGAACACCGCGGCGCTGGCAGCGGTCCTATTGCTGATAGCGCGTCCCATGGAGCTTTATGATTCGAGCTTTCAACTTTCCTTTCTGGCGGTGGGGACCATCGGCGGACTGGCGCTTCCGTGGCTGGAGCGGACCGCCGAGCCTTACCGCCGCGCGCTTGCCCTATTGGGTGACGCTTCGCGAGACGCCGGACACGCGCCACGCGCCGCGCAGTTCCGGCTCGACGTCCGGGCAGCGGCGAACTGGCTATCTTTGCGGCTTCCCGCACGACTGGGTTCACGCGGCGAGCCGCTGCTGACCGTACCGCTGCGTGCGGGATTTTTTGTGTGGGAATTGTTTGTCCTCTCGGTGGTGTTACAGATCGGGATGCTGCCGCTCATGGCGCTCGATTTTCACCGCATCAGCCTGATTGGTCCCTTGGCCAATATCCCCGCAGTGTTGCTGACGGGACTGATCGTCCCAACAGGGTTTGTCACTTTATCGGTCAGCTTCCTGTGGCATGGCCTGGGCCGCGTCATTGCTTTGGCGTTGGGAGGAATGACGGCGCTGCTGGTTCAATGCATGGATTGGGCAGCACATTTTCCGCACGCTTCTTATCGCATTCCAATTCCTCCGGGCTGGCTGCTTGCCGTATTTTTTGCGGGACTGTGCGCGCTCGCGGTGGCTTTGCGCGCCGGGCGGCGGCAAATGGTCGCGATGGGCGCGTTGGCGGTCGCTTTCTGCGCCGGTTTGATTGCCACATTTCCATTTGCTCCGCGCCTGACGCGGCGCGCGCTTGAGGTCACCGCACTGGATGTGGGGCAAGGGGACTCGCTTTTTCTGGCATTTCCCGGCGGACGCACCATGTTGCTTGATGGCGGGGGAACACCAGGCGGGGAACGATTCGGTGACATGCACGCGGGCCTGGATATTGGCGAAGAGGTTGTCTCGCCCTATTTATGGACGCGCGGGATACAACGGCTCGACGTCGTGGCGCTGACACATGCCCATCAGGACCATCTCGGCGGGCTCCACGCCATACTCGAGAATTTTCGCGTGGGCGCCTTATGGATCAGCCGGGACGTCGAAAGCCCGGCACTCACGGCGCTCGAAGAACTTGCTCACGTCAAGGGCATCCCCGTGATTCACGAGCACAGCGGCGAAAACTTCACTTGGGATGGCGTGCAGGGTCGCGTCCTTTGGCCGCACGTTTCTGATTCCGAGGATGCATCTCAAGCGAAGAACAACGACTCGCTTGTGATCCGGCTGGAGTTCGCAAACGAAACGCTCCTTCTTCCCGGCGACATTGAACGCCAGGCAGAACAGGAACTCGTCTCCTCCGGCGAGCCACTGAAGGCCGACTTCCTGAAAGTCGCTCATCACGGCAGCAAGACTTCGACGACGGAGGAGTTCCTCGAACGAGTTGCGCCGCGCCTGGCGGTAATTTCGGCAGGCGAAGCGAATCCCTATGGCCACCCGCATTCCGAGGTTGTCGCACGTCTGGCCGCCGCAGGCGTGCGGGTGTTGCGGACGGACCGTGACGGCGCCGTGACCGTTTCGACCGATGGCAAGTCTCTGCACGCAAGCTGCTTTATGGCTTGCTTGTAAGGGAAGGGCCTCTGTCCGCTGGAAGGAGCCGGAGGAGCGACTTCAACCTCGCCACTTCATCAGGATGGTAAGAAGCACCACACTGATCGCAAATCCGATGGCAGCGCGATATTCGCGATTGCGGATGTATTGGGGCCACGAAAAAACAACCGAGGGGCGTCCCGCGTCGCGGCGCGGCGTGAGGCGCGGAAGAAACAAAGGGACCTGCCGCGCATAGTCGTCGAAGGCGGCTCCGTAGAGTGCGCGCAGATCGCGTTCTTCACGCCGGATCACCACCGGATAAAACACCACAAAATAGGCGCTGACAATCGCTGCCGCCCACCAGGAGTGGATGCCGATGAGGAACCCGGCGGCGAGAATTGAACTTCCCAGATAAAGCGGGTTACGCGTGAAAGCGTAAGGGCCCGAAGTGGCGAGCTGCTCATACTTGCGCAGATAGCCCGCAGCGAGCGCGCGCACGAACAGACCTGCCAGACCAACTGCGGCGCCTGCGGCAATTGCGTGCGGCGTGGGATGGGCCAGCCAGAAAGCCGCCAAGGCAACGGGATAGCCCAGCCGCACGCGCGAGCGCACGAAGAATTCGCCGGGAGAGCTCAACGGCGCTTCTCCAAACGGCGTCCGACGGCTGCCAGCACCTGCTCCACACTGATGGAAAGCATGGAAGAGGCGGGCTCCCGACCTCGCTTGTGATTCATTCCTTCAAATCGTTCCTGGCAGACCACCACGTCATCCTGGGCATAAGGTCCGCTGCGAGCCGGGTCGGTCGGACCATACAAGCCGATGACCGGTGTGCCCACCGCACCGGCAAGGTGCAGGGGGCCCGTGTCGCCTGCCACGACGAACTTCGCAGCGGATAGCAGCCCCACCAATTCCGGGATCTCGCCGGTGAACAGGGTTGTTTCGACGGGAGCGGCCGCACGCGCCACATCTTCTCCGAGCGGTCTTTCGCCGGGGCCGTAATTCACGACAGCTCGAAAAGCGTAGCGGGAGGATAGCTCACGGCAGAGAAGTCCGTAACGATCAGCCGGCCAACATTTCGATCCCCAGCCACCTCCAGGGTTGACGACAAAGAATCCCTGGGACGCGTCACCGAGAACGCGGCGCACCAATTCGGCGGGAGAGATCGTGGTCCGGGGAAGGCCGATGCGATAGATCTCGGGGCCGGCGCCCGCGGCGCGGGCCAGAGCGCGATTCTGGTCCACGATGTGGCCTCGGGGAGGGATGACGCGATCCGTATAAAAAAGTGTTGCGCCGCCTTCGCGGGCAAAGCCTCTTGCAAAACCGATGCGCCGAGGCGCCCCAGAAAGAAATGCAAGGAGAGCCGATTTGTACAAACCCTGAAAATCCAACACGCAGGTGTAACGTGCGGAGCGCAGGCGCTTGACAGTGGTGCTGAGGTTGCTCCAAGACCCGCGGTGGATTGGGATGATTTCGCGGAAGTCGGAACAGCCGGCGAAAAGCCCCATCCATCTGCGATCCACGAGCCAATCAATCGGCGCCCCGCGAAAGGAGCCCCAGATCATGGCCGCCGCCGGCGCCGCGTGGACAATATCGCCGAGCGAGCTGAGGCGCACGATAAGGAAGCGTTCCTCAGCCATGAGGAGTTTCACGAAGACGCGCGAGAAGCTCGCGCGTCGAGTGGCGCTTTGGATCGCCGACAATGGCGACGCGCACGCCAAGCCGCGCGGCCGTGGCGCGCTCCGGAACTGTTTCCGCAGAATAGTCGGTGCCTTTGACGTGGACATCGGGGCGCAGCGCCTCCAGCAAGGCTTCCACGTTCGGCTCGTCAATGATGGTGACGTAGTCCACGGCGCGGAGGGCAGCCACCAATTCCGCGCGCGCATCCTGCGGCAGAATCGGCCGGCCCGAACCTTTGAGGGCCCGTTCACTGGAATCGGAATTGACCGCAACGACGAGGACATCTCCTTCCCGGCGAGCGCCCTCGAGATAGCGCACATGGCCCGCGTGAAGCAAGTCGAAGCAGCCGTTCGCGAGCACGATCCGCTCCCCTTTGCGGCAGCGCGCTTTCAAAATTTCCGCCAAAGATTTCCGGGAAAGGATTTTCGCGCGCGTGTCGAGCATAAGCGGTCTGGGCATCAAGGGGAGCCGGAGGCCTCCGCGCCGGTGGCTTCGCGGCGAATCGCGGCGAGCAATTCCTCGCCGGTGACCGTTGCGGTGCCGCGCTTCATGACCACAATTCCTCCCGCGATGTTGGCGATGTGCGCGGCTTCCACAAAGTTCGCGCCTGCCGCCAAGGCCAGGGTCAGCGCCGCAATCACCGTATCTCCTGCTCCGGTAACGTCAATGGCTTGCTCATTGCCGAATACGGGAATGAAAACGGCCGGCTTGCCGCGCTCGAACACCGCCATGCCATCCTTTCCCCGAGTGACGATAAGCGCGCGAAGCCGCATTTGGTCAAGAGTCTTCCGCGCGCAGCGTTCGAGAGCTTTAGGATCGAGTCCGATCGAGGTGTGATGGAGCGCCTCAAGTTCAGCTTCGTTCGGTGTGGCGGCGGTGATGGCGGCTCCGCGAAAGCCGTGCAGCGCGAACCGTGAATCCAGCGTGACGACCGGTTTCCTCCGCGCCTGCGCTGTCGCCTCGCGGACCAGTTCCGGAGTCACGACTCCAAAGCCGTAATCGGAAACGAGCAAGTGTCCGCCGCCGCGCATTGCGGCGCCCAGTTTCTGCTTCAGGAGACCATGTGCCGCGGAAGGAAGAGGCGCGGAAGATTGGCGGTCAATGCGCAACACCTGCTGCGGAACCGTATGCGCCCATCCGGCGAGGAAGCGGGTCTTCACCGGCGTCGTCCACCCGCGAAGAGAAATAATGCCGGAGGTCTTTACATGCCTGCGGCGGAAATATTCGAGGAGGGCGCGGCCTGCGGCGTCGTCGCCGACGATGCTGACCGGCCGGACCGAGGCGCCGAGGTCAGCGAGGTTGTTCGCCGCGTTGGCGCCGCCGCCGGGTAAGAGTTGCGTTTCACGGTGGCGCAAGATCAAGACCGGCGCCTCGCGGGAGACGCGGGCGATGTCTCCGCGCTGAAATTCATCGGCAACGAAATCGCCCAGGAGCGCAATCGTCAGTCGGGGGAATTGTTCGACGATTTCCGTTAGGCGCGCCAGATCCGCAGCAGCGCCGGCCGGTGAACGGGGGACGCGCGCGGCCTTCATAGACGCACCTCGAGTCCCGAGCGCGCCGGTTGGAGCGGACCTCGTGCACAAAAATTGCGCAATTCACCGATGGAGGTATCTCTGGCAAGTGTCACGGGATGGCGCCACAGAGCCGCCGCCATTCTCTGTCCGGCGGGACGTTCTGCGAGCGAGACGAAAAGTATCACACCGGCGCCCAGGGTATCAATCCAACCTGCTTTTTCGGCCGCTGCGTGTGGGAGCAGACTCACTTTGGCGTCCTCGCAGCACTCCGATTCAGTGTCTCGCGGACGATGGACAAAAACGCCTCCACATTGTTCAGATTCATGTCTATCCGGCAAAAGTGAACCGGAAGGGATTTGAAATTCACGCCTTCCAGATTGAAGACGTCTTTCTCGGTGCACAGGAGCCCGTCTGCCCCCATGGCGGCGGCGAGCCGCTCGAGCTGATCGGCCTCGCGCTGCGTGTAGCGGTGATGGTCGCGGAAAAACGTGCTGCCCAGGACCTTGATCCCCCACCGCGAAAGATCGTCGCGAAACGCCCGCGGGTTGCCGATGCCACAAAACGCAAGGTAACGGTGCACCTGGGCGTCCACGGTTCGGCCTCCGGGCAAAGGCTGACTCCGTTCGAGCACGGCGGCCAGACGTGTTTGCGCATAAAAGATCGGCGCGCTGGAGTGGCGGCGAACCAGAGTCTCGACAGCCAGCGCGTGCTCGCTGCGCGTGATGACAACGATATCGGCGCGCGAAAGAGCGGAGTGCGGTTCGCGAAGAGGTCCCGCGGGAAGCAGCCAGCCGCCGCCGAATGGATTGGTGGCGTCCACGAGAACGATGTCCAGGTCACGGGCAAGACGCAGATGCTGGAAACCGTCGTCGAGAAGAAACACTTCGATTTTTTCGGGCTCCATTGCCAAGGCAGTGCGGTAACGGTTCGCCCCGACACCGATGGGCAGGCGCAAGCGCCCGGCAAGCAGCCGAACTTCGTCGCTGGGAATTTCTTTCGATGAGGCTTTCGAAGCGCCTGGCCAGGTGGCCCGTCCATCGCCGCGATAACCGCGCGAAAGAATTCCGACGCGTTTGCCCTGTGCTTGCAGCCGCTGCGCCAGCCACAGGACAAGGGGCGTCTTTCCCGTGCCCCCGATCGTCAGGTTGCCGATGCTGATGGCCGGCTGCCGGAGGCTCTTCGCTGTCAAGATGCCCACGCGGTAGCACCACGCACGCATCCGGACGAAGACTCCGAACAAAAAAGAGAACGGCCAAAGGAGCCAGCGCACAAACAGCGGAAAATTCATCCTTATCCCTGAGAAGCCCCGACTGGATTGGCGTGCTCGGCAAGCGGGATTGGTCCGGATGGGTCCGGTTGGGCAAGAAAGCGAGAAATGGATTCGAGCGCGCGAGCCGTTGCCCCGCGGCTCGATTCGACCAAGTGTTTTGCGGCGGATCCCATCTGCTCGCGGCGGGCGGCATCCTTCACCAGTTCGATCCAGGCGACGCCGAGATCTTCCGGGCTGTCTACTTGGATTGCAGCTCCGGCGGCAAGGAAGTTCGCGGCCACCTCTTTGAAATTCTCCATCGAAGGGCCAAAAACAGGAACCTTCGCGAACGCTGCCGGTTCAAGAATGTTGTGCCCGCCGGAGGGAACCAGCGACCCGCCGACAAACACCGCGTCGGCGGCCCGATACAACCCGGCAAGTTCGCCGACGGAATCGAGAAGCACAACGCTGGCATCGTCGGGGAGCACAGACTTCAGCCCCGGCTGATCCGGGCCACCGGGCTCTCTTTCCTTCGCACCGGCGGAAGCCTGCGCCAGCAGCGCGCTGCGGCGGATGAATTTCCGGTGCGATTCATTGATGAAATCCGCGGCGGCCTCGAAGCGTTCCGGTTTACGCGGAGCAAGGACAAGCAGCGCGCGGCGCCATTCGCCCTGCAGAATCCCAAAGGCGATCAGGATAAGGGGTTCTTCATGGGCAACGACGCTCCCGGCAACAACGAGCGGGCGGCGCTCGCCGCGCCGTACTTCGGCTTCGAGCCAATCGGTCAAAGCTGACGAAGACGCCAATTCCTGGTCATACTTGAGATTTCCGCTGACATGAACCTTCTCGACGGGGGCGCCGAGAGACAGCAGGCGGCCGGCGTCTTCTTTCGACTGCATCAGAAAAAGAGAGGCCGTTGAAAAAACACGGCGCAGAAAAGGCTTCAGGAAAAATCCTATCCAGGCAAAGCTACGCCGATACCGTCGAAACGACCGCTCCGAAAGCCGGCCATTCACAAACACGACGGGGATCCGGCTGCTGCTGGCTACACGAAGAAAATTCGGCCAAATCTCCGTCTCGAGAATAACCACCACCGAAGGGCGCACGGCGCGAAATGCGCGGCGTACCGCGAAACCCCAGTCGAACGGGAAATAGAAAACCGCTGCAGCAGCGCCCAGGCGCTCTCGGGCAAGCTGCTGGCCCGTGTCCGTCGTCGTCGAGAAAACCAGGCGCCGGTCCGGGAAGCGTTCCTTGAGCTGCTGGACTAGCCGCAGTGCGGCGAGAGTTTCGCCCACGGAAACGGCGTGGATCCATATTGCGCCCGGCTCCGAGTTCGCCCTTGCAGGAACAAGCGCCGGCAGCTTCCCGAATCGCTCCGTCAAATTATGAAGGTGCTTGCCGCGGCGCAGACCCTGAATCAGAAAATAGGGGGCGGCCAGAATCGCGCCAATGGCGGTCACCAGACTGTAGAAGAAATACATCAATCGGCTGCTTTCCCCTTAACCGCGGCGCATCGCCCGGTGCGGCCTGCGCGAACTGACGGATATCACCGTCTAGTGTATCGAACAATTCGGACAGCGGGAGACAAAACTCGGTATTATAGGCCCGTCATGCGCGATTATTCGCGAGGACTTCTCTTCGCTGCCTTGCTTGTGCTTGTGGTCCCTCGAGCCGTAGGGCAGAAAAACCCCGCGTCTCTTCCCGCGCGGGATTCCCACGACGGCTTGCTGGTTGCCGCGGATCCCTGGGTGGACGCGGCGACCTACAAGGCGAAATTCAAGAAAAAAACTCCAATGGACGCGGGGGTCGTCGCCATTGACGTTTATTTTCGCAACGACAGCGACAAACTCATCCGCATTGACCTGGATTCGATTCGCCTGGTGTATGCTCCGCCCGATGGCGACCGCCAAAAGCTGCTCCCGCTCGCGGCGCAAGACGCGGCCGATTTGATTCTGCATCCGGGCAGTTCGAAGAATCCTTCCGTCCCGCGAACCAGGCTTCCTCTCCCCGGCCGCGGACCGAAGAAGAGCCGCGGGAAAGATTGGGATGAATTGACCGCATCGCTGGAGGCCGCGGCGCTCCAAACAGACGTAGTCGGGCCGCACACCACGGAACACGGACTGTTGTATTTCGATATGCAGCATCAATACGACATGCTCCGCTATACCAAGCTGTACATCCCGGATCTGACCTTCGTCGAGAAAAACCAGCCGCTTTTTTATTTCGAAATCGACCTCGGCGCACCCGTTAAGTAGGCTCGGGTGAAAACCTCCTGCAGGCGGAATCGAAGGCCTGCAGTTTGCAACAGGCGCTCAGGAGGTCGCGTTGCCGCGCGGCGCTGCGTCAGTTAGAATTGATTCCTTGCCGATTGGCGGCACTCCGAGGGCCTCGCACCCCATGAATTTCCTGAGTGATCTGAACGAGCAGCAGCGTCAAGCCGTGAAAACCACCGAGGGGCCTCTCCTGGTCCTTGCCGGGGCGGGCACGGGGAAAACGCGGGCCCTCACGTACCGCATCGCCCATCTGATCGCCTCCGGCGTGCCCGGGGAGTCCATCCTTGCCGTGACGTTCACCAACAAGGCTGCTGAGCAGATGAAGGAGCGGGTCACTTCGCTGCTCGTCCGCGAGGGGTTGCCTTCGGCCGACCCCTGGGTGGGAACATTTCACTCCTTTTGCGCAAGGTTGCTGCGGCGCGAGGCGCCGCGAATCGGGCTTTCACGGAGCTTTGCGATCTATGACGATGAAGACCAGCTTGCAGCGATGAAGCTGGCGCTGGTGGAGCTTGGCCGGGACGACCGTGCTTTTCCCCCTCGCTGGCTGCTCGGCCGGATAAGCTCGGCGAAGAACCGCGGGGAGAGTCCGGCCGCGATGGCCGCCGCGGCGCGCAACGAAGAAGAGCGCGTCACCGCGCAGGTCTTCGAGGCATACCAGAAAAAGTTGCGTGAATCGGAAGCGCTGGACTTTGACGATTTGCTTCTGCGCGCCGTGGACGTGCTCCGGGAACATGCTGCCGCGCGCGATCAGTGGTGCCAGCGGTTCTCTTACATCCACGTGGACGAATATCAGGATACTAATCGCCCGCAATACGATTTGCTGCAGCTGCTGGCCGAACCTCAGCGCAATTTGTGTGTGGTGGGCGATGAAGACCAGTCCATCTACCGCTGGCGCGGCGCCGACGTGAACCTGATTTTGCGGTTCGCCGAGGATTTTCCCGGCGCGCAAGTGGTAAAGCTGGAACAGAATTACCGCTCGACGCAGACCATTCTCGACGCCGCGAGCGGCGTCGTACGGCACAACAAAAAGCGGCTCGAAAAGAATCTCGTGGCCACTAAAGTCGGTGGCACCCCAGCGAAATTCTTCGAGGCCCGCGACGCCTGGGCCGAGGCGGAGTACGTGGTGGAGGTGATTCGCACCCTTTTGCAGAACGACCCATCGCAGCATGTCGGGGTTTTCTACCGTACAATCGCCCAATCCCGGGCCTTCGAGGAAGTTTGTCGGCGGCTAGGTTTGCGGTACCGGCTGATTGGCGGATTCAGTTTCTACCAGCGCGCCGAGGTGAAGGATGCCCTGGCGTACGTCCGGCTGGCGATGAGGCCGGACGATGATATTGCCCTCCTGCGCGTCATCAACACGCCGGCGCGGGGTATCGGCAAGACGACGATTGATGCGCTGCGGGCTTCGGCGGGCGAGAACAGCGGCTCGCTGTGGTCGGCCATTTCGCGCCTACTACGGCAACCCTCATCCGCGCGCGCAACTGGTCCGCTCGCCGGATTTCTGCGGCTCATCGAGCACCTCCGGGAAGAGGTCGCTTCCCTTCCCCCAGCCGAGTTTCTGCGGCTGGTATTGGATCAGACCGGATACCTTGAAATGCTCCAGGAACGAGACACGGCGGAAGACACTTCGCGTTCGGAAAACTTGCGCGAGCTGGTAAACGCCGTGGCGGAAGGCACCGAGGCGGGCGAGACATTCCATGATTTTCTCGACCGCGCTGCGCTGGTCAGCGATACCGACACCTACGACGAGCGTGCACCCATAACGTTGGCGACGTTGCACGGCACAAAGGGCCTCGAGTTCGACCATGTTTTTCTGACGGGGCTCGAGGAAGGCATCTTTCCGCACGCGCGCGCGGGCAATAGTGAAGAGGACCTGGAAGAGGAACGGCGGCTGTGCTACGTCGGGATGACGCGGGCCAAAAACACGCTGTCGCTGACCCGCGCCGTGTATCGCCGCACATTTGGGGAAGACCGTGTTCGCGCGTCAACGCCGTCGCGGTTCTTGCGGGAGATACCCGGCGAACTAGTGGAGACGGTCGCCGGCTCGCTGAGTGAAGCGGGAGAAACGCGGCGTTACGAGCCTGACCCGGAGTACTCCTATTCACCGGAGGAGTTCGTCCGGCGCGTTCGGCGGCAGGGTTTGCCCGGAAGCAGCCAGCCGGCGCAAAGGCGCGCCTCCGTAGGAGGACCGCGAACCGCCAGAACGCGCGCGGGACAATCCGACCCGCTGATCGGACAGCGTGTCCGGCACCCAAATTATGGAGTGGGAACTGTGATTGCCGTGGAGGGCGACGACCAAGACCGCAAGCTGACCGTAAGTTTCGCCGGATACGGCGCCAAGAAGTTCATTGAGAGGTACGCGCAACTCACCCCGGCGTAGTAGGACAGGCATCCACGCGTATCCCGGTCCTCGCACAACCGTTGCGCGAAGAGGCTGCACACGGTAAAGTGACGCTGCTTGCCGGAGGCGTTTCGTCTCAGCACGGGATGGGCCGGGAAATATGGATACCAGCGCCGGGAGGGTGATGCTTGGGTTCACAACTGTTCCGCATTAAGAGCATAGACAAGCTCCTGGCGGATGCGGAAAACCCCGAGAAACGCCTCAAGAAAACATTAGGCTGGCTGAGCCTTACAGCGCTGGGCATCGGCGCCATTATCGGCACCGGCATATTTGTGTTGACCGGGACGGCGGCGGCCGGCGAGGAAGTCCGCTACCCCTCGATCTGCAAAGCGCCCCTCTTGGACGTGCTCCTACACGGGAGCCACGCCGCCGGAGTCGCGGGACGCCCGGGGGCGGGACCGGCCATTGCGCTCTCGTTCTTCCTGGTCGCAGTGGTGTGTGGGTTCGCGGGGCTCTGCTACGCCGAGTTGGCCTCGATGATCCCCATCGCAGGCAGCGCGTACACCTACACGTATGCAACGCTCGGTGAGTTGGTCGCGTGGATTATCGGCTGGGATCTCATTCTCGAGTACGCGGTCTCGAATATGGCTGTAGCAGTAGGCTTCTCCGCGTACATCAACAGCTTGCTGGCCACCTTCGGCATTCACCTGCCCGGCGTGCTGAGCACTCCGGCATACACGCCGGAGCATGGCTGGGCGCTCCACTTCAATATTCTCGGCTTCCTCATCGTCATGCTGCTGACCGTGCTGCTGGTGGCGGGGATCCGTGAAACTGCGGGCGCCAACAGCATCATGGTGGGAATCAAGCTGATCGCCATCTTTCTTTTTGTCGTGTTCGCGTCGAAATATATCCAGCCAACCAACTGGAAACCGTTCATGCCCAATGGCTGGCAGGGTGTCTTGACCGGAGGGGCGATCGTTTTCTTCAGCTACATTGGATTCGATTCCGTATCCACGGCGGCGGAAGAGTGCAAGAACCCGCGGAGGGACTTGCCGCTGGGAATCCTGGCGTCGCTATTCGTCTGTGCGGGGCTGTACGTGGGTGTCGCGGTCGTGCTGACGGGGATTCAGCCGTTCCACATTTTCCGGGGGGATGCGGCGCCGGTGGCGACGGCGTTGCACAATATCGGACTCGATAAGCTGCAGCGCTGGGTGACCATCGGAGCGCTGATGGGGATGGTCTCATCGCTGCTTGTCTACCAGCTCGGCCAGGCGCGCGTCTGGTTTGCGATGTCGCGCGACGGCCTGCTGCCGAAATCCTTCTCGAACGTCCACCCGAGATTCCGGACCCCGCACGTTTCCACGTGGGTGGCTGGAATTGCGGTGGCCGTTCCCTCGGGGATCTTCGACATCGGGACGTTTGCCGACCTCTCCAACATCGGCACGCTCTTTGCCTTTGTACTGGTGTCGCTGGCGGTGCTGATTCTGAGGCGCACGCAGCCGGATCGCCCGCGCGGTTTCCATGTTCCGTGGGTGCCTGTGCTCCCGATTCTCTCGGTGCTGACGTGCGTGCTGCTGATGGCCAGCCTGACCGTGGAGAATTGGATCCGCTTCTTTGTGTGGCTTGCGATCGGCCTGCTGATTTATTTTATCTACAGCCGCAAGCGCAGCGTCCTAGGACTGGAAACGCAAACGGGAGGAGCGCAGGATTGAGGCATCTCTGGCGCAGTTCACCTGGTTTGGCTGCCGTTCGTGGCATTGCCGTGGCCTTTCTCGCCGCGTTGTTCTTGCCTCTCGGGGCGCTTGCTTGGGGCGGCGCCGGACATCGCCTGGTCGTTTCAAAAGCAATCGACACGCTGCCTCCGGAGATGCGCCCGTTTTTTGAAGCCAACCGGGACTATCTGGCACAGCACGTGACCGACCCGCTCGACGCGCTGGCAAAAAACCCCGCGGCGGAGCGGCGCTATCACATTCTGCTTCTCGACCACTACGGCCGCTTTCCGTTCGAAAGTTTGCCGCGCAGTTATAAAGCAGCGGTGGCAAAGTTTACAAAGGCGAAGCTCGAAGCCAGCGGCGTTCTGCCGTGGCAAATCGGCGTGTACAGCGAGAAGCTGACCAATGCCATGAGGTTGGGGAAGTGGGACGAGGCGCGGCTCGATGCCGCGCTCCTCGCTCACTTTGTGGCCGAGGCGCATGACCCGTTTAACACAACCGAAAACTTTGACGGCAGGCTTTCCGGCCAGCCCGGCGTGGATGACCGTTTCAAGTCAAGACTCATTGACCGGTTTTCCTCGTTCTTCCCGATGCGGCCGAACGACGCCGTGTACCTCAGCGATCCGACCGACGTTGCGTTTGAAGCCTGCCTGAGCGCTCATAGCTGGCTCGAGACCATCCTGCTGGCTGACCGCCGGGCCCGCAAAGGCCTGGGCGACTATACCGACGAATATTACGACCGTTTCTACAATCAAGCGGCGGCGATCCTCATCCGCCAGCTCTCGGACGCGGCGACGGACGTCGGATCGTTCTGGCTGACGGCCTGGAAAAATGCCGGCAGTCCGCCGCTGCCGCAGCGTTAGCCGGGTTCGATGATCCTCTTGGACGTCCTGCAACAGGTCCGCGCCCTTCCCAAAGCCGAACTGCACTTGCACCTCGAGGGAGCCATCGCGCCGGAAACGGCGCGCGAGTTGGCCGCGCGCCACGGCGTGCGCGTCACCAGCGAGGAAGTGCGGGCGCGCTATCAGTACAGCGATTTTCAGGGATTCCTGGAGGCCTTCAAGTGGGTGACGTCGTTCCTGAACGCCCCGGAGGATTACCGGCTCATCGCCGAACGCCTCTGTGTGGAATTGCGCGCGCAGAACGTCGTGTATGCCGAAATCACGCAATCCACCGGTGTGTCTCTTTGGCGAAAGCAGGATCCGCTCGCAAACTTTGCTGCCGTACAGGACGTCGCGGCCCGCGAGCGCCGCCGAGGGCTTCACATTCAATGGATCTTCGACGCCACGCGCCAATTCGGCGCCGGTCCGGCGATGGAGGTCGCTCGGATTGCCGCGCAGGTGAAAGCGGCAGGCGTAGTGGCCTTCGGGATGGGGGGCGATGAGCTGTCCCTTCCGGCAGCGGAGTTCCGTGAAGTGTACGACTACGCCGCCGAACAAGGCCTGCGCCGGCTGGCCCATGCCGGAGAGGTCGGCGGCCCGGAGCAAATCCGTGACGCGATCGAAATCCTTGGCGCCGAGCGCATCGGCCACGGTATCGCAGCGATGCACGACCCGGCATTGCAAGGGCTGCTCGCGGAGCGAAAAATCCCTTTGGAGGTCTGCCCAACCAGCAATCTTTGCACGGGCGCGCTGGCGAAGCAGCTCGGCAGGGCCGAAGCCGAAATCCAGGAGCACCCGCTGGCGGAATTGTACCGCCGGAAAATTCCCGTGGTGCTTTCTACCGACGACCCCGCCATGTTCCACACCACGCTTGGGGAAGAGTACCAGGCGGCCGCAACCCAGATGGGGCTCTCCGCGTGCGAACTCTGCGATCTTGCGGAAATGAGTTTTGCGTACGCGTTCCTCCCGGTCGCGGAAAAATCGGAGTTGCTTGGCAAGTTTCGCGCCGCAAAGGTGTCTCTGGGGCTGGTATAATGCGGCCATGAAAGCTCACGTTTGGGTGATGCCAAAGAAAACGGTTCTCGATCCCCAGGGACAGACCATCCAGCAGGCTCTGGCGTCGCTGGGCTTTGCGGCGGTGAAGGACGTCCGCCAGGGAAAATTCTTCGTTCTCGAGCTGAACGGCACTTCGCGGGAAGAGGCCCAGAAGCAGGTGGAACGCATCTCCAAGGAAGTCCTCACCAATCCGGTGATTGAAGAATTCCGCTTCGAAATCGTGGATTAGCCGCGCTGTTGGCGGCTCCAAAGCAATCTCCCGGCCCCTATAATGTTCACCGCGCAAGACTGTGTTAATCTAAATTCGTCGCCGAAGGGTTGCCCTTTGCGAGTTCCTTGAAATTGCTCGCAGGAGTGAGCGAAACATGTGCGGGATCGTCGGGTATATCGGACCCAAGAAAGTCGTGCCGCTGATTCTGGACGGTTTGCGGCGGCTCGAGTATCGCGGCTACGATTCGGCCGGCATTGCCGTCGTCCAGCAGAACGGCAAAATGGAGGTTCGGCGCGCCTCGGGAAAGTTGCGCAACCTCGAAGAGGCCATCGCCAAGGCGCCGTTTGACGGCTTGTATGGCGTCGGACACACGCGCTGGGCCACGCATGGCCGCCCCACGGAAGAAAACGCCCACCCGCATCGCGACTGCACCGGACAGGTCGTCGTCGTCCACAACGGAATCATTGAGAATTATGTTGAGCTGAAACACCAGCTGCAGGCCGAAGGACACAAGTTTGCCACCGAGACCGACACCGAAGTCGTGGCGCACCTCGTGGAGAAATACATGGACGGAGGGCCGCTCGAAGAAGCGGTGCGAAAGACAGTGCGCCAACTGAAAGGCGTGTATGCGCTGGTGATTCTCTCAACCAAAGACCCCAACAAAATTGTTGCCGCGCGCATGGGCCCTCCTTCTGTGATCGGGCTGGGCGAGGGAGAGTACCTGGTCGCCAGCGACATCCCGGCTCTGCTCCACCACACGCGCAAGATGTTTTTTATGGGCGACGGCGACCTGGCCATCCTGACGCCGAAGGGAGTGCGCGTGATGGACCACGACGGCCGTCCGGTCGAGCGCACCATACAGCACATCACCTGGGACCCCATCCAGGCGGAAAAAGGCGGCTTCAAGCATTTCATGCTGAAGGAAATCTACGAACAACCGCGCGCCGTCCGCGACACCTTGCTCGGGCGGATGTCGCTTGAGGGCGGCGAAGTGTTTCTCGACAAGATGGAAATCACCGGCAAGGAATTCCGCGAATTCCGCCAGGTGAAGATTGTCGCCTGCGGCACGAGCTGGCACTCGGCGCTGGCGGGAAAGTTCATGATCGAGAAGCTCGCGCGCGTTCCCGTCGAGGTGGACTATGCCAGCGAGTTTCGCTACCGGGACCCGATTATTCACGAGGGCACGCTCACGATATGTATCAGCCAGTCGGGCGAGACCGCAGACACGCTGGCGGCGCAGCGCGAAGCCAAGCAGAAAGGTTCCCCGTCGCTGGCCATCTGCAACGTGGTCGGCTCGATGATCACCCGCGAGGCCGCGGGGACGATTCTCACTCACGCCGGCCCGGAGATCGGCGTCGCCTCCACCAAGGCCTTCACCGGACAATTGACGGCCCTCCTGCTGCTGGCAATTTATCTGGGCGAATTGCGGGAAACCGTGTCCATGGACTGTGCAAAGAAGTTGTTGCAGGAGTTTGCGCGAATCCCGCATAAACTGGAAACCATCCTTCTGGCGGATGAAAAGGGCCATTACGAAGCGCTGGCGAAAATCTTCTTCCGCCACACCGATTTTTTGTATCTGGGGCGCGGCATTCATTTCCCCATCGCGCTGGAAGGCGCGCTCAAGCTCAAGGAAATCTCTTATATCCACGCGGAGGGCTACCCCGCGGGCGAAATGAAACACGGGCCGAACGCTCTGATTGATGAACATCTGCCCGTCGTGGTGCTGGCCACGCGCGATGAAAACGATCCGGAATCCATGACGCGATACGAGAAAAGCGTCTCCAACATCAAGGAAGTCAAGGCGCGCGACGGCATCGTGATTTCCGTGGTTTCTCCCGGCGACCAGCTCGCCAAAGAATCGTCCGACTACGTGATCGAAGTCCCTGCGGCGCCGGAGCTGATGTCTCCCATTCTCGAAATCGTCCCGCTGCAGCTCCTGGCCTACCATATTGCCGTACGGCGCGGTTGCGACGTGGATCAGCCGCGGAATCTGGCGAAGTCGGTCACCGTCGAGTAATTCTTCGCAAAATAGATTTTCATGCGCGCGAATCTCATCTCTCTCCTGCTTTCCGCGGGAAAGCTGGCCCTGGCGGTGCTCCTCGCCGGCATAGTTGCCATGCCGGCCCTGCCCCTGCAGCAGCCGGCCAAGGGAAAGATCGCGCAGATTAAATTCGAAGGCCTCCGGAAGTATTCCGAGGCGCAAATGGACGAGCTGAGCGGCCTGCATCCCGGCGATGTGGCGGGGCGCGAGGATTTGCAGGCTGCGGCTGACCGGCTGGCACAAGCCGGATTGTTCACAAACGTCTCCTACCAGTTCCAAAGCAGCGGCGAGGAGCTTCGCGTCACATTTCGTGTTGAAGAAGCGCCCACCGTTCCGGTCCTTTTCGACAACATTCCGTGGTACACGGACGACGAACTTATCGCCGCGATTCGCAACGGCTTGCCCTGGTTCGACGGTACCGCGCCGCAGCAAGGCCCGTTCCTCGAGCAAATGGCGTCCGCGGTGCAGAAGCTCCTGGAGCTGCGCGGCTTGCACGTGGCCGTCGAGCACGAATTGACAAACGATCCCGCAAGCGATGCGCTTGCGCAGGTGTTCCGAGTGACTGGCGCCGGCCAGAAAATCGCCCGCGTGGAATTCGGCGATCCCTTGGCGGCCGAATCGCGCCTCGTGCAGCAGCGCCTGTCAGACCTGGTGGGAAAGCCATTCTCGCGTATTGCCATCGTCCTGTTCTTGAACGAACAGGTGCGGCCCATCTACCTCCAGAAAGGCTACCTCCGCGTGCGATTCGACAGGCCGCAGGTTCGTCTCACGGGCGATCCCACCCGCCCTCTTCCGGATGCGATTCAAGTCTTCGTGCCTATGGACCACGGAACTGCTTATCGCTGGGGCGGCACGCACTGGACCGGAAACCGGGCCTTCACCGCAGAGTCGCTCGAAAAGTTTCTCACCATGAAGCCGGATGATCCTGCTGATGGGATGAAGATTGCAGCGACCTGGGAACACGTGGAGGACGAATACGCGCGGTCTGGCTATCTCGACGTCAAGCTCGCCGAAAAGCCCGTGTACGACGACGCCGGGGGGCGCGTGCGGTACGATGTGACGGTGAGCGAAGGCGTGCAGTATCACATGGGAGAGCTTGTCATCACCGGCCTTTCGCTGAATGCCGAAAGAAAGTTGCGCGATGCTTGGCCTGTGCCGGTAGGAGTGGTCTTCGACCGCATGAAATTCGACGACCTACTGGTGAAGCTGCAGGCGCGCCGCTCCGAAGTTTTCGGGGATTTGCCGATTCACTATGAGGAAGCGGGACACTGGCTCCGCACGAACTCTGCGACGGCCGTCGTGGATGTCCTGCTGGATTTCAAATAATCCATTTTTCCACACCAAGGGAGACGCAGTCGTTTCTCGAGTCTGCGGTATACTGCGCTCATCATGAAGCAAACGATTGCACTGGACCCGCAGGAGGCTGCCCGCGCTGAGGAAAAGCAGCGGCATTTGTTTGAGGGCCTGGCGGGTCGGGCCGGGCTGCTCGTGGCGTTTTCCGGGGGCGCCGACTCGGCCTATCTCGCCTGGGCAGCGCATCGCGTGCTCGGAAAGCATTCGCTCGCGGTGACGGCTCTATCCCCGAGTTTTTCTGCCCACGACCGGGCGCAGGCCGAAGCGTTCGTCCGCCGGACCGGCGTGTTTCACGAATTCGTCGAAACACAGGAGTTCGACAATCCGCTTTACGTAGCCAACAATGCCGACCGCTGCTACCACTGCAAGACGGAGCTGTTCACGCGCCTCGACGAGCTGGCGGCTTCGCGCGGGTTCGCGGCGGTAGCCTACGCCATCAACGCCGACGACACTCATGATTTCCGCCCGGGACACCGGGCTGCGGCGGAGCATCGCGTGCTCGCCCCGCTCCTGGATGCCGGACTGCGCAAGCAAGAGATTCGCGAACTTTCAAGGCTTGCGGGGCTTCCGACGTGGGACCGCCCCGCCTCGGCATGCCTGTCCTCGCGCGTCCCCTATGGGACGCCGGTGACCGTCGAGACACTGAGCCTCGTGGAGCGCGGCGAGGCCATTTTGCGCGAACTTGGGTTCCGCCAGTTTCGCGTAAGGTTCCATCAGGAGCTCGCGCGCATCGAGATCGCTCCCGAGGAAATGCCCCACGCGCTTTCACCGGAAATGGCACAAGTCCTTGCATCCCATTTCAGGAAGCTCGGGTTTGCTTACGTAACGCTGGACCTGGAGGGTTATCGCCAGGGATCATTGAATGCGGCATTGAAAAAGTAGCCCGTGCAACCCGCTGGCTCTTCGGCCGAACGTCTGTGGGAACAATTTTGCTTCTTTCGACGTATCTCAAGGTGAAGGCAGGCGAGGGTGCATCTGCGCGCCTGCGGAGGCCCTGGGGAGAAACAATGAGGAGATTTAGCCGGTTCGTCCTGGTGGTCGCGACTGCGGGGGCTCTTGTATCTGCGGGCTGCACTGCGGTCCCCGAGGAAAGCGCAAGCTTTGACCGCACGCTGACGGTCAGTGGGCCCTTGCACCTGGATTTGAGCAACGGCTCCGGCAGCGTGCGCATTACCGGGAGCGCCATTGGCCAAGTGCGCATCCACGGCGACATCCGGCGGCGCGCATTTTTCTTAGGGCGCACCTACAGCGCCAAAGAAGTCGCCGACAATCCGCCCATCGAGCAGCAGGGCAACGTCATCCGCATCGGCGAACAGGGGCGAAGAATGTTCTCGGCGGGAATCGGGAGCACCAACCTGAGGATTGATTACGTCATTGAAGTCCCGAAGGAAACCGAAGTCGAGACGCGCGTGGGATCAGGTTCGCAGACGGTAAGAAACGTGCGCGGGCCCGTCAAGCTGGTGAGCGGCTCCGGCAGTGTCACCACCGATTCGGTCCAGGAGGATCTGCAAATTGTTTCCGGGAGTGGCTCGATTGACGCTTCCGGCGTGGGCGGCGAATTTCGCGGAATTGCCGGCTCCGGAAGGGTCTCTGCCAGGAATATTCATGGCGACCTCCGCGTGACGACAGGTTCCGGCTCGATTTCTGTCGCGCGGCCGGATGCGCGCGTCAACGCAAAGACCGGCAGCGGGTCGATTACCGTTCAGGGCGCCAGTGACAGCCTCACGGCGATGGCGGGCTCCGGAAGCCTCACGATTGACGGCAATCCCTCGCCAAGCAGTTTCTGGGAATTGCACACCGGATCCGGCAGCGTAAACCTCGGCCTTCCTGCCGACGGGAGTTTTCGTTTGAGCGCCGTGGCGCGCAGCGGCAAGATCCAGGCTGATATTCCCATCGTGATTGAGGAGCAGAGCCGCAGGGAGCTGCGTGCGCGCGTGGGCAGCGGCGCCGCGCGAATCGAAGTGCAGACGGGCTCAGGCAGTATCCGGATTCAATAGCGCTTCTTCTCAATGCGTCGAGCGCGCGGCGGTGCGCTGCGCCAGATCGCGTGCGGCAAGGATTGTGCCGACGTGAATCTGCACCGTGTCCTCGACGCGCCGGGCGTAGCCGCCCGCCAGTGTAATCGCCACAGGGATTCCCCGGCGCTGCGCGTGATCCAGCACCATGGTGTCGCGCCGGCGAAGCCCCGCCTTGGTCAGGTTGAGCCCGCCGAGTTGGTCTTCGCAATAAGGATCGGCCCCGCCGACATAGAACATCA
>DASWCG010000328.1:0-17762 GCA_036390175.1 Candidatus Acidiferrales bacterium | reverse complement strand
GGCCCTCCGGCCAAACGGCACCACTACGCGGCTGCCCGGCACGGCCTGTTCGCGCAGCGTTGCGGGCACCGCGTAAGTGAACACACTCCGCAGCGGTACCGGCAGCGCAACTTCGCAATAGGGAGCGTCCATGAGTGCAGTTTAGTGTACCAGCAGCCTTGGACCCGCTGCTGCGATGGAGTGTGAGTTTCGCGTTCCGGTTTCCGGCTTAATCGCAGGAAAACAGCAATCGCCCCGTGGAGCGCTACGGCCCCGCCCCTTTTTTCGGCTGGAGTCCCAGGACGTTCATCACTTTCTGAAGATCTTTCCAGACGTCGCCCTTGGCACTTGGGTTGCGCAGCAGGTAGGCGGGATGGTAGGTGGGCATCAGCCGTGTCCCGCGGTATTCGAGCCACTGCCCGCGCAAATGGGTAATTCCCCTTTCGGCCCCGACCAGCGCTTTCAATGCCACCGCGCCGAGGCACACGATCACCTTTGGCTGGATCACATCGAGTTGGCGCAGAAGAAACGGCGAGCAGATGGCGATTTCATCTTTTTCCGGAGCGCGGTTTTCCGGCGGCCGGCATTTCACCACGTTGCAGATGTACACGTCCCGCCGCTGCAAACCCATCGCTTCGATCATTTGCGTCAGCAGCTTCCCGGCGCGCCCCACGAAGGGCAGCCCTTGAACGTCTTCGTCGTGCCCCGGTCCCTCGCCGATAAAAACCAGTTCGGCCTTTCCGTTTCCGTCCCCAAAGACAATGTTCGTCCGCCGCTCGCACAGGCGGCAGCGCTTGCAGTCGCCGATGTCCGCGCGAATCCGCTCCAGCGAATCGTTTTGCACCCGCTCGATCGCTTCAAACAGGGAGGGTCCCTGAGGAACAGGAATGCCCGCAAGCATTGCGGATTCCGCTGCTGCCGCAACCCTAGCTTGCGGCACAGAAGCCGCAGGCAAAACCGGAGCGAAAACAGCCTCGGCCTCTTCCGCGGCTTGCGGCGCGCGGTCGAGAAAGTATTCGCGCACACCAATGTCTTCGTAGTAGCGAAGCGTGTCTTCCAGTTTTTTTCGTGTGGATTCGTGGAGCGAAATGGCCATGGCGGGCCGCTAAGATCCGGCGCGTGTTGCGGGCGAATGCCGCAGCACATCCTTCAGGCGCAGCACTTCGTCAAGAACGCGGTTTGCGGTGTCCCATTTGCTCATCTTGGGCAGCGAGACTTCCCGGCCGTCCCGCGCAAACAGCGTCACCTCGTTCGTGTCGTGATCAAATCCTGCCCCCACAGCGGTCACGTCATTGGCCACGATCAAGTCTGCCCGCTTGGCTTCGAGCTTTGCCCTCGCGTGCTCGGCCATGTGGTCGGTCTCCGCGGCAAAGCCCACCAGGATCCGCTCCCCTTTGTCGCGCGCTACTTCCGCCAGGATATCGTGCGTCGGCTCGAGCTCAATCGTCAGCCGCCCTTTCCCGCGCTTGATTTTTGCCTCCTGCTTCGCCACGGGACGGTAATCGGCCACTGCCGCCGCCTTCACCACCACGGTCGCGCTGGAAAGCTCCGTAAACACGGCGCGGCGCATGTCCTCCGCGCTGCGCACCGAAATTCGCTTCACGCCGTCCGGCGCCGCGAGCGCCGTCGGCCCGCTGACCAGCACCACACGCGCCCCGCGCCACGCCGCCGCTTCGGCCAGCGCGTATCCCATTTTCCCCGAAGACCGATTCGTGAAATACCTCACCGGGTCCAGGTCCTCGTAAGTCGGCCCCGCGGTCACCAGCACGGTTTCTCCCTCGAGGTCGTGACGAATTTGCAGTGTGTCCAGCACCTTCCGCACAATGGTCTCGACCGCCGCCAGCCGCCCCGCGCCCGTCATCCCGCAGGCCAGGTACCCTTCATCCGGTTCGATCACGTGCACGCCGCGCGCCCGGAGCATCTGCAGATTCTCCTGTGTCGCCGCGTGTTCCCACATGTTGACGTTCATCGCCGGCGCCACCACCACCGGAGCCGTTGTCGCCAGATACAGTGTGCTCAGAAAATCGTCGGCAATGCCGCGGGCCAGCTTGGCCAGGGTATTCGCCGTAGCCGGTGCAATCAGCAGCAGATCGGTGCGCTGTGCCACAGCGATATGCTCGATGGCGCTCTCGACATTTGCCGGCCCGCCCGCTTCATCTGCAAACATTTCGGTGATGACTTTTTTTCCGGTCAGCGCCGCAAACGTCAGCGGGGTGATGAATTCGCGCGCATTCCGCGTCATCACCACCTCCACGTCGAACCGCTCCTCTTGCAGGCGGCGCACCAGCTCCGCCGCCTTATAGGCGGCGACTCCGCCGGAAACCCCGAGCGTGATTCTCATCGTCGGCTTACCCCTTGCGCCGCTTTCCGTCTTTGTCGTCATCGGGCTGAGGAATCTCGGCCAGGTCGTATTCCAACACCCCTTGGTTCAATTCTTCCATAGCCACGCGGGTTGGTTTCTGGGAGTGGGGATGATCCACAATCGGAGGCGCTCCGGCCATCAACTGGCGCGCGCGCCGGGCTGCCACCACCACGTAGGCAAACTTGCTCTCCGGTGCTTCTTTCGATACCGTCATACGGAATTTAGCCTCCGAAAGACTCCAGTAACCTCGCGACCCGTGCGCCGTTCCGCGCGCTCGAGCAACGCACTGCGGTGACGATGGCCTGCACCTCGCGCCCGGCGCGCTCCACGTCGTCGTTGATGACACAATAATCGTAGTACTTACGGAACGCCAGAATCTCATCGCGCGCCCGGTTCAGCCGCCGCGTAATCTCTTCTTCCGAATCCTGCCCGCGGTCCCGCAGCCGCCGTTCCAGCTCTTCGCGCGAGGGCGGCACGATGAATAATGCCACGGCGCCCGGCAGCTTTTCCTTCACCTGCGCCGCGCCCTGCACGTCAATTTCGAGCACCAGGTCAAGCCTCTTTTGCCGCGCCTCATCCAGCCAGCGCCGCGGTGTGCCGTAATTGTGTTTTCCGAACACGCGCGCGTACTCCAAAAATTCACCGCGCTCCGCCATCTGCTCGAATTCCGCCTCGGAAACGAAATGATAGCATTTTCCGCTGCTTTCGGTCGTGCGCCGTGGACGTGTTGTGCACGAAATCGAAGGCATCGTCCCGGGCAGCTCCAGGATCCGCTGCACCAGCGTGGACTTCCCCGAGCCCGAGGGCCCCGAAACGATGAATACCAGCGGCTGGAGTGTTTCTCCCATTTCTATTCGACGTTTTGCACCTGTTCGCGCAGCTTTTCGATTTCTCCTTTGATCTCCAGCCCCAGCGAGGTGATCGCCAGCCCTTCCGCTTCCACTCCGGGCGTCTTCGACAGCATGGTGTTGGCTTCCCGGTGCATTTCTTGGAGAAGAAAATCCAGTTTCTTGCCAAGTTCGCCCGCGCCATCCAGCAATTTCGCGAACTGTTCGACGTGGCTGCGCAGCCGCGCCAGTTCCTCGCTGATGTCTCCGCGCTCCGCCAGGATGGCCGCTTCCTGCGCCAGCCGCGCCGGGTCCATCGCGGTTTCGCCCAGCAGGTCTTTCAACCGCGCATCCAGCCGCCGCGCATACGCCGGGCGGATCGTTTCCGCAAGCGCTTCCACTTTCACGGCGCGTTCGCCGATCTGCTTCAGCCGCGCGCGCATCTCTTCCACCAGGTGGCGGCCTTCCGCGCACCGCATCTCTTCCAGCCGGCCCAGCGCCTCCTCTAAACATGCCGTCACTTGGGCGCCCAGCCTCTCCACCTCCTCCACGTCAAACTCGCCGGCCGTCGTTCCTGCCGCAATCACGCCGGGCAGCCGCAGCACCGCTACGGGGTCCGGCTCGGTCTTCAGGCCGAATTGCCGCCGCAGTTCATCCGCTGCTTTCCAATACGCCTCCGCCAGCGCTCGGTTCACCTGCACCGCCGCCGGTCCCGCCGGATCGAAGTGCAAGGTCACGTCCACGTGCCCGCGCCGCAGCCGTTCGCGCACCGCCTGACGAATAAGCGGCTCGAACGTATCGAACCCTTCCGGCAATCGCAGGTGCAAGTCCAGAAAGCGGTGATTGACGCTGCGCAGGCTGATCCGCAGCGCCCAGCCGTTGTGCTGGACGCGCGCCTGCGCGTATCCCGTCATGGATTTGCATGCCTGCGCGTTCGTCTTCGGCGAGCGCGGGGTTTTCCGGCTCATGTTCCCATGGGCCGCTCCATGGGCCGCTCGATTGGCGCTGGGGAGGGAAGATTGTCCGCATCCGCGAATTGCAGCTCATGCAGCCGTGCGTACGTGCCGCCATTCGCCAGCAGCTCCGCGTGCGTTCCCGTCTCTCCGATTTGTCCGTCTTCCAGCACTACGATCTTGTCCGCGCGGCGAACCGTTGAAAGGCGGTGCGCAATCACAAACACCGTGCGTCCCACCATCAAGTTTCCCAGCGCCTTCTGCACCAGCATTTCCGATTCGGCATCTAGCTCCGACGTCGCTTCATCGAGAATCAGGATCGGCGAGTCCTTCAGCAGCGCGCGTGCGATCGCCAGCCGCTGCCGCTGCCCGCCGGAGAGCCGCTGCCCTCGCTCGCCCAGCACGGTCTTATATCCCTGCGGCAGCCCGCTGATGAAGTCGTGCGCCAGCGCCGCCTTCGCTGCCGCAATCACCCGCGCTTCCGGCAGTTCCGGCTGCCCGTAACAAATATTGTTCCACACCGTATCGTGAAACAGAATGTTCTCCTGCGAGACCATGGCCATCTGCTCGCGCAAGGAGCGCAGCGTCACCTTGCGGACGTCGGTTCCGTCTATCCGCACGGTCCCCGAGGTCGCCTCATGGAATCGGGGAAGCAAATTCACCAGCGTCGTTTTCCCGGCGCCGCTCAGCCCCACTATCGCCACCACTTCTCCGGCACGCACCTTTAAGTGAATGCCGCGCAGGATGGGCGCCGAATCGTAGGCAAACGCCACGTTGTCGAACTCGATCTCCCGCGAAAAGGGCGGCAGCATCGGCGCGCCGGGCTCGTCCTGATTCTCTTCTTCTTGCGCCAGAAAGGCGAACACCTGCTCCGTCGCGCCTTGCGCCATTTGAAATTGGTGATACACGAAACCGATCCGCTTGATGGGAATGTAGGCACTGAACAGCGCGTACACGAATGTGAGGAACATCCCCTCGGTCATGCGCTGCATCCGGATTTGGTCGCGCGCGTAGAGCAGCACCAGCACGATCACCGCCGCCGCCAGCAAATCCATGATGGGCGCAGTGACTACGACGGCGCGCACCCACCGCATGCTTTCCCGCAGCAGCCGCCGCGACGTCTCCCGGAATTTCCGGATCTCAAAGTCTTCCATCCCGAAAGCCTTCACCACGCGGTTCCCGCTCACCGTTTCCTGCAGGATCTGGCTCAGCTCCGCCAGACGTGCCTGGCTGTTCTCCGCCGATCGCCGGATTTTTCTCCCCAGTTTTCCCACCGGCCACACGATCAGGGGAATCAGCACCGCCGAGCCCAGCGCCATCTTCCAGTTTGTTAGCAGGAGAACGAGGGAGAACACCACCAGGGCAAACCCTTTTTGAAATAAATCCGCCACGTATTCTGACAGCGCGATGCGCACGCGCTCGACGTCGTTGATCGCCGCGGAGATCAGCTTCCCCGTGGGATTGTGCTGAAAAAAGCCTACCGGCTGGCGGATCAATTTGCCGAACACGCGATTCCGCAAATCCGTCACGGCGGCATGCCCCACATATTGAATCTGTAAATTGCCGAGGTACTCCGCCAGGCCTTTCCCGAGAAACACTGCTACTGCGGAAATTGCAAAGATGGTCCAGACATTGTGAATTCGCGGCGGGAAAAACCAACTGAGGTCCACCATCTGACCAGTGATGGGATTTTTGAACAACGGAACGCTGGAGCCTACCACCGAGGGTTTCAGGACAAAGTCAAACGCCGGCCGGATCAGCAACGCGATCACGCCCTCGCACAGCGCCACAAACGCCATGAGCGCGATTCCCGCCGCCATCCGCACCGCGTGCGGCCGGACATAAGTCAGCAGGCGTTTCAGTTGTGGTGAAATCAGCAACGCTTCAGCCCGGCGTCCTCTCCTCTGGAGAGGCAAACGCATTCCCTTCCCAACGCCTTGCGAAATGAATGCCCGTCCGTCGCGCTTATTTCTCGATGTCCCGGTGCACCACTTTGGCTGCGTACCCGTGCTTCTTAAGCGCTCGTCCCACGGCTTCCGCCAGCGTCACCGAACGGTGACGCCCCCCGGTGCAGCCCAGCGCGACCGTCAGGTAGCTTTTCCCCTCACGAATGTAATGGGGAATCAGGTACCCCAGCAACCCCTCGATTCGCCGCAGGAACTCCCCGGTCTGTTTGAACGACCGGATATAGCGCGCCACTCGGGCATCCTTCCCCGAATGCCTTCGCAGCGCGGGAACGAAATGCGGGTTCGGCAAAAAGCGCACGTCAAAAACCAAATCGGCGTCGCTGGGGATGCCGTAGCGGTAGCCAAAGCTCACCAGCGAAATCAAAAGCGCAAGGTGATCGGGATTCTTGAACCGGTCCGTGATGAATTGACGCAGTTCGTGAACGTTGAACTGGGTCGTATCAATCACCACGTCCGCGAGCTTCCGGACCGGCGCGGTCAGGGATCGTTCCCAGCGCAGGCCGTCGCGCACCGACCGGTCCGGCCCCAGCGGGTGCGGCCGCCGCGTCTCGCTGAAGCGCCGCAGCAGCGCGTCGTCGCTCGCTTCGATGAACACCAGCGTCGCGGGGTAATCGCGCCGCAGGTCCCGGTACACCTCGGGCAGCTTCCGCAGGTGCTCGCCCTCGCGCGCGTCCACCAGCAGCGCGGCGCGTTCGGTTTCCCCGCCGCCCTGCATGTGCAATTCAGCGAATGTGGGGATCAGTCCCACCGGCAGGTTATCCACGCAGTAAAACCCCAGGTCTTCGAAGGCCTTGAGTACCGTGCTTTTCCCCGACCCGCTCAAGCCGGTGAGAATCACCAGTTGCCGCGCGCCGACCCTCGCTCGCCGCTTCACGGCTGCGCGTGCCTAGGCCTTCACCCGGCGCTGGTGCGTGCTCGGGATGCGCAGGTCTTCCCGGTACTTGGCCACCGTCCGCCGGGTCACGTGGATGCCGCCCTCGTCCAGCTTTTTGGCAATTTGATCGTCGGTCAGCGGCTTGGCCGCGTCTTCTTCCTCGATCATCTTCTTCACCAGGCGCTTCAGCGTCGGCAGCGACATCTCGCTGCCTTCCGGCCCGTTCACCGACTCGGAGAAAAACGATCGCAGCTCGATCACGCCCTGCGGCGTGTGCGCGTACTTGCTCGCCACCGCCCGGCTCACCGTCGAGGGATGCACGCCCACCTCTTCGGCCACTTCTTTGATCATCATCGGCTTCAATTGATCGGGGCCGTAGTCCAGAAACTCATGCTGCCGCGCAATGATGGATTGGCACACGCGCAGGATGGTGTGCTTCCTCTGCTCGATATTTTTCATCAACTGGATCGCCGCGCTGAACCGTTCCTTCACGTAATTCCGCACTTCGCGGTCGGCCGCGTCGCGCGCCAGCAGCCGCCGGTACACCGGGCTCAGCCGGAGTTGCGGCAGGTCGTCCTCATTCATGAACACCTGCCACTGATCGTCCACTTTGCGGAAGTACACGTCCGGCTCCACCAGCCGCGCCTCGGTCTTGTTGTAGCGCAGCCCCGGGCGCGGGTCGAGCTTCTTGATCACGTCCACGGCGCGCTTCACCAGCTCCAGCGGGCGGTTCAGGGCTCGCGCAATCTCCTTCAATTGGTTCGATTGCACTTGTTTCAGGTGCTCGGCCACCACTTGTTGCGCCAGGCTGTTCTGCGGGTCGAGCGTCTTGAGCTGGATCAGCAGGCATTCGCTGAGGTCGCGCGCGGCCACTCCCAGAGGATCGAACTCCTGCACCACCGCCAGCGCCTCTTCCACGTCTTCCGCGGAATACTTTCCGTTCTGCGCAATCTCCTCGAGCGAAGCCGTCAGCGTGCCGTTTTCGTCCAGGTTGCCGATGATGGTATCCGCGATTTCGCGCACCGTCTCCGAGCAGATGGTCACGCTCAATTGCCACTGCAGGTGCTCGCTCAGCCCCTGCGGCGACGAGAGGAACTTGTCAAACGACGGCCGCTCGATGGTTTCTCGCTCGCGCGAGGCTCCTCCGTCGGCGCCCGTGTCCAGGTATTTGTTGAAAAACGATGCGATGTCGAACTCATCGAAGGGGTTGGCCGCCTCAGTCTCCGGAACTTTCTCGGTCTCGGCTTTGACGAACGCTTCGTCGCTGTAGTTTTCGCTGACCACGCCGTCTTCCGACAGCTCTTCCAGCACCGGATTCTCGATCATCTCCTGATTGATCATCTCGCGCAGCTCCAGCCGGTTCAGCGCCAGCACGCTGACCATCTGCACCAGGCCCGGTGTGAGGATCTGCTTCTGCGCTACCTTCAGATTGAGTTTGAGGCCTTGCCAGCTCATCGTTCTTCAATTCAACCGGAAATTGTCGCCCAAATACACTCGCCGGACTTCCGTGTCCTGGCTCAATTGTTCCGGCGTCCCGGTGCGGAAAATCTTTCCATGATTGATGATGTAGGCGCGGTCGGTTACGTTCAGCGTTTCCCGCACGTTGTGGTCGGTCACCAGCACGCCGATCCCCGCCCGGCTCAGATCCCGAATGGCCACCTGCAAATCCTCCACCGTCAGCGGGTCAATCCCGGAAAACGGCTCGTCCAGGAGAACAAATGCCGGCTGCAGCACCAGCGACCTCGCGATTTCCAGCCGCCGCCGCTCGCCGCCCGACAGCGTGTACGCCCGGTTGTACCGCACCGTTTCCAAACCCATCTGCGCCAGCAACTCCTCCTGGCGATCTTTCTGCTGTGCGGCCGTCAGTGGAAGGGTTTCCAGCACGGCCAGCAGATTCTCTTCGACAGTCAGTTGGCGAAAGACCGAGGGTTCCTGGGGGAGGTAGCTGATTCCGCTGCGGGCCCGCAGGTACATGGGGAGGTCGGTGATTTCATCACCGTTGAGCAGCACCCGGCCTGCATCGGGACGCGCCAGGCCGACCAGAATGTAAAATGTTGTGGTCTTCCCGGCTCCGTTGGGCCCCAGAAGCCCGACCACTTCGCCTTGTCCGATTTCCAGCTCCACGTCGTCAACGACTTTGCGCCCTCGATACGACTTGCTCAGCTCGACGGCCTGGAGTTTCAGCATACCTCGTCATTTCTCGACTCGGTGCTTCGTCAACGTGCGCGATCCATTTTCGGAGTCGACGACAATCGTATCATCCGCTAAATAGAAGGTCAATTGACGCCCCGTCGTTGTGCCTCGGGAGGCATCCGTAAGCGTGGGACTTCCCCCCGACAAAACGAATTTTCCCTCCGTCGCGGAATATTCGCCGCGGTCGGCCGTCCCCCGGCGGTCCTGCTCTTGCACCGTCACTCCTCCCGTGGCCACCGCGCGCTCCATTTGCTTTGCCTGGCCGCCTTCTGCCCCGACGGAAAAATAAACGTCCAGCTCCGATGCCGTAATCTCCCCCTGTTGCGATTTCGCGTCCACGCTGTTCTGTAGATGCGCTCGCCCTTCGGCGCTCCAATAACTCATCGCTCCGGCCCGCACGCGCCACAGCGATGGCCCTCCCTTGCCCGGACCCGCCGCCCCTGCAGACGCTCTCGCTGGTTTTCCGGTCGCGTCGCGCTTCCCCGGCCCCGCTGCCATCTGCGGAAAGACGGCCAGCACGTTTCCGTTGGCGTTGAGCTGTTTCGCGTCGCGCAGCAGCTCGATCGAGTCGGCCTCGATCACCGAGTCTCCCTGCCACAGCCGCGCATGCCCCGAAAAAAGCGCCCTCCCGGTGGCCGAATTCGCCTCCAAATGGTCCGCCGAAATGTGCGCCGGCTGCGGGGCAAGGTTCACCCCGCTTCCTCCTGTCTTCAAATCACTCGACCGCACCTGCCCGTCCGCGCGAATTTCTCCGGTCGCCTGCACAAACGAGATCTTCTGCGCCGTCGTTCGCGTCTTGGCATCGCTCACGACCGCATTCCCCGTCAGCAGCGCCGCTTGGCTCGGCCGCTGCATTTGCGCTTGGTCGGCCTGCGCGCTTCGTTCCCCTTCGCGCATCTTCACGTCGCCATTCAAGTCAATTTCCGTCCAATCCCCTTCCGCTCCAAAGCTCGCGCGCAGTTCCCGCGAAGTTATCGTTTGCGTCGGCCGCCCGGCAAGTTTCCGCTCCACTTCTGCCCCTCCATCCGCGGTAAGAGAATCCGCCTGGCCGCGCGCCGTGAATTTCGCCGTCATCCGCTGGCCGCCGAGCCGTGTACTGCTCCCCGCATCCTTTCCCGCGCTCGCCCCTCCCTGCCATTCCAGCGTTGCCGGGGCAAGGGTCTCCGCACTCTCGATCCTGGCGCCCTGTTTTCCGCTGGCCTCGGCAAAATGGACCAGCAATTCCTCCGTCCTCAACTGGCGCGTCCCGCCGTTCTTCCCGTTGGCGCGCAATTCCACGAACACGTTTCCGCTGGCTCGAAGCTGTGTTGGTTGCTGTGTTTTGGGCGAGACATCGAGCGCGGCGCTCGACGCCGCCAATTGCCCATCTCCTCGCGGCCCCGAAAACTTTCCTGTGATTCCCCCCTGTGCCTCGACGCGTTCCACCCATCCCTTCGGGTTGAACAGCGTGCGGAATTCATCGGCGGAAAGCGTCACCTCTCCGTTCGCATCCTTTCGGTGTAACTCCGGCCGGCTTTCCGGCGTTTCCCCCTTCGGCGCAATCAATTTTTGCGCGTGAAATTCCGGGTCGAGACTCAGCTCCAGCGACGCCGCCGTCAACCCGCGCGTTCCTTCCACCACGTGGACCGGCCCGGACATGCGCAGCGTCCGCGTATCTCTCCGGAACTCCAGGCGTGTTCCGGTTACTTTCGTCTGCCCCGCGTTTCCCCCGGCGCCGGGCCGCTGCAGCGCCAACTCAACGTTTTTCAGAAGCTGTACAACCCCGTCCCCCGATTCATACGCTAAGCCTGCCGCCTTGGCCTTCCCTTGCGGAAACTGGATCTCCACCGCTTCCTCGGTCTTCGCCTGGCCGCTTTCACGGTCAAAGGAAACATTGCGCGTCTCCACGTGCACTACTCGCGCGGCCTGTCCGCCGCCGCTTCCCGCGCGCCGCGCGTCTTCCGCGCTCTCCAGATCAATCTGCACTTCGCCCGTACAGCGGATTTCCCCGCTGCCCTTGCGGTACTCGCACGATTTTGTGTGAATCGAATCGTTGCGGTCGCCTTTGCGCCCGTAGATGGTGATCTGCACGTCCTCGAGCAGGCTCTGATTATCCTGTTTGTACTCCGTGGCTCGCGACGCCCTCACCGTAAACAACGTCTGATTCTGCTCCACCTTCGAAAACGAGAACACCGTGGACTGCTTCTCCACGGCTGCTGGAGGAGGCGGTGGCGCTTGTTTCCTGACCTGCCGCGCCTGCCAGGCGTGCTGGAGATACACCACGCCCACAATTCCCGCCAGAAGCATCGCCACTCCGGCGGACCACCTCGCATATTTCGCCGCTTCGCTGGTTCGCATTTTTACGCGGTGAGCGCGCTGGTTTTTATTGGCTTCCCGGCCCGCTACTTCTTAGAAGCCCAGTATAGGCGAGAGGTTTCCACCCGACAACACAGCTTCGCGATAGGAGATAGGGCCTTCTGAAACTGCCCTCTTTGCACCATTGTGATTCATACGCCAGGGGGCATGTCAGAACACGAGGTCTTAAACGGCGAGGCCCCTCATGCCTCGATCCGATAGGGCTCCAGTAGTTTGCGAAGTTTCTTGGAAAGCCTACGGAATGAATAGCCGCCGCGGGTTTTCCAGGAACGCGTAGCGGCCACAGTGCTTGTCGCCAAGACTTGGTTCAACAATTCATCGTGCGGGTAAACAAACCACTGGCCATGGTCCGGGAAGCACACATAAAGCCCGCGACCCTGATATTTCTTGTAAAAAGCTAGGCGTCCTTTGAGTTGAAGTTTGAGGAACGTAGAACCGTCTTTGTGTTGCGCGATGAAGTCCGCCCCCTGCCAATCGCTAGTCAGGCGAATCGTAACAAATCCGTAGTCGGCGAGCACTGCGGAAACCTTCTGGAAGTTGAACGCTTCCCGCTGCCGGGAGTTTAGGCTGCCGTAGCGGACTCGTTTGAACTCATGCTTCATTTCGGTTCTTTCGGCCTAGCGATCCCGCGTCCGTCGCAAAGGGATACGTTCTTTTGCGTCCACCTTGCGGCTTAGCGCAACCATGGTCTGGATGCTTATGGAATGGAGATTTGTTTTGGGCGGCTTGCGATTCTTGACTGCTTCCCAAGCAATCGCGCCAGGACCGTTAAACACCTCGTCAAAACTGCCTTCCTTGTTTATCTTGATTCCCAAATAGCAGTCGGGAACATGGTCCGCAGGAAACGTAAGGGCATCTTTCATCGTCGCTTTGATTTGAACCAGACGGCCATCCGTTGTAGCTCCATCGTGATGTCGCTGCATGTCTTCAAACAGTTTAAGGTCATAGCTTGCCTCGACCAGGACCTCACCGATGTCGCCGACCAACCGGCCATCCAAAGTGAACTTTTTTTTCGGGTAGGCCTGCTGGAGTTGGTTAACGATCTCCAGTAACTTTCTCACTACTTCCGAAATTGTGATTGACATCAAGTTCTTCGGTCTCGTTTAACCGGCTGCGGTTAACGAAAATCTTCGTCTTTTGTTTGATCTTTATTTTTGTTTGTCTTCCCGCTTTCTTCTTGATTGTCCCTCATTTCAGTTTTGCGAGCGCATTCTTGGTTCTTGTATTGTCTTCCGTCTGCCACCTCTGGGGCGTGGGCGAGGACAGCTTCAAAACGGCCTATATTCTATCCCTCCAAATGGGCGGGGAACACGCGCGGAAATCTTACGGGGTCGTCAGGGCGGGAAGAATTCCCATGTTAGCCGCGGCTACGTTGTCGCGGTTCGTATTCTTCACCAGGTACATCGCTTCGTCGGCCAGGTGCAGCAGTTCCACCTTGGTCTTCGAGTCCACCGGATATGACGCCACGCCGACGCTCGCCGTGATGGTAATGTTTAGCCCGTCGGCCACCAGCCACTGCGCTTCGCGGATCATTTTATGCAGCCGCCGCGCGACGATGCAGGCGTTCTCCTTGGAGGTCTGCGGCAGCAGGATCACAAACTCGTCGCCGCCGTAGCGGAACGCAAAATCAATCAGCCGGCACCCGTCCTTCAGCATTTGCCCGATTTCCGCCAGCAGTTTCGAGCCCATCAGGTGCCCGTGCGTGTCGTTGACTTGCTTGAAGTGGTCCAGGTCAATGAACACCAGCGAAAACTCGTAGCCGTATCGCACCGACCGGTAAATCTCCGTCTCCAGAATAAAATTCAGGTGCCGCGCGTTGTACAGGCTCGTGCAGTCGTCCGTAATCGTCAGTTCGTGGATGCGCTGCACGTGCCGCGCGTTTTCCAGCGCGATGGCCGCAAAATCCGAAAGGGCCTCCAGCAGCGCCAGGTCCCGCTGCTCGAATCCCTCCGACCCCACGCAATTGACCAGCTCGATGACGCCCAGGCAGCGGTCGCGGATGCGCACCGGCACGGCCACAATCGAGTGTGTTTCCAGCTTGGTTTTCTCATCCACTTTCGAAAAGAATCGCGTGTCCAGGCTGACGTCGGGCACAATCACCGCCTCGCCGTGCTGCGCCACCCACCCGGCGATGCCTTGCCCGAGCTTGATGCGCACGTCCTTGAGCGCCTGCGATCCCTTTCCCACAGCCAGCTCGAAATACAAATCTTGTTTGGCCTCGTCAATCAGCAGCAGCGACCATGTATCCGGCCGCAGGAACTCGTCGATTTTTTCCATGATGGTCCGCAGGACCTGGTCGAGCTGGAGCGACGACGTCAGCGCCTTGCCGAGCTCGTGAAACACCGCGACTTCCCCTGCCTCGCGCTGCCCCACGATCAGCGATGGACCTCTGCGCCGCTCCACACCGGGGAAGTTTTTGGTCTCTTCCATTCCGTTCCTGCACCTGGACTAGAAAATAGAACTCGCCGCAGCGCCGGGGCAACCCCCTGCCCCGGAGAACCACTCGCGTCGACAATGCTGCGAGATTATAGGCATCGTTTTCCGCGCCGCGCAATGTTCACTTCAAACGGGCGTTTCCAGTGAGGTATCCTCTCCGCGGGCACGGGCCACCCTCGTCCATTTTTCCACAGCGCCCCCCAAACCCCACACTTCCAGCCTTTGACAGCCTTATCGCTCCCGCCTATAGTCGCATTCAGCCAGTTCGCGGCAGGGTCGGGGAGACCGGCGCCCGCCTCGGAAACCCAGCCGGCTCGATTTCCATGTCCAAGGGCACGTTTGGCGAATGCCTGAAGCGCGAGCGGGAGATGCGCGAAGTCTCGCTCCAAGAGGTTTGCGCTGCCACGCGTATCAGCACGCGCTTCCTTCAGGCTATGGAAAATGAAGACTGGGAGAAACTTCCCGGCGGCGTCTTTAATCGCGGGTTCGTTCGCTCCGTCTCGCGCTACCTCGGCCTCGACGAAGAGGCCATGCTGGCCGAGTACGATGTGGCCTTCTCGGAGCGTGCCGGCGCGCCGGCTCCCGTCCTTCCGCCGCAACCTATCCCGCGCTCGTTCCCCCGCTGGTTTCCTTTCCTAGTTCTCCTTTTGTTTGCGGCCATCCTCTCCGGGGGCATTTACGGTTGGCATCGTCTGTCGCTCTGGCGGCGTGCGCAAAATGCCCCTTCCACGTCTTCACAGGCAAAAGAATCTGCTCCGCTTATTGTGGCTTCTGCACCCATCCGCGCGGCTTCCCGTGCAAACCATCCCGAAGCCTCGGCGCCCGACCCGAAGACCCCACCGCCTTCGCCTAGCTCTTCCGCCCGTTCCTCCATCCTCGCTCTCTCCGTCGCCATCGCCATCTCGACCAGGGTCCGCGTCACCGCCGACGGCCATGTCCTCCTCGACCGCAGGCTCAACGCCGGCGAAGCCCGCCATTTCCGGGCCCGTAGTCAATTCGTGGTTTCGACGGGGGACTCCGGCGGGGTGTTGCTGGAATTGAACGGCCAGACCATGCCGCCGCTTGGCCCGCCGGGCTCTCCGGGTAAAATATCGTTGAGCTGGAAGGACCTGAAGAAGGAGCCCGGTGGAACCCATTAGTCCTGAACTTCTGCGAGAGTTACGCGTGGGCCGCACGACGCGCGAGCGCAAGATTGCCGTCTGCTCCGGCGGTTTGCATCTCACTCCCGCGGACCGCGCCGAAATCCTCGTCGTCTTGGTCAGTGACCCCGACGAATTGATTGCCCAGCGCGCCGCCGACGCCCTTCTTTCCGTCCCCCTGGAAGCCTTCCTCGAAGCGGTTCAGCGCGAGAATGCGCTCCCGGCCCTGTTTTCCTACTGCACCCACAATCTCGCTGACAAGCCGGGAGTGGCTGATGCCCTGGCCCGGAACCCGCATTGCGGCTCCGATCATTTAATCCCCGTCGCGCGTTTCCTTACTTCCTCCGGGATTCAATCGCTCATGGAAGAGCTCGACCGCGTCAGCGCGTCTCATGCCCTGGCGGCGGCTCTCGAACACTCCACCGCCGCAAGTCCCGAGCACAAGCACCTGCTCCACGAGTTGCAAGGAGCCACGCACGATTCCGCGGCCATTGCAGAAGCTGCCGCCGTCGCCGAGCCGGACCCGGTGCGCCGCCAGACGCTCCTCCAGCGGCTGGCCACCATGAACGTCTCGCAGAAGGTCCAGCTCGCGCTCAAGGGAGGCTCGGAAGAGCGCCGCACGCTCATTCGCGATTCCAATAAAGTCGTTCACCGCGCCGTTTTGGCCTCTCCCCGCCTGAGCGAGCGCGAAGTCGAAGCCTTCTCCGCCATGGCCAACCTTACCGACGAAATCCTCCGCCTGATTGCCAGCAACCGCAAGTTTCGCAAGAACTACACCGTGGTGCGCAATCTGATGAACAACCCCAAAACTCCCTTGGACGTTTCCCTGCACATGCTTCCGCTTCTCAATCCCTTGGACCTTAAGTTCCTCACCACCAACAAAAATATTCCGGAAACCCTCCGCACTACCGCCTTCAAGCTCGTCCGCCAGCGCAAAGAAGCCCGCGAAAAGTAATCGGCGCTGCCCGTTCTTATTTCAAAGACTCCGCCACCTTCTTCCCGTACTCTCTGGCTTTTTCGATTATTTTGGCCTCCTCCAGCGTCAGCACGCGCCGCTCTCTCATCACCACTTTCCCGCCGATCACCACCGTCTCGACGTCGCAGGCCTTCAACGCATAGACGATCTGCGCGTACACCTCGAACATCGGCACGGCATGAGGCGCATCGAGCCCCAGGATGATAAAGTCCGCTTTCTTCCCGGGTTCCAGCGAGCCGATCTCCTTTTCCAGGTGCAGCGCTCGCGCGCCTTCGATCGTCGCCATTTCCACGGCGTCCCGGGCGCCCAGCGCGCGCGGGTCCATCCGCGTCACCTTCTGCAGCTTCGCCGCCAGGTCCATCTCTTCCATCATGTTCAGGTCGTTGTTGCTTCCCGCCGTTCCGTCTGTCCCCAGCCCCAGCCGTACCCCCGCCGCGCGCAGTTCCGCCACGGGCGCCACGCCGCTCGCCAGCATCATGTTGCTCGAAGGGTTGTGCACGCAACCCGCGTCCCGCGCAGCCAGTAATTTGCGGTCGTCCGCGTCCACCCAGACGCAGTGCGCCGCGAGCACGTCCGGCCCCAGCACGCCGAGCTTCTCGAGATAGGCCACCGGGGAAAGCCCGTTCTTGGCCTCGCTCTCCTCCCGTTCTCTTTTTGTCTCCGCCACGTGAATCAGGATCGGCGCGCCATATTTCCGCGCCAGCGCCGCGGAATCCCGCAGGGTCTTCTCCGAAGTCGTGTAAATCGAGTGGGGCGCAACCGCGGCATGAATCTGCGCATCGCCCTTCCATTTTTTGAGGAAGCCTTCGGTGTAGGCAAGCGTCTGCTGCGGCGACTTACTGTCCGGAACGGGAAAATCAATCACCGTCTCCCCGAGCACGCCCCGCATCCCGGCCGCCTTGGTTTCTTCCGCAATGGCGTCCTCGAAGTAATACATGTCCGCATAGGTCGTCGTGCCGCCGCGGATCATCTCCAGCGCCGCCAGGCGCGTTCCCCAGCGCGCGAAATCTTCGGTGACGTTCTTGGCCTCCGCCGGAAAAATGTATTTCGTCAGCCATTCTTCCAGCGTGACGTCGTCCTTCAGCCCGCGCAGCAGCGTCATCGGCGCGTGCGTGTGCCCGTTGATCAGCCCGGGAAGAATCAGCTTCCCCTGCGCTTGGATTCGCCGCGGCGCCGTGTAGTTCGCTTCAATTTCTGCGCGCTTGCCGACAGCCACAATCGCATCGCCCTTTACTGCAATGGCGCCGTCCTCGATGATTCGCCTCTCGCCATTCATCGTCACAATTGTTCCCCCTGCGGCGATCAAATCCGCGCGCTCTTTTGCCGGGGCTTTCTGTCCACGGGCCGGCCCGCCGGAAAGAAAAGACAAAACCGAAATCAGGAAAATACTCATCCACTTGATCGGTTTCTTCATGGTCGGTGTTCCTCTTGATGGATTGCGTGCAAACTCACAAATGGGAGGAGTCAAACGGTTTCGGAAACAGCGCGGACATCCGGTGGACTTCCTGCTTCCCTTTCAGGTTCGCCAGAATCACTTCGGCATCGCCACAGAACTCCCAAAGCAGTTGCCGGCAGGCCCCGCACGGCGGAGTCAGCGTATCCGCATCGGTCACCACCGCAATGGCGTCGAATCCGCGTTCGCCCTCTGACATCGCTTTGAAAATCGCCACCCGCTCGGCGCACACCGTCAGCCCATAGGTG
>DASWCG010000327.1:0-3030 GCA_036390175.1 Candidatus Acidiferrales bacterium | reverse complement strand
TCAAGAGCCGGCGTAGAGCTGGAAGGGAGCCCAGTAGAAAGGCTTCTTGAAGACGGAGCCGGAATCGGGGGAGTGGAGAAACCTGAGTTTGGCGTCGCGGAGCGCGGTGGCAGGATCTTTGCCTTGGTCCAATTCACCATAGAGGGAATCCATCAGTTGCGGCGTTGAGGCGTCGCTGACTTCCCACAAAGCGCCAATCACGTTGTGTGCGCCGGCGCGGAGAAAGGCCCAGGAGAGGCCGACCAGCCCTTCGCCCGAATAGGCGCGGGTACCGGACCCGTTGCAGGCAGAGATCGTGACGAGATTGGCGTTCAAGTGATGCTGGACGATGTCTCGCGCATAGAGTTTGTAGGTGTCGCCAGCGGGTTCCTTGCTGAGGATGACGGCGGATTCGAGGGGACGCGTGCGGCTGGCGGTGCCGTGTGTGACGAAGTGGAGATAGGAGAAGCGGCCGGGTTCACTACCGAGATAGGCGTTCGGAGTGGCCCGCGGCCCCTGCAGAATCGCGCGGCGCGACTCCCCGAAATACTGCTGAATCTTCTGCATTTCGGCCGGGGCCTGCGGCAGAGGGCCGAATTCGGGAACGGGAAGCGCGTTGCCGACGAGAAGCAGGCTCTTTTCTCTGGGAGGCGCACGATTGGCGGCGGACGCCAGCAGCGACAAGGAGCTCGCCGTGATCACGGTAACGTCCTCGATCCAAAAGTGGGGTTGTGGCGCGGGGACGATGAGCGTTTCGAAATTAAGACCATAGAGGCTGGCATCCGGCAGCAGGATCACCCGCGAACCAGGGGGAATCAGCTTCTTTGCGGGTTCCACTAGAGATGCGTACAGCTTTTCCCCCGTGGACGCACCACCCTGCAAGAGGTCACCGGATTTGAGCGTGAATTCGCGGTAGGACTTGACCAGAGGATCGATCTCCGGGGCCCGTGGCAGGGTGAAGCATTCTGTTTTGGAGGGGGTGACGGCCCAGAGATAGGAGCGCTTCTCGCCAAGCCAGTAGACAAGAAGTGTGGCGTGGAGGCGCTGGGCAAGTTGCTGGGGCTGGACCCGTTGCGCAACGCGCGGGGACTCGCCTAGCTCGCTAGAGGATAAACCCTCGGACAGGGTGCGTGCCCGGCTGAGTTCCGCCTGGTTCAGAGCGTCGGCGGGTCTGCCGCGGCGGATCAGGAAATCGACGTACTTTCCGTACACTTCGATCCCGCTCGAAAGGAAGCTCAATCGCAATTCATCGTGGTTGACCGACCGTCTCGCTTGTTCAATCGTGTTGATCGCCTTGACGTATTGCCGTTCGGCTTCAACAAATCTTCCCTGATCATCCCAAACCTGCGCGAGGCCGGCCTCGGCTTCCCACTTTACAGCCGTCTCAGAGTTGGGCTCGGCAAGTACCTGATGAAAAAGTTCTTCGGCGTAGCTGAAATGCTTGTTAGCAGCGGCAATGTGGCCGGCAAAGAGCAAAGCATAGACCTTTCCAGACCTGTCTTCCACGTTCAGCGCTTCTTGGTTGTATCGCTCCGCCTCACCGAGCCGGCCGGTTTTCAACATGATTTTTGTAAGCATGTTAAGACAAACAGCGATGTTCCAGGCATTTTTCAACTGGCGCGCGCGGACTAGCGTGTTTTGCGCAAGGTCCTCAGCGAGAGCGTATTCGTGAAGTCCCAAATAGGATTCTGCAGCGCCTGTGAAGTAATAGGCGGAAATGCTACTGAGACCGCTCTTGCCTGTCGCTTCAGCTCCCTGCTTGTAAAAATCGAGCGCATTGTCAAAATCACCCAACTCGAGGTAGCTCCAGCCAAGGTTGCCTAAAACCGTGTCTGCCAATGGTTCCAGGCCTAGGGATCGCGAAAACTTGAGAGCTGCATTTGCCAGGCCCACAGCTTCATCAAAATGCTCCTGGCCCATAGCTGCCCGGCTAAGATTATTGAGCACACTCGCTTCTAAATCGCGATCCCGTTCCTGGCGGGCAAGCTTCAGTGCCTGTTCGAAAGTCACCTGGCCTTCACGAAATTTCTTTTCGTCGACCTCAAGCGCGCCACGAGCGTTCAATACATCTCCGAGGAGTTGGGGATGCGACGCTCTGGCAAGTTGTTCGGCTTCGCTCAGATTCTTTTGGGATTCGAGGAATTGTTGACCTTGTCTGTGGGCAATCCCCTCCATCATCGCTTTGCGCACAGGGATATCCGAGCCAACAAGTGAGGCCGGAAGAGATTCTCCCAAGATCGCAAGGGCCTCCTGAAAATTCGACTTGTAAAGGAGTATTTGCGCTTTCAGTACCTTGAAGCGCCAAGTCCATTCCCCGTCCCTGTCTGCGAATTGCGCCAAGGCGCCGTTGATGTCATTGAGCGCCTTGTCCGCGCCCTCGTGACGCAGAGTCCAGAGAATCTGATTGTGCGTTGCTTGCAGATGTGCGACTGAATAAGTTCCGCGCGAACACGACTGTGCAAGTAGAAAAAATAACAGGGTTAGCGATACAACCCGCCTCAGGGAGGCGACGGTGCGCCGTTTGTGATCGTCTCTGCCGCCGTGATGTCGGCGACGTGGGGCGAGCCGAGTTCGAGGCGGAGCATGGTCAGCGTTTTGGTTCCAGGATAGGCATAGACTTCGGCCAAGAAGATTTTGCCAAAATCCTTCACCTCGATCAGGTGCCGCTTCACATCGACGCCCTTCAATCTCGTGTCGATTTTCTCCACAAGCGAACAAATGGCCACCTTGCGGTCCTGATCGATTGCCACTATTCTCCCGGATTTTGTGTCGCTTGCAATGCCTTTCCTCAAATCATCGAAGGTCTTGCATTTGACGAGCAAATCGTGGCGCAGAATCACCTTCACGTCTTCCCCGTTGATCTTCAGCCCCTCGAACCGGCTGTCTTCGGCGATGATATGCCCTTCGGGCTCTTTCGGGCTGTGGATCGAAGTAAGACGGGAGACGATCCGGTCGGCCATGACCATTCCCAAAATATTGAGCCCTTTAACGACCGTGCTGGCGTGGGTCACGAAAGTCTCGTCGCGCCGGCGCTTCCCCGAAATATGCGTG
>DASWCG010000326.1:0-1680 GCA_036390175.1 Candidatus Acidiferrales bacterium | reverse complement strand
TGTCCGCCAGCGTTCGCTAACCGTTCGGGAGAAGAAACACCCTCAGGCCTAAAGGCCTGAGCTACAGGGTGAGGTGCCACAGCGTGAGGCGCCACAGGGTGAGGTGCGGGCGTTTCCTTGCCGCACTGCGGGCAGATGTAGACGTCTTCGCCGAGCGGAATCTCCAGCGCTTCCAGAATATTTTCTTCGTGGAAGCCAAAGCGCTGGCCATCGGCCACGTAGCGCACATACGCGCCGAGCTTTCCGTCGGTCCACAGGAAATAACCGATGGAGGTGAGCAATTGCTCGACGTGATTGTTCTGCTCGATCAATTGGGAGACGTTGCTGGCGGCGCGCGCCGCGGCAATGTCTTCGAGCGATTGCGCCGACTGCGGATAGAAGCGCACGCTGGGCACGTCCTGCGAAAGCACGGCAATGAACGACAGCCCGAAGCCCTGATAAAAATTCGTGACGAACTGGTAGCGCGGCATCTCTTCGAGCGCGCGATCGTCGCTGAAGCGCTGCTCGAACGGCAAATGCCAGTTCATGTCGTTGGGGTTCCACCAGGCGTATTGCAAGCCTTGCCAGAAGAGGCGCGCCTGGCGAATGCGGCGGATTTCGTGCCGGCGCGCGACCACGCCTTCCTGGCGGTATTGCCGCACCAACTCGCGCAGCGCGTGCACTAATTCGGGCTTAACATCTTCGAGCCGCTCGTTGTTCGGGCCGAGATCGATGGGTTCGCCTCCTCCGTCAACACCGTCGATGTAGCTCACCCCTTCAGGGCTGAGGTTTTTCCCGTTTGCGTTCGCGGTGGATTGCGGAGAGGAAACGGCCTCAGGCCTGAAGGCCTGAGCTACAGCATTTGCGGTGTTTCCGTCTACGTTCCCATCCGCCGGCGCGATCGCGCCGGGGCCGCCCGTCCAAGTTTCAGCTGCGCGATACAGGTCCATTCGGCCTCGCTTCTTCCCTACCCTCAAAATTCATCGCCGCATCGCGCGCGGCCCCGACAGAGCCGGGGCGTAAACGACACGATTCGGTTTCGCGCCAAGCCTGGAGCTGGTGCCAGGAACGGTTTCGCAGGCGCGGCAAAGGCTGCGGCTTGGGCGCTTCGGGAAACTCCACCGGAGGAAAGCCCGCGGTGCCCAGTAACGAATTCATCAGCGCGCGGTTCTCTGCCCGCAGCCGATTATTCTCCGCGCGCTCCCGCGCGACTTCTTCTTCGAGCAGGCCAATGTACTTGCTTTGAAGAGTCCTGCGTAACCAATGCAACATGCGGCACCAAACAGATTAAAGTCCGGTCTACCAGCGGCGGCGCGGGAGAGGCTTCGGTCGGAATTGTTTTTTGGCTTCGGATTCGAGGCGCTGGTAATGAATCGCACGCGAAGTCGGATCCGTGGCGCTGACTTGCCGCGCGATTTGTTCGTCGAGCGGCATGCCGGTAACAAAATGCGGCCCGCCGTGCGGCGGATAAAGGGGCGGGGCCTGCCCCGCCCTGGCCGGCACAAAGGCCGGCCCAACACCGGCGAGCCTTCCGCCGGAGACCAATCCGTAGCGCGCGGCGTCGGCGGGATCGTCGCCTTCCACCTTGCGAATGTCTTCGACGCGACGATCGTCGCGCACCAGTTGCGGCAAACACTCGATGAGCTTCGCGCAATTCTCGGCGATCACCCAGGAATCCGATTCGAGCAACTGGTACATCAA
>DASWCG010000325.1:0-9266 GCA_036390175.1 Candidatus Acidiferrales bacterium | reverse complement strand
CTTGGTGACTTCGCCGTGGGACCACGAACGGATTTTTTCAGGACTCGCCAGGCTGATGCGGATGGAATCGAAATCCGCGATCAGGCTGGCGCGATCATAAGGGCTGCTGCGATACAAGGTGTTTTCCTCCCCTCCCGCGGCGCCGCTCTCTGCGGAGCCCCGGGTTTGTTCCGGCCTGCTTTCGTCTCAAAAAAATCTGCCCAACGCCTACTCGGACGTCTTCTCCGCCGCGGGCTTCTGGCGCTTCATCAACTCCACGTCCAGACACAGCGACTGCAGCTCGCGCACGAGCACGTTGAACGATTCGGGCACGCCGGGCTCAATGCCCGGCTCGCCCTTCACGATGGCCTCGTAAATCTTCGCGCGGCCGTACACGTCGTCCGATTTGGCCGTCAGCAACTCCTGCAGGATATGCGCCGCGCCGTAGGCTTCCAGCGCCCAGACTTCCATTTCCCCGAACCGCTGCCCGCCGAATTGCGCCTTGCCGCCGAGCGGCTGCTGGGTGATGAGCGAGTACGACCCGATCGAGCGCGCGTGGATCTTGTCGTCTACCAGGTGCGACAGCTTGAGCATGTAGATGTAGCCGACGGTCACCTGCTGGGCAAACTCTTCGCCGGTCATCCCGTCGTACAGAGGGATCTTCCCGGCCTGCGGCAGACCGGCCACTTCCAGAAGGTGCCGGATTTCGGCTTCGCGTGCGCCGTCGAATACCGGCGTTGAAAACGGAATCCCGCCGCGGAAGCTTTCGGCCAGTTCCAGCATTTCGTCGTCGCTGAGATTGGCCACGGTGCGCCACACCGACGTATCCGAGAAAACTTCCTTGAACCACCGGCGCATTCCTTCGGCCCGGGTCTTGCTGTCAAACAGGCGCGCCAGGCTGCGGCCGAGCTCGTGCGAAGCCCAGCCCAGGTGCGTCTCCAGAATCTGCCCGACGTTCATGCGCGACGGCACGCCCAGCGGATTGAGCACGATTTCCACGGGGGTGCCATCCGGCAGATACGGCATGTCCTCTTCGGGAACGATGCGCGCGATCACGCCTTTGTTTCCGTGGCGGCCCGCCATTTTGTCGCCCACCGACAGCTTGCGTTTCATCGCGATGTAGCACTTCACCAGCTTGATGACGCCCGGCGGCAGTTCGTCGCCCTTCTTGAGCTTGTCCTTGCGGTCCTCGGTGATCTTGCGGAGGACGTCAATCTGCCGCGAGGTCATCTCTTCGATTTCGTCGATTTTCTCGATGAGCAGCGGGTCCTTGTCGGCCAGCTTCAGGCGCTTCAGGTTGCGTGTGGAGATCTTTTCGATGATCGCGCGCGTCAGCTCGGTGCCCTTGGTGAGCAGGCGCTTGTTGGTTTTTTCGTCGTGCAGGTCGGCCAGGAGCTTCTGTCCGCCCAGCAGGCCGTCCAGCCGCTTCAGACGCTCGTCGGTGAGGATGCGGATTTCGTCGGCCAGGTTCTTTTCGAGCTTGAACACCTGTCCGGCTTCGATGGCCTTGTGCCGCTCGTCCTTCTCCGCGCCCTTGCGGCAGAAGATTTTCACGTCCACGATGGTGCCCTCGATGCCCGGCGGGCAATAGAGCGAAGCGTCGCGGACGTCCCCGGCCTTTTCGCCGAAGATGGCGCGCAGCAGTTTCTCTTCCGGAGTGAGCGTCGTCTCGCCCTTGGGGGTGACCTTGCCCACCAGGATGTCTCCCGGACGGACGACGGCGCCGATGCGGATCACGCCGCTTTCGTCCAGGTTGCGCAGAAACGTTTCGCTGATATTGGGGATGTCGCGGGTGATTTCTTCCGGGCCGAGCTTGGTGTCGCGCGCCTCGATCTCGTATTCCTCGATGTGGATCGAGGTGTAATAATCGTCCTTGACGAGCTTCTCGCTCACCAGGATGGCGTCTTCGAAGTTGTACCCGCGCCACGGCAGGAAGGCCACCAGAACATTCCGCCCCAGCGCCAGCTCGCCGTGCTCGGTGCACGGCCCGTCCGCCAGCACCTGTCCCTGCTTCACGCGGTCGCCCACGCGCACCAGCGGCTTCTGGTTGATGCAGGTGTTCTGGTTGGAGCGCTTGAACTTGATGAGCGTATAGATGTCGGCGCCGACTTCGCGCGACAGCACGCCGGAGTGGTCCGATTCCACGCGCACGATGATGCGCTCCGAGTCCACCTGGTCCACGATGCCTTCGCGCTTGCAGATGACCACCGCTCCGGAGTCGCGCGCGGTGACGCGTTCCATGCCCGTGCCCACCAGCGGCGCTTCTCCGCGGATCAGCGGCACGGCCTGGCGCTGCATGTTCGAACCCATCAGCGCGCGGTTGGCGTCGTCGTTTTCCAGGAACGGAATCAGGCTCGCGGCGACGGACACGAGTTGCTTCGGGGAAACGTCAATGTAGTCCACTTCCTCGCGCTGCTTCAGCACGAAGTTGCCCGCCTGGCGGCAGTCCACCAGTTCCGTGACGATTTTCCCGCGCTCGTCGAGCGACGCGTTGGCCTGCGCGACCACGTAGCGGTCTTCTTCCCACGCCGACAGGTAAAAGCAGTAGGGCTCGTAGACCACCTTGCGGCGCTTCAGCTCTTCGTTGAGCGATTCCACTTTGTCGCGCTCCACGATTTCGCTGACCTTGAATTCGCTGTCGCCCGCATTGACGATTTGCACGTAGTCAATCACCCGCCCGCTCTTCACCTTGCGGTACGGCGATTCGATGAACCCGAATTCGTTGATCCGCGCGTAGCAGGAGAGCGAGCTGATCAGCCCGATGTTCGGGCCTTCCGGCGTTTCGATGGGGCAAATGCGCCCGTAGTGCGTGGGGTGAACGTCGCGAACCTCGAACCCGGCGCGCTCGCGCGACAGCCCGCCCGGCCCGAGCGCCGACAGCCGGCGCTTGTGAGTGATTTCGCTGAGCGGGTTGGTCTGGTCCATGAACTGCGAGAGCTGCGAGCTCCCGAAGAATTCGCGGATCGCCGCCATCACCGGCTTGGCGTTTACCAGGTCGTGCGGCATGGCCGTGGACATTTCCTGGTACACGGACATCTTTTCCTTGATAGCGCGCTCCATGCGCACCAGGCCGATGCGGAACTGGTTCTCCAGCAGCTCGCCGACCGCGCGCACGCGCCGGTTGCCGAGGTGGTCGATGTCGTCCACGGTGCCGATGTTCTTGCGCAGCTTGAGCAGATACTTGATCGAAGCGACAAAGTCGCTGGCGTCCAGCGTGCGCATCTCCAGCGGCGTCTCCAGACCCAGCTTGATGTTGAATTTCAGCCGGCCGACCTTGCTGAAATCGTATTTGCGCGGGTCGAAAAACATCCCGTTAAAGAGTGCCGTCGCCGTTTCCAGCGTCGGCGGATCGCCCGGGCGGAGCTTGCGGTAGATTTCGATCAGCGCCTCGCGCGAAGAGCGGATGGCGTCCTTCTCGAGCGTGCGGCTCAGGATGACGCCCACGTCGTCGCGCTCGGGGAAAAACACGTCCACTTCGGCGATTCCGGCCTCGGCCAGCGTCTGAAAGAGCTCCGCGGTGAGCGGCTTGTTGGCCTCCAGGATGACTTCGCCGGTCTGCCGGTTTACGATGTCGGCGACACTGAAGGCGCCTTCGAGGTCCCCCAGCGAAACGCGCGCCTGGGTCACCTTGGCTTTCACCAGCTCCTTGTACAACGCCTCGCTGATGCGCTTGTGCGCGCCGGCGATCACCTCGCCGGTCCGCGGATGCTTGATCTCGTGCGAGAGTTTGCGGTCCACCAGGCCTTCGGAGACGTTCCAGTACAATTCGTTGCCGCGCAGCGAAAGGCGCTCCACCTGATAAAAGGTGCGCAGGATTTCTTCGTTGGTCTTCATCCCCAACGCGCGCAGAAAGATCGAGCCGAGGAATTTCCGCTTGCGGTCAATGCGCACGTACAGAATGTTTTTCGTGTCGTACTCGAATTCCACCCAGGACCCGCGGTAGGGGATGATCTTGCCCAGGAAATACGTCCGGTTGTTGGCGGATTCGTAGAACACGCCCGGCGAACGGTGCAACTGGCTGACGATAACGCGCTCGGTGCCGTTGATGATGAACGTGCCGTTGTCGGTCATCAGCGGGATGTCGCCGTAGAACACTTCTTGTTCCTTGATGTCGCGGATGTTCTTCGCCCCGGTGTCGGGGTCCTTGTCATAAATCGTCAGGCGGATGGTCACCTTGAGCGGCGCGGCGTAGGTCATGCCGCGTTCCTGGCACTCGTTCACGTCGTACTTGAGCTGCATGGCCACCGGATCGCCGCATTTGTTGCAGAACGTGGGCGTGTTCTTGTTGAACGTGCCGCACTTGCCGCAGATTACGTCGCCAGTCTGATACGGATCGGTGACCACCGAAGCGCCGCAATTCCGGCAAGTCGCGCGCAGGTGGTGCAGCCCCTTCAGGTTGCCGCACTTGCATTCCCAGTTCCCGATGGCGTAATCCACGAAATCCAGTTGCGAGAGTCCCCGGAAATCTTGAATCGGAAACACCGAGGTGAAGACCGACTGCAATCCGCCGTCTTCGCGCTCCGAGGGCAGCAAGTCCATCTGCAGGAAGCGGTGATAGGACTTCTTCTGCACTTCGATCAGGTTGGGAATCTGAATCGAGCTCTGGATTTTCGAAAAATCCAGCCGCTGACGTTCCCGAACATGCTGGTTACCGTTCTGCATTCTGATTTACCTCATCCCCTTCGGGTTGGGCTTGCCCCGATTCCATCGGGGCCCGGATGAAAAGGGGCCGTGCGGTACGCGGCGAGTGGCCCGAATAGAGCTCGCCGCATGCACACACCCCCGCCGGCGGTCCTGGTCGGACGCGTTGCTGGTTTGTGTTTCCCGGCCTGCAGCTTGCGTAAGCGAATCCCTTCGGCGCGGGTGTCTCCCCGTTAAGCGGGGGCCGCGCCAAATCTCACAAAGCGTGTCGCGAAACTACTTGATCTCGACTTTGGCGCCGGCGTCTTCGAACTTCTTCTTGATCGTGGCGGCCTCGTCTTTGTTGACGCCTTCCTTGACGGTCTTGGGGGCGCCGTCCACCAGGTCCTTGGCTTCTTTCAAGCCCAGGCTGGTGACCTCACGAACCGCCTTGATGACGTTGATCTTGTTCGCTCCGACCTCGGTGAGCACGACGGTAAACTCCGTCTTGTCCTCCGGCGGAGGCGGCGGAGTGACTCCGCCCCCCGTCGCTCCTCCGGCAACCACTGCGGCTGCCGCGGAGACGCCGAAGGTCTCTTCCATCTTCTTCACCAGGTCGGCGGCCTCGAGAAGCGTCAAACCCTTGATCCCTTCCAGGATCGTTTCTACCTTATTTGCCATTGCCGTTTCCTCTCCTCCACAAGGTGCAAATTTAAAATCTTACGGTGTTGCTTCGGGACCCGTCCCGATTGCCTCGGGGCTTTCGCCGCCGGAGCTGAACTTGTTGGCCTTGACCGCTTCGTTGACCGTCACCGCGAGATTGCGCGGCAATGCCGCGAGCGCCGAGGCGATGCGCTGCGCCGGCGCCCGCAGCAAGAACATGATCTTGCCGATGAGCTCTTCCTTCGAAGGGAGCTGCGAGAGTTGCTGGATCTGCTCGATCGAAAGGACGCGCCCCTCGACAATCCCCGCGCGGAACTTGAACGCCGGAACGTCCTTGGCGATTTTTGTCAGCGCCTTGGCCAGCGCCACGGGGTCGCTCCAGGTGTAGGCAATCGAATTCGTTCCGGAGAGCCCTTTCAGCAGCGGCTCGGCCGCAGTGCCGGCGCCCGCGCGCTCCGCCAGGGTATTCTTCACCACGCGGTAACGCCCGCCCGCCGACTGCACGGCGCGGCGCAGCTTGGTGTCTTGCTCGACGGTGATTCCCTGAAAGGTCGTAAGGATCACCGTCGAGACTTTGGCCAGATCGCTCTTGAGCTGCTCCAGATCCTTTTGCTTTTCGCTGCGCTGTTTCATGGTCTTCCCGCTCCGTTACGCCGCGGCGGCCACAGCCGCTTCCACGGCGGCCGCATCAATCTGGATCCCCGGACCCATCGTCGAACTCAGCGTGATTCTCTTGATGAATTTGCCCTTCGCCGCGGCGGGCTTGGCCTTGAGAATCGCGGAAAGCAGCGCCTGGGCGTTGGCCGCCAGGTTGTCCGCGTCAAAACTGATCTTGCCGATGGGCGAATGCACGATGCCGGCTTTATCCACGCGGAACTCCACCTTGCCGGCTTTGATCTCTTTCACCGCGCGGGCCACGTCAAATGTGACCGTGCCCGTTTTCGGGTTGGGCATCAGTCCGCGCGGGCCGAGCACTTTGCCGAGCCGCCCGGCCGATTTCATCATGTCCGGCGTGGCGATCACCGCTTCGTAATCGGTCCAGCCTTCCATAATCTTCTGCACCATATCTTCGCCGCCCACAAAATCTGCGCCGGCCTCTTGCGCCTCGCGCACTTTTTCACCGCCGGCGATTACCAGCACGCGCTTCGATTTGCCGAGTCCGTGCGGGAGCACCACCGTTCCGCGCACCACCTGGTCGGAATGCTTCGGGTCGACACCCAGATTCACCGCCAGTTCGACGGTCTCGTCGAACTTCGAGAATTTCGCTTTCTTCAGCACTTCCGCAGCCTCTTTCAGGGCATAGGGGCGAGCTTCCACCAGCTTGCGGGCTTTCTCTACATTCTTTCCGGCTTTCTTCCCCGGCATAGCCAGCTTCTCCTTTACCCTGAGCGCCCGAGCGCGGCGCCGAAGGGTTTACCCTGCGGGTCGCGAGGTGCGACCGAAGGGTTTACCCTTCGACTTCGAGGCCCATGTTCCGCGCCGTGCCCATCACGGTGCGGACGGCTGATTCCAGATTGGTGGTATTCAAGTCCACCAATTTTACCTTGGCGATTTCTTCGACCTGCTTCCTGGTCACTTTGCCGACCTTGGTGCGGTTCGGCTCGGCCGAGCCCTTCACGATTCCGGCGGCGCGCTTCAGCAGCTCCGAAGCCGGCGGCGTCTTGGTGATAAACGTAAAGGTGCGGTCGCTGTAAATGGTCACCAGCGCCGGAATAATCATTCCGTCGGGCTCTTTATTGGTCTTGGCGTTGAACTGCTTGCAGAACTCCATGATGTTCACGCCGTGCGGGCCCAGCGCCGTGCCCACCGGCGGAGCCGGCGTGGCTTTGCCCGCCGCCAACTGCAGCTTCACCATTGCTTGAACTTTCTTTGCCATCGGTCAACCTCTGCGAAACATTCCGCCCAGCGCGGCGCGTCTTGTCCGGCTAGGCGATCTTTTCCACGCTGCCGAAATCGAGTTCGACCGGCGTCGAGCGCCCGAAAATCGTCACCGACACTTTCAGACGGCTGTGGTCGGAATCAATGTCTTCCACCGTGCCGTTGAAATTCGCGAAGGGGCCGTCCACGATGCGCACCTGCTCGTTGCGCTCGAACACCACCTTCGGCTTGGGCCGGTCTGTCCCGGTGTGGACGCGATTCAGAATCCCATCCACTTCCTGCTCGGAGAGCGGCGTCGGCGTCTGCCCCGAACCGACAAACCCGGTAACCCGCGGCGTATTCCGCACCACGTGCCAGGTGTAATCGTCCATTTCCATTTCCACCAGCACGTAGCCCGGATAAAACATCCGCGACGAAATCACTTTCTTGCCGCCGCGCATCTCCACCACGTCTTCGGTGGGGATCATCATGCGGCCGATCTTGTCCTGGAGCCCAAACGCCGCCACGCGGCTTTCCAGGCTTTCCTTCACCTTCTTCTCAAAGCCCGAATAGGTGTGGATGATGTACCACTGCATTGCCATCGTCTGTCCGTTTCCTTGCACTCTGCTCCGCGCCAGCGGCGCTAAACGCCGCGGCTCTAAACGTTGAACCTTTTGAAAATGTATTCCACGGCGCGCTGCACTCCTAAGTCCACCAGCCAGAGAAAGACGCCGAAGAAAAACACCGTAAGGATGACGATGCCGGTGGTCGCGCGCACGTCATCTCGGGATGGCCAGGTGACTTGCCTCAGCTCGACGCGAACCTCATGGAGAAACTGGCGCGACCCGTGCAGCCACTCACGGACCCTCTCAAACGCCCCCGCGGGGGAAACTCCCCCCGGACTGCCCGGTGTCTCTCCGTTCTTCACCTTGAACACCTGTGTCGCCATCGTCTGCCGCTCCACATCTTCAAGCCGCTTCAGTTCCCCGCGCTACCCGGCCTTCCCCGCCAAGCTGGCAGGGGAGGAGGGATTCGAACCCCCACATCCGGTTTTGGAGACCGGCGGTCTACCGTTGAACCTACTCCCCTTTACCCTGAGGCCGCCGCAGGCGGCCGAAGGGCCAATCCCTCGCCGCCCTACTTCACTTCCTTATGCGCCGTATGCTTGCGGCACGTGTTACAAAACTTTTTCGTCTCGAGGCGGTCCTGGTGCTTCTTCCGGTTTTTGGTCGTCGTGTAGTTCCGGTTCTTGCAATCGCCGCACTGCAACGTGATGATCTCGCGCATCTCTTAGCCCACTCTCTCGCCGTCCTGCGGGGTTACTCGACGATCTCGGTGACGGCGCCGGCGCCCACGGTGTGTCCGCCTTCGCGGATGGCAAACCGCAATCCCTTCTCCAGCGCCACCGGCGCGATCAGACTGATCTCCGCGCTCACGTTGTCCCCCGGCATCACCATCTCCACCCCCGTCGGCAGCTTCACGTCTCCGGTCACGTCCGTGGTCCGAAAATAAAACTGCGGCCGGTACCCGGTGAAAAACGGCGTGTGCCGCCCCCCTTCTTCCTTCGTCAATACGTACGCCTCCGCCTTGAACTTGGTGTGCGGCGTGATCGACCCCGGCTTGCAGATCACCTGCCCCCGCTCCACTTCATCCTTCTCCGTCCCCCGCAGCAGCAATCCTATGTTGTCTCCCGCCAGTCCCTCGTCCAGCAGTTTCTTGAACATCTCCACGCCCGTCACCACTTTCTTCACCGTCGGACGGAACCCCACGATCTCCACTTCCTCCCCCACCTTCACCTTCCCCCGCTCCACCCGTCCGGTCACCACCGTGCCCCGCCCCGAGATCGAAAAAATATCTTCGATGGGCATGGCAAACGGCTTCTCCACTTCCCGCACCGGCAGCGGCACCTTCTGGTCCACCGCCGCCATCAACTCCACAACCTTCTTCTCCCACTTCTCTTCCCCGTTCAAGGCCCCCAATGCCGACCCGCGAATCACCGGCACCGTGTCTCCCGGAAACTGGTTGGCCTTCAGCAACTCGCGCACTTCCAACTCCACCAACTCCAGCAACTCCGCGTCTTCCACCATGTCGCACTTGTTCAAAAACACCACGATGTACGGCACCCCCACCTGCCGCGCCAGCAAAAT
>DASWCG010000324.1:0-11989 GCA_036390175.1 Candidatus Acidiferrales bacterium | reverse complement strand
GTTGTCGGCCAGCTCGGTGGGATTGAAGACGATCCCCACGTAGAAAAACGCGAACAGAATAATCAGCGAAACGTAGATCAGCGTGTACAGCGGCTCGCCCCATTTCAGCGTGTTCGACAGGTCCTGGAGAAACTTGTATTTGCTCGAGAACATCAAGGCTAGAGTGCCGGGGAAGGTCAGCAGCGAACTCGCGAAAATCGGCGGGATCACGCCGCCGGAATTCACGCGCAGCGGGAGATAGGTCATCTGCCCGCCCATGACGCGGCGCCCCACCACGCGCTTGGCGTATTGCACAGGGATGCGGCGCTGCCCGCCTTCGACGAATACAATTACGGCCACGACCGCAACCATCACCGCCAGCAGAAAAACAAGGACCAGGCTCGTCAGCGGGCCCCAGGCACCGCGGGTGGCCTTGTCGGTCAAATCCACCACGGCGTTGGGCAGACCCACGACGATGCCGACGAAAATAATCAGCGACATCCCGTTGCCAACGCCGCGTTCGCTGATCTGCTCCCCCAGCCACATGATGAATGCCGAGCCGGTGGTCAAGGTGAGGACGGTCATCAGCGTGAAGGCAACGCCCGGGTGATAGACCAGCGACTGGCCGTTCTGCGCGGTCCGCTGGAGCGTGAACGCGATGGTCATGGATTGCAGAATGCTGAGCACCACGGTCAAATATCGGGTGTACTGCGTAATTTTCTTCCGGCCGAGTTCGCCTTCCTTTTGCAGCTTCTCGAGGTAGGGAAACACCACGGTCATCAACTGCAGGATGATGGACGCGGTGATGTAGGGCATGATGCCCAGGGCAAAAATGGTCATCTGCCGGAAGTTACGGCCGCTGAACAGGTCAATGATTCCCAGCACCGACCCTTTGTTGGCGTTGAAAATCTCCTGCAGGAGCGTCGTATTGATTCCCGGCGTGGGAATGTGCGCGCCGACGCGGTACACCGCCAGCAGCGCCAGCGTGAACAGCAGGCGCTTGCGCAGTTCCGGGATCCGGAAGATGTTGGCGAGCGATTGGAAGAAGCGGTTCATGACAAGATTTCGAAAGCCCCTCCGGCGGCAGTGATTTTCTGCTGCGCCGACTTGCTGAATGCGTGCGCGCGCACGGTGAGCTTGGTCTTCAGCGCGCCATCGCCCAGAATCTTCACGTCATCGTTGGCGCGGCGAACCAGTCCGCGCGCGCGGAGCGTCTCCGGGGTGACGGTGGCCCCCGTGGAAAAGGCGTTCAGAGATTCGACGTTCACCACCGAGAATTCGCGCGAAAATGGATTGTGAAATCCGCGCTTGGGGATGCGGCGGTGCAACGGCATCTGGCCGCCCTCGAATCCCGGGCGCCGCGAATAGCCCTTGCGCGACTTCTGCCCCTTATTGCCCGCGCCCGCGGTCTTGCCCAGCTTCGAGCCAATGCCGCGGCCAACACGCACCTTGCGGTGACGCGAGCCGCGCGGCGGTTTCAGATTCGAGAGATTGACTGCCATGATGGCCCCTTCGTTCCTTTCCGGCTGACCTCTACGGCTTCACTTCGACCAGGTGCCGCACCTTGTGAATCATGCCGCGCACCGAGGGAGTGTCCTCGCGCTCTACGACTTGCTGCATGCGCCGAAATCCCAGCCCGCGGATGGTCTGGCGCATGTCGCCGGTGCAGCCAATGAAGCTGCGCACCCACTTGATTTTCACGGTGCCGCCACCCGCGGAAGATTTCTTCTTTGACGTCATGCGCTCACCCGAAATCAGTTCTTCCCAGCCGCGTCTTCGGTCTGCTTGGAGCGTGTCTCCGCCACTTTGCTGGCATCCTTCAAGTTCAGCAGCGCCGAGAACGTAGCCTTGACCACGTTGTGCGGATTGGAAGTGCCGATGGACTTGGTCAGCACATTCTGAATCCCCACTACCTGCATCACCTTGCGCACGGGCCCGCCGGCAATCACGCCGGTGCCCTCCGATGCGGGCTTCAGCAGCACCTGGGCGGATCCGAAGTACCCGGTGACCTGGTGCGGAATGCTGGTGCCCTTCAAGTTGAGCTTGACCAGGTTTTTCTTGGCCTGCTCGATGCCCTTCTTGATGGCCATGGGCACTTCGCGAGCTTTGCCCATGCCAAACCCGGCATGGCCCTGCTGGTCGCCTACCACCACGAGCGCCGAAAAGCTGAGGTTCTTGCCGCCTTTGACGACCTTGGTTACGCGATTGATGGCCACGACGTCGTCTTTCAAATTCGCCAGGCTGACATCGAGATGCCGCCGGACCGATAAGATGTCTCTGAGCTGCTGTTTGGACATATCGTTAGAACTTCAACCCCGCTTCCCGGGCCGCATCGGCGAGCGCCTTTACGCGGCCGTGGTACTTATACCCGCCGCGGTCAAACACCACTTGCTCGATCTTCGCCGCGCGGGCCCGCTCGGAAATCGCTTTGCCGACAACCTTGGCGGCCGCCAGGTTTCCCCCGCCCTTGAGCTGTTTGCGCACTTCGGCATCGAGCGAGCTTGCCGATGCCAGCGTGCGGCCGGCGCGGTCGTCAATCACCTGCGCATAGATGTGCCCGAGGGAGCGGAAGACGCACAGCCGGGGCCGCTCGGGTGTCCCGACCACGCGGGTACGGACGCGCTGGTGAATGCGCATGCGGTGGGCATCGCGCGAAAGTTTTCGAACGGGAACGCCAGCCATGTTTTTCTGTGACTCCTTATGCAGTCGCCTTCGCGCCGGCCTTGCCGGCTTTCTTCTTGAGCCGTTCGCCGGTCAGGCGGATGCCTTTCTGTTTGTACGGGTCCGGCGGACGCAGGCTGCGAATGTTTGCCGCAACCTGCCCGACCTTGCTCTTGTCGGCGCCGCTGACCACCAAATGGGTCTGCTTATCCACGCTGATGTGGATCCCTTCGGGAACCGGGAAGACGATGGGATGCGAATACCCGAGACTGAAGTTTACCGCATTACCCTTCAACTCGGCGCGGAAGCCGACGCCCACAATGTCCAGTTCCTTCTTGAAGCCCTGCGTAACGCCGTGGACGGCGTTGGCCACCAGCGCCCGGGCCAATCCATGCAGCGCGCGCTGCTCTTCGGTCTCCCGGACAGCCGTCAGCACGCCGTCTTTCTGCTCCAGGCGAATGCCGCCCGGCAGCGGCACGCTCATCTTTCCCTTGGGTCCCTGCACATCCACGCGCCCGGGATGCACCGCCACGTTTACCCCGGAGGGAACGGGAATCGGCTTGCGTCCTATGCGTGACATACAGGTTCTCTCCGCCTCTCCTACCAGACTTCGCAGAGCAGTTCGCCGCCCAAACGCGCTTTCCGCGCCGCCCGCCCGGTCATCAATCCGCGCGGCGTGGTCAGGATGCTGATGCCCAGCCCGCCCACCACGGGACGGATTTCCAGCGCGCCGACATAACGGCGCGCGCCGGGACGCGAAACGCGCTTCAAGCCGGTGATGACGCTGCGGCGGTCCGGTGTATATTTCAGGAACACGCGCAGAGTCTTGCGAACCTTATTTTCTTCGACCAGCTTATAGGTCGAGATATAGCCCTCTTCCTTCAGAATGCGCGCCAGCTCGTTCTTCATTTTCGACGAGGGCACATCCACGCGCGCGTGCTTGGCGCGGGACGCGTTGCGGATGCGCGTCAGCAAATCAGCAATGGGGTCGGTCTGCATCCTTACCAGCTCGCTTTCAGCACGCCCGGGATTTCGCCCTTCAGCGCCAGGCCGCGGAAGCAGATGCGGCACATTTCGAACTTACGGATATAGCCGCGCGGCCGGCCGCAAATGCGGCAGCGGTTGCGCACGCGGACCTTGAACTTCGGCTTCCTGCGCATCTTGGCGAATTGACTGGTTCGCGCCATGGGCTCTCCTTGCGTCCTTCTTTCCGTCTTCCGGCTAAGCGCGCAGCGGCAGCCCGAGCAGCTTGAGCAGCTCGCGGCCTTCTTCGTCGCTGTGCGCCGTGGTGGTCAGCGTAATGTTCATCCCTTTGATCTTGTCCACGCGCGTGTAGTCAATCTCGGGAAACACAAGCTGGTCTTTCAGCCCGAGGGTGTAATTGCCGCGGCCGTCAAAGGCATTCGGCGGCAACCCCTTGAAGTCGCGCACGCGCGGGAGGACAACGTTGCACAGCCGGTCGAGAAATTCGTACATGCGGTCGCCGCGCAGGGTCACGCAGCAGCCGATGGGCATGCCCTTGCGGATCTTGAAATTGGCAATGGACTTCTTCGCGCGGGTGATCACCGGGCGCTGCCCGGTAATCTGTCCCAGCTCGGCGGCGGCCACATCGAGCAGCTTGACGTTCTGGCTGGCCTCGCCCATGCCGATATTGACGACGATTTTCGAAACTTTGGGCACCGCCATCGGGTTCTTCCAGCCGAACCGCTTCATCAGCGCCGGGACCACTTCCCCGCGGTAGCGTTCCTGCATTCGGCTCATCATAGTTGCGTCTCTATTTTCTCCGCTCCGGCTATTTCTCGAGGGTTGCGCCGCACCGGCGGCAAATGCGCGTCCGCGTGCCGTCGGCCAGCCTGGCGTGGCCGATGCGCGCGTGCTTGCGGCACGACGGGCAAACCAGCAAAACGTTGGAGATGTGGATGGCGCCCTCGCGCTCGATGATTCCGCCCTTGATGTTCTTCGAAGGGTTCGGGCGCGTGTGCCGCTTGATGATGCCGGCATGCTCAACGGTGACGGTATTCTTGAACGGGTCCACCGAAAGTACGCGGCCCGTCTTGCCGCTGTCGCGGCCCGCCATCACGCGCACCTGATCGCCCTTGCGGATGCTGACCACGTGCCGGACTTTTTCTTCGCGTCTCATCTTCTATGTATCTCCGCGCTTACCACACTTCCGGGGCCAGGGAAACAATCTTGGCGAACTTCTTCTCGCGCAATTCGCGGGCCACCGGCCCGAATACGCGTGTCCCTACGGGCTCGCCGGCGTCGTTGATCAGCACCGCGGCGTTGTCATCGAACCGGATGTAGGTTCCGTCTTTCCGCCGATGCTCTTTCCGCATGCGCACAATCACCGCGCGCACGACCTTTCCTTCCTTGATCTGGCTGTCGGGCGCCGCTTCTTTCACCGACGCGGTGACGACATCGCCCAGACCCGCTTTCAAGCCCGCATCGCCGCCAATCGGCAGAATGCACATGAGCTGCCGCGCACCGGAATTGTCGGCCACCGTCAGCCAGGTTCGCATCTGAATCATCGCCGTGCTCCGAATCCCTTTCGTGGGCCCGCGCGGTTACTCCACCGTCGTCCGGCGGGCCACCACTTCCGCCAGGCGCCAGCGCTTCAGCTTGGAGAGCGGGCGGGTTTCCACAATCCTCACGGTGTCGCCCGGACGCGCTTCTCCCTCCTCGTCGTGGGCATAAAACTTCTTGGCCTTGCGCAGAACGCGCTGGTAGAGCCGGTGCTGCACCAGGCGAGTGACCTCGACCACGATGGTCTTCTGCATTTTCGCGCTGGTGACCCGGCCGATTAATTCCTGACGCGCATGGCGCGCGGCCGGCGCGGGAGTTTTTTGTGTTTCAGTTGCCATGAGCCTTCCTCAAATCCCGCTCGTGCAAAAGCGTTTTGATGCGCGCCAAGTCCTTGCGCGCCTCGCGCAGCCGCTTGAGCGCTTCCGCCTGGCCGGTGGTGAGCTGAAACCGCAGGCGGAAAATCTGCTCGGTGAGCTCGCGCTGCTGAATTTCCAACTCCTTCCCATCCGTATCGCGCAGCTTTTCAATTCGCCGCGGCATGGCTAGAAGCCTCCCGCGCGGGTGACGAATTTCGTCGGAATCGGCAGCTTGTGCGCGGCCAGGTCCAGCGCTTCCTTGGCCGTCGCCAGGTCCACACCGGCCATTTCGAACATTACGCGTCCGGGCTTTACCGGGGCCACCCAGCGCTCCGGCGCGCCCTTGCCTTTGCCCATGCGGGTTTCCGCGGGCTTCTTGGTGAACGGCTTGTCCGGAAAGATGCGGATCCAGAGTTTGCCGCCGCGCTTGATGAACCGCGTAATGGCCACGCGCGAAGCTTCAATCTGGCGGTCGGTAATCCATGCCGCTTCCATGGCTTTCAGGCCATACTCGCCGAAGGAGAGCTCGCCGCCGCGCCACGCCTTTCCGCGGCGCCGCCCGCGCTGTTGCTTGCGGTACTTCACTTTTTTCGGCATCAACATGACAGTTCGCTCGTCTCTTCCCGGTCCCTTTGCGCCGCCCTAAGCTGCGGGCTTTTCTTCCTTCCGCCCGCGGTCAGGAATGTTCTCTCCCTGATAAATCCAGCACTTCACGCCGATCACGCCGTAGGTCGTATAGGCCTGGGCAAATCCGAAATCGATGTCCGCACGGAGGGTCTGCAACGGCAGCCGGCCCTGCAGGTACCACTCCTTGCGGGCGATTTCCGCGCCGTTCAGGCGGCCCGCCACGCGCACCTTGATTCCTTTGCAACCGAAACGCAGCGCCGAATCCACGGCCTTGCGCATCGCGCGGCGAAATGCCACGCGCTTTTCGAGCTGGAGCGCGATGGATTCCGCGACGAGCTGCGCATCGAGCTCCGGCCGGTGCACTTCCTGAATGTCGATGTGCACTTCGCGGTGCGTGCGCTTCTGCACGTCGTTCTTCAGCTTGTCAATTTCCGCGCCCTTGCGCCCGATAATGATGCCGGGCCGCGCGGTGTAGATGCGCACCACCAGCTTGTTGGCGGCACGCTCGATGTCAATCGAACTCACCCCGGCCGACTTCAGGCGGTCTTTCAACTGGCGCCGCAGAGTAACGTCTTCGTGCAGCAAGTCGGCGTAATCGCGATTCGCAAACCAGCGCGACTTCCAGACCTTGTTGTAACCCAGCCGGAAGCCGTACGGATGTGTCTTCTGCCCCAAAGCCGCCTCCTACTTCTTCTTAGTCTTCTTGGCGCGCGCCTGTTTCCCGGCCAGCGCCTTGCGCGCCTTGCGCACGGCGCCGCGCACGCCCTTGTGCGATTCCGCTTCGGCTGCCGCAGCCGCAGCGCGCTCTTTTGCGGCGACGTGATGCTCGGCGACACCCACCAGGATGTGGCTGGTGCGCCGCTGATAACGGAACGCCCGGCCCATCGGCGCGGGACGCAACCGCTTCCAGCGCGAACCTTCGTTGACAAATGCCTGCGAAACGTACAGCGTATCCACGTCGAGCGATGCTCCCGCGTCTTCGGCCTTGCGCTCGGCGTTGGCAATCGCGCTGCGCAGGACTTTCTCGATGTCGCGTGCGGCGCGTTTCGGCGTAAACCGCAAAATCTGCAACGCGTCTTCGGCGCGCCTTCCGCGAATCAGGTCAATGACCAGGCGCGTCTTCTGGGGCGACATACGCACATGCCGCGCCAGGGCATGCGCCTCGATCGAAGGTGCCGCTATGAGTTCTCCGGCCATCGCTTATGCCTTCGGCGCAGGAGGTGCCGCGCCGCCTCCCGCCGGGGGTGGTGCTGCGCCCGGCGCACCCGGCGCGCCCGGCGCGCCCGGGGCTCCGGCAAGACCGGCAGCCCTTTCGAGCGCCGCTTTTACCGCGTGTCCCTTGAATGTCCGTGTGGGCGCGAACTCTCCCAGCTTGTGCCCGACCATCTGCTCGGTGACATACACAGGGATGAATTTCTTGCCGTTATGCACCGCGATGGTGTGGCCGATCATGTCGGGAACGATTGTCGAGCGGCGCGACCACGTCTTGACCACTTTCTTTTCATTGCGTGAATTCAGCGCTTCCACTTTTTCCTGCAAGTGGCCGTCGACAAACGGACCCTTTTTCAGCGAACGTGCCATCGCCTCTCCTACTCCTCGACCCGGCGGAACTTGATCCACTGCGCGCGCCGAACTTTGCGGAACCCGCGGACCGGGCCGGGGACGCGATGCGACTGCGGGCAAAACGGGCAGACAAACCGCGTGCCTTGCGCGTTGGGCGTTTTCTCCACCGACACGGCCCAGCCGGGCTTGCACAACCGATAGAGCACCTGCACCGCCGGTACACCGATGTGCCGGACGGCCGGCTTTGCCGCCTTCGCGCGCTTCGTGATGGCGGCTTTGCGCGAGCTTCTCGCTCGCCGGGCCGCCGCTCGTGTTGTTCGTGTCGCTCTCATGGTCCTGCTCTCTAAGACCCGCCGCGCCGGGTGCCCTGCCAACCACATCGAGGAACTCACTGCAAAACCCTTCGTTCCATTTACGGCTTGCGCCGCTGAACAATCTGTTTGCCAGTGCGCCGGTTTCTGCGCGTCTTGGCGCCGAGCGTGGGGAAGCCCCACGGTGTTTGCGGGTGATTGCCCTTGACGCGGCCTTCCCCGCCGCCGTGCGGATGGTCCACCGGGTTCATAGCCACACCGCGGGTGGTCGGACGAATCCCGCGCCAGCGCGTACGGCCCGCTTTTCCGTAGGTCTGGTTTTCATTGTCGAGATTGCCGACCTGGCCGACGGTGGCCATGCACTCGACTGAAAACTTGCGAACCTCGCCCGAAGGCAGCTTGATCAGCGCAACCTCGCCCTCTTTGCTGAGCAGTTGCGCCGAAGCGCCCGCCGAGCGCACCACCTGGCCCCCTTTTCCGGGATACAGCTCGAGGTTGTGCACCATCGTGCCGGGCGGAATATGCCGGATGGCCAGCGCGTTTCCGGGAAGAATGTCCGCGGCTTCTCCGGTCTGCACGGTCATGCCCACGTCCAGCCCCACAGGGTGCAGGATGTAGCGCTTTTCGCCATCGGCATAGTGCAGCAGCGCGATATTCGCCGAGCGGTTCGGGTCGTACTCAATGGCCGCCACTTTCGCCGGGATGCCGGTCTTATCGCGGCGAAAATCCACCGCGCGGTATTGCTGCTTGTGGCCGCCGCCGCGATGCCATGAGGTAATTTCACCGTGGCTGTTGCGCCCGCCGGTGCGCTTTTTCGGCTCGACCAGCGACTTTTCGGGGCCCTGCTTGGTGATCTCGCTCTTGTCGAGCATGGTCACAAAGCGCCGCGACGCCGTATAGGGATTAAAGCTTTTCAGTCCCATCGTTCCCTCTTGCCTTCATGCCACCCGCGCGTTGAACGCGCGGACGGCGCGCCCTCGCGGGCGCCGGAAAAATACCCGGTTAGAGATTCTCCGCGTACTCGATCATCTTTTCGCCGGCGGCCAGCTTGACGTAAGCTTTCTTCCAATCCCGGCGATAGCCCTCGGCGCGGCCGCGGCGGCGAAACTTGCCGTGAAAATTTGCCGTGCGCACGTCCGCGACCTTCACCTTGAAAATCTTCTGCACCGCTTCTTTGATCTGTGTCTTCGTAGCCGCCACGGCCACTTCAAACACCACGGTGTGCTGGGTTTCTTTCACGCCCAGACCTTTTTCCGTGATGATGGGCCGGCGAATAATCTGATAGACGGTGGCGGCCATGGCTTACTTTTTCCCTCTCTTCTTTTCCGTCTTGGGCGCAGCCTTGCGCGCCGCTGATTTCTTTGCCGCCGGCTTTGCCTTGGCCGCTTTCTTTGCTGCCGGTGCGGGTTTTCCCTCTGCCGGAGCGGCGGGCGCAATCGTTTCAACCAGGTCCTGCGGAACCGCCTTGACCGCTGAAAGCGCGCTGCCCAGCTTCACGGCCGCATCCCTCGAAACGATCAAGCGATCGTGCCGCAGCAAATCGTAGGGCTGAAGCCCCGAGGACCGCACCAGTTTCACTCCATCCAGATTGCGGCTGGCCAGCTCGAGATTCCGATTGCCGCTGTTTTCGACCAGCAGAGCTGTGCCGGCTTCCCCGCTCAGTTTGTCAAGCGACTGCCGAAATGCCTTGGTCTTGTGCGTTTCCAGCGACCAGCCCTCCACAACGGTCAGCTTCTGCTCAGCAAGTTTCGAAGACAAGGCCGAGCACAGCGCGCCGACGAGCATTTTGTGCGGCAGCCGGTAGGAATAATCGCGCGGCTGCGGGCCGTGAACCGTGCCGCCCTTGCGCCAGATCGAGGAGCGAATCGAGCCCACCCGCGCGCGGCCCGTGCCCTTCTGCCGCCAGAGCTTGCGCCCCGAACCGCTGACTTCGCCGCGGCCTTTTGTTTTGTGTGTTCCGGCGCGCTGCGAGGCCAGGTACCATCGCACGGTCTCGTGCAGCAGGTGCGGGTTGACCTTCGCGGAAAACACGGCGTCGGCAAGGTCCACCGTCCCGACCTTTTTCCCTTCCAGATTCACCACATCCACAACCGGCATGATCTTCTTTTCCTTCTCGAATCGTTTCCGCTGCGTTACGTGGACCGCTTCGCTTTGTGAATCAGGATGTACGCGCCCTGCGGGCCGGGCACCGCGCCGCGCACCAGGAGCAGATTCTCTTCGGTGTCGATCTTCACCACGGCCAGGTTTTTCGAAGTGACACGCTGGTTGCCCATGTGTCCGGGAAAATGCTGCCCCGGCCAGACACGCGACGGGAACGAGCTGCCGCCGATGCCGCCGGGCGCGCGGTGGAACATCGAGCCGTGCGTGGCGTCGCCGCCGCGGTAGTGCCAGCGCTTGACGCCGCCCTGAAAGCCTTTGCCCTTGCTCACGCCGATGACGTCCACGAGTTCTCCGGGCGCGAACCGGTCCACCAGGACGCGGTCGCCCACTTTCGTTTCGTCCTTCGAGTCTTCGAGCCGCACTTCGCGAAGCATGCGCATCGGCGCGACATCGGCCTTCTTGAAGTGGCCGGTCATCGGCTTGGTCAGCCGCTGCGGCTTGATGAACTCCACCAGCCCGAGCTGCACGGCGTCGTAGCCGTCTTTATCCTTGGTGCGCCGCTGGACGACCACGCACGGCCCCGCCTGCAACACCGTGCACGGCACGCTGGTGCCATCGGGGGCGAAGAACTGGGTCATGCCCAGTTTGATTCCGAGAATGCCGTTGACTGCCATTGCTTCGCTCTCTTCTCCCGTGTTTCCAGCCAGGCTACTTGGCCGCGTGGCCAAAGGCCTTGATTTCCACATCCACGCCCGGCGGCAGATCGAGCTTCATCAGCGCGTCCACCGTGTCCGGGGTGGGTTCGAGAATGTCAATGAGCCGCTTGTGCGTGCGCATTTCAAACTGCTCGCGCGATTTTTTGTCCACATGCGGCGAGCGCAGCACGGTCCAGCGATTGATGGTGGTGGGCAGAGGAATCGGCCCGGCCACATCCGCGCCGGTGCGCCGCGCGGTTTCCACAATTTCCCGCGTGGACTGGTCGAGAATCCGGTGGTCGTAGGCCTTCAGCCGGATGCGAATTTTGTCTCCTTGGGACATGGGTTACTCGACGATCTCGGTGACGGCGCCGGCGCCCACGGTATGCCCGCCTTCGCGGATCGCAAACCGCAATCCCTTCTCCAGCGCCACCGGAGCGATCAGACTGATCTCCGCGCTCACGTTGTCCCCCGGCATCACCATCTCCACCCCCGCCGGCAGCTTCACGTCTCCGGTCACGTCCGTGGTCCGAAAATAAAACTGCGGCCGGTACCCGGTGAAAAACGGCGTGTGCCGCCCGCCCTCTTCCTTCGTCAGCACATACGCCTCCGCCTTGAACTTGGTGTGCGGCGTGATCGACCCCGGCTTGCAGATCACCTGCCCCCGCTCCACTTCATCCTTCTCCGTCCCCCGCAGCAGCAACCCGATGTTGTCTCCCGCCAGTCCCTCGTCCAGCAGCTTCTTGAACATCTCCACCCCGGTCACCACTTTCTTCACCGTCGGACGGAACCCCACGATCTCCACTTCCTCCCCCACCTTCACCTTCCCCCGCTCCACCCGCCCCGTCACCACCGTGCCCCGCCCCGAAATCGAAAAAATATCCTCGATCGGCATGGCAAACGGCTTCTCCACTTCCCGCACCGGCAGCGGCACCTTCTGGTCCACCGCCGCCATCAACTCCACGATCTTCTTCTCCCACTTCTCTTCCCCGTTCAAGGCCCCCAACGCCGACCCGCGGATCACCGGCACCGCGTCTCCCGGAAACTGGTTGGCCTTCAGCAACTCGCGCACTTCCAACTCCACCAACTCCAGCAACTCCGCGTCTTCCACCATGTCGCACTTGTTCAAAAACACCACGATGTACGGCACCCCCACCTGCCGCGCCAGCAAAAT
>DASWCG010000323.1:0-4055 GCA_036390175.1 Candidatus Acidiferrales bacterium | reverse complement strand
AGGAATTCGAGCGTCGTTGAATTCTTGCTTCCGTGATGGCCGATTTTCAGCACATCGGATTGCATCTCTTCCGCCTTGTTCTCTGCAAGAATCTCGTGCTCCGCCTGTTTTTCCGCGTCTCCAGGCAGCAGAATACTACGGCTGCCGTAGCGCAACCGCAGCACGAGAGAATCATTGTTCTTCGCCGAAGGGGCAACCTCTTCAGGAACGATCTCCGGCCACAAAAACTCGCCGGTGACGCCATCCCAGGAAAAGGACTTTCCGCGGAGCTCGTGTTCGACTGGGATTCTCCGCTCTCGGGCCAGTTCTTCCAACTGTGTCAGTGCAGGCGAAGCGACTTCGCGTCCGATCCAGAGCTTGCCGACATGGAAATTCTCCAAAATTGCCGTCAAGCCACCGAGGTGATCCTGGTGTGCGTGCGTCAGTGCCACAACGTCCAGCTTCTGAAATCCCCGCGACCACAGATAGGGAGACACGGCTTCTTCACCCGGATCGATGCCGTAGTGTTCCTCGTGACCGGGAAAACCTCCGAATGCGCCGCCCCCATCAATCAAAAGTGTTTTGCCGCCCGGAAATACGACAAAAAGCGAGTCGCCCTGGCCCACGTCCAGGACCGTCACTTCCAGCTTTCCCTTTGTCCACTTCGCTCCGAAAGGATAAATCGCAATCGTGAGCGCGCAGGCTACCCACGCCAGACATAATCCCCAGGCAATTGTCTTTTGCGATGGAAGTTTCAACCGCATCTCGACGCCGAGCAGAACGCCAACGATAAAAAACAACACAATCAACCAGAGCGCCGGCCCCGGAATCCGGTAACTCCATCCCCGAAAATGTGCAAACCACCGGACCGTGTGCAAAAGCAGCATCGTTAACCATGCGAGCGGCGTGGCCAGCAGCCTGCCCAGCACTGGAAGAATCAAACCGGTTGCCAAGGTCAGGAAACCGAGTGGCACAACGATGCCCGTGAGCGGCACGGCTGCAAGATTCACGATCGGCCCCGATAACGTGACCCAATGAAAATCTCGCGCCATCAATGGCAGCATCCCGATCTGTAATACCACCGCGACGACCAGCAACTCCCAGGCACGAAGCGTCAAAGACAGCCCGCTCACCACCGCGTCTCTTGTCGTTTTGTCAAGCCGTTGGGGAAGCCGCGCAGAAAGCCACTGTGCCAGCGAACGCAGATCGATTCGGAATTGAGCCGCGCGTGGTTCATGAGCGGCGTCCCGCGTCACGTCCCTCCAGCCGCGCAGCGCGCGCACGTATGGCTGCGTCGTCTTCTCGAGCCACGGCGCAGCCAGTCCCGCAATGCAGCCGATCGCCACGAAGGTCAATTGAAAACTGGAGTCGTGTAGTGCGAGAGGCTTTGCCACGAGCAAAATCAGCGCTGCCACGGCGGCGGAATTCAGCAGTTCCAGCCTGCGAAAGAAAAATCCACCAAGCACGACAATCGCCGCCATCATTGCCGCGCGCAACACCGGGGGCCGCTGTTCTACCACGGCGACATAAGCGAACAACAGTGTCAGTGTGAACAGGATCGTCCACATGGGGGACAGCCGTAGTCTCCGCCCCGCCCAATAGAGCGCGAACGCGAGAGCACCCACGTGCAAACCCGCGATGACAAGCACATGGAATACGCCCGTCTTCTGAAAATCTACGGCTTCTGTCCGATCGACAAAGCTGCGGTCGCCGAGAAGCATTGCCCGCAGCACTCCCGCGGCCTGCGGAGTTCCTGCAAAGAGTTCATCAACCTCATTGCGCAATCGCCATCGCGTCCGCGCCAGGCGCGTTCCGGCTGTAGGGATCGGTGAGGAGAGCCGCTCGATCAATTCAGGGGCTCTCAACGTGGCCACCAGATCGATGTTTTGTTGCGCCAAATACGCGCGTCTGTCGAACGCGCCCTCATCCTTGAAGACTTGTGGCCGCTTCGCGTCAGTCAAGGCGGCCACTTCGTCTCCGGCGTGAAGTTCCGGCGGCGGACCCTCCTCCGGATGCAATGTAAAGCTAAGACGCAACCCGCCTCGTGCTGACTGCAAGGCGCCATCGAACTCCACGCCCGAAAGCTCAATTTCGTATCCGTAGCCCCACGGCAGACGCGTTGGCTCATCGCGAAGGTGGCCGTGCCATCGCAAAGGCGCTTTCAAGTTGAGGCGTCCCTGCTCCACAAGCGAGATTACGTGATCCGTGGGGCGCGACTGTTCCGCAAGGCAAGCCGATACCAAGCCGAGTAAAGCCCAACTCACAAGAGAAGCGGCAGCCGCAGGGAAGAGACGCCCAATTCTTGCCAGGATGAATCCGGCCAAGACGACAAGACCTGCAACGCTGAGAGAAGAGAATAATAGAGCTGGGGACGATGCATTTCGCGCAATCGCGGGATGCAGGCCGAGCGCGATACCACTGGCAAAGGCCGCGGCGATCGCTACGGCGGGCAGCCTCATGTCGCTCTTCGCAACCTCACGAGTGTTTCGATGTGAAAGGTTTGCGGAAACAAATCGAACAAGTGCATTTGGGCGATCTCATATCGGACGCCTGGTCCAATGATTTCTTTCGGTTTCCGCTGCGAGCCGGTTAGCACGGCCAGGTCGCGTGCCAGCGTCGACGGATCACAAGAAAGGTAAACAATTTCCTCGGCGCCCAGCTCGGCGAGACGCCCTGCTGCTTCCACTCCCAATCCTGCCCGCGGCGGATCCAGGACCACAAAGTCTGGTTTTTCCTGAGTTTTCTTCAAGAATTCTTCCGCATGTTCATTGTGCGCGCTGATCGTGACGCCCGCCAGCTCCGCATTGGCCTGCAGATCCCGCATCGCCGCGAGATTCGCATCTACGCTGACAACTTTCGCGAAGGTTCTAGCCAGCGGAAGCGTGAAGAACCCGACTCCGGAATAGAGATCGAGCGCGAGCGCGCCACGCGCATCTGCCGTCACGGTCTTCAACAAATCCTCAACCAGGAAGCGGTTCACCTGAAAGAAGGAAAGATGGCTGACGCGGTATTTATAGCTGCCCGCCTCGTGGAGTAAGAACCCTGGCCCTGTCAATTCAAACCGATTCTTCTTCTGATCCAGCAGAAGCAAGCTCTCAATCCGCGGCAGCGCTTCCCGAAAAATAGACGCCAGCTCCGCCGCTGGCTTCGGGAATTTCTCGAACGCCACGTTTAGAGCAATCTTTTCGTCCGCTGAATCCGCAAAGGCTTCGATCTCCCGGATGCCCGCAGGGAGTGTGCCTGAGCGCGCCATATTTTGAAGTTGCGCAAATGTCTCCGAGAGGCGTGGCGACAGCACCGGACACTCATCGATCGGTAGGATCGTCGAACTTTCTGGCAAGAAATACCCCAGCGCCCGCGGCATACCGCTCCGCACGGCCCACTGCGCCCGATTTCGGTAACCATAGGGTTCCGCAGAGTGTTCCTCGATCCCGTCTTCCCACGAAACTCCACCGAGCCGGGCGAGTGTTTCTCGCAAAATCTCTTTCTTGAGCCTCAACTGCTCTGCTGCTGGAATATGCTGATAGTGGCATCCGCCGCATTTCTGAAAGTGAGGACACCTCGCCTTTCCGCGCTCTTTCGCCGGTGAGCTAACCTCAACAAGTTCGGCCCAGATCAATTTCTTCTTTCTCGATTTCGAGGCCGCGCGTACCTCTTCCCCCGGCAAGACATAAGGCACGAAAACGGTGTTGCCATCGGCGTGGGCCAAGCCATCACCGCCATAGACAAGCTTCTCGATCGATAATTTCAGCTCTTCATTCATACAAAGAGATTTCCTATTCCAAGATGGTGCTCAAGTGCAAGTGTGGCGTCAGAAAATCTGGTTTCGCTTCAGCCTGACGAGCAATTTCGCTGGCGCCCGTATTACGTCAAATAGAATAGACTCAATCGCGGCAGTCCAAACTCTTCCAAGAGCCGCTTCTGCACGTACTGTTTTTCGACCATTGCCAGTTGCTCCGCTTTCATCTTGCGCCTGTATTTGGCCAATTGCCCATCGACTTCGCGCTGTATCTTGAGCATCACTTCTTCGGGGGAATAGCTGGTCAGCAACGCATGTATTTTCTCATCCTGAATCG
>DASWCG010000322.1:0-3184 GCA_036390175.1 Candidatus Acidiferrales bacterium | reverse complement strand
CTCCAACGACGGTAAGCGCGTCGAGAAAGTCTTCATTTCGAAAGGCGGTGATTCCTATATCGCCAGGCGGGAAAACGAAACGTCGCTGTACGAGCTGGATCCGAAGACTGTCACTGGATTACAAACGTCGGCCGCCGAATTAAAGCCTGCCGCTGCCGCATCGAAGAAGTAGGTTGCTGATTTGCCGCTGCTTTGGACGCGGTGTTCCGTGGAAGTCAACCGAGCCCAACGCGGGTTCAAAATAAAAGCGGGAAACTTCTAAGGGGACTCTTATTTGTTTTGGAGGGGGGCGAGCCAGCGCTGGAGGATGGCAAACTGCGCCGGGTCGATTTCGAGAAACTCCATGCCCATGCCGATCCCGGGCCTGACCGTGCGAACTGTCGCGAGAATCTCAACGGATTCTTTTCCGTAAATCAGGCGGAGTTTCACGCGCGTTCGCTCAGGAAGAGGATGATTGGACGCGATGAAGCAGCCGCCGGTGGAAACATCAATGGTGCGGCCGGAGCAGCGCTTGCCCTTTTCCAGGTCCAGGGCCTCGGCCGGAACAGCAAACGAATAGCGAATCGAATAGCGGCGCTCCACCCTCACCGGACTTGTCTCAGCCGGCCGGGGGTCCTGTGTGGTGTGGTCACGCGTTTTGGATTCCGACATACGGCAAAGCCCCGCTCACCCCAAGAGAACTGACCCGCCTTCGGGAGGAAACACAACGAGCCGCACACGCACAAGGTATTCTCGCCTGGCCGGCGCCGGTGAACAAGTGGTACGCCCTGCGAAGGGAGCGTATATCGCAACAGTGCGCGACGAGCCATTGTGGCAGGCATTCAGAATCGGTCTGTCTTGTCTATCGGCGGAACCCCCGACCGGCCCACATTTGTTAGAAGGGCACCCCTGGAGCGGGTCTCCCCAATCTCCCGCAGTGGTGTGCTACGCTAGCGAAGCCTGTAGGCAACATCCGAGGAGACTCACGAATGCACCCCGATGGCATGCGCCAGAGCGATCGCGTCAATTTCACCATGGTCCTCGAGGCCACGTGGAACGACGCGGACGGAAAAGATTTCGCGGTGCAGACGCACACGGTGCTGGTAAGCCGGAATGGCGCTGTTCTCCTCCTCAAAGCGGGACTTTCGTCAGGGCAGGAACTCCTGCTGCGGCGCGTAGACCGCAGCAACCAGGTTCGTGCAGCTCGAGCGCATGTGGTCGCAGAGATCGGCAAAGACGAGGGCGGAATCCTCTACGCGGTCGCTTTAGACGACTCCGCCATCAATCTCTGGGACATCGAATTCCCGCCTATAGAACAGGCCCAGGAAGCGCTGGCCCGGCTCCTGATGGAATGCAGTTTTTGTCAGCGCCGCGAGGTGGCCTATTTGTCCGAGCGGGATTTGAAGACCTTCGAGGCCAGGAAGTGCATCGCGCGGTATTGCCAGCACTGCGAGACGCCGGCGATCTTTACGCAGGCGTTGCCGGATAATATCAAGAAGGCGGAACCGGCTGATACGGCCGTCAAAGTCAATCCCTCACGCAACCGGACGCGAGTGAAAGCCCGGATACTGGCCTGTATCCGCCACAAGGGGTTTAGCGAAGAAGTGGCCGTGTGCGAGGATTTGTCCCGCGGCGGTCTGAGCTTTCGCAGCCGCAACAAGTATCCCGAAGGATCCCGCGTGGAAGTAGCCGTGCCATTCACCCCGGGGAGCGGAAATATTTTTGTTCCCGTGCGCATTGTCTTTTCGCAGCAGATTCCCGCCGCAGGGCTCTATCGCCATGGCGCGGCATACATCCGGCTTGCGCCAAGCGATTCCGAATAGCCTCAAACAATTCCGCAGGTAGACCGACCTGACGAATTCTGCGTGATGATGAGCGCAACCTGGAGAGAAAAGAAGCGTACCCCAAAGGGACTACGTCGAAGAACGCGACCGCGGGGACACACTTCAGAAGATTGCCGGAGCAGAGGAGCGTTCGCGACGGCGACGCCGCTGATAGCGCATCGCGATGTTCATATAGACGTTGCCGGCCGGGGTTTCGAAACAAAGCACCATGGCCTCCGTGTCTTGACTGCCTGCGAGACCTTCCTTGCTGGTATGGATCTCCGGAGGAAACACCTTGAAGCGAAAACCCTGGTCGTTGAGCAGCGTGATGGAGTTTCCGATCACCATGTTGGCCACCTCGCAGACCGTCTCACTGACAATCTGCTCGGATTCCTGCACTTCTGCGCCCGCGAGGTAGCCGGCGACTTTCACGGCGACGGCAGGATCGAGGTCGAGAATGACGCGGCCTTCAATCTCTCCTTTGATCACGATGAGCGCGGCCAGGCCCTTGCGGCGATAAATCTCCTGCTCCATCGTGAGGTCCCCAATCTTCGTGGGGGATTGCAGCGTTTCCGCCAAGACCGCGTCCGCAGCGTTGATGAATGGCTGGATCAGTTCCATTCTCATAGTTCATGATCTCCCGCGACAGCGGCCGGTGTGGCCGCATTTTCGTCGCTCAGTACATACCGCAAAATCTCATAGAGCACATCGGGTTTCACAGGCTTTTGCACAAAGTGTTTCGCACCCTTCTGCAGCGCGGCGAGAATATTTTCCTGGTACCCGACCGAGGACACCATCACGATGCGGGCATCCGCGTGCTGCCGAACGATGCGCTCGACCGCTTCGATCCCTTCCATTTGGGGCATGGTGATGTCCATCAGAACAACGTCCGGGTTGGTGCGGTTATACTCCGCGATGGCCGTCAGACCATCGCCGGCTTCTCCCGCCACCTCGCCGCCGAACGCCTCAATCATCTTCGTCAGGTTTTTTCGCGCGAAGACGGAGTCGTCCACGACCAAATAGCGCACCGGTTGCTGATCCTTTTTGCGCACGAGAGCTGCGAATTGTTCCATGACTATCTCCTCCCAAGAACTACTTGTCCTCCGCTATCATTGCCGGTAACTAGAGACCGGGGCCCGTTCCGGCTGGCCTCGCTCGCTGCCGCAGTGATGCAACAACGCATTAGCCAGCGCGTCCAGAGGGATGACCCGATCGACGAATCCTTTGCTGATGGCGGCCCGCGGCATGCCGCCGACCACACAAGTGTCCTCGCTCTGCGCGATGGTTATGCCGCCCGCGGCTTTAATGGCGCCCAATCCTTCGGCGCCGTCTTCGCCCATGCCTGTCATGATCACGCCGATGGCGGCATTTCCAAATTCTTG
>DASWCG010000321.1:0-12424 GCA_036390175.1 Candidatus Acidiferrales bacterium | reverse complement strand
GGTCATGACCACTTCCGCAGCGGGACGCTTTTCGGTGGCGTGCATGTCCACGGGAATGCCCCGGCCATTGTCGGTGACGGTGACGGAGTTGTCTTCCTGGACGATGACGTTGATTTCGTCGCAAAAGCCAGCAAGGGCTTCGTCCACGGAATTGTCCACCACTTCCCACACGAGGTGGTGGAGGCCCATTTCTCCGGTCGAGCCGATGTACATCGCCGGGCGAAGGCGCACGGCTTCGAGTCCGCCAAGAACCTTGATGGACTTGGCATCGTACTGATGTCCCAGAGATTTCCCGGGGACGGATTCTTTGTCGCCCATTTTTTTTCTCCTGCGTGCCTTGCGCTTCGCAAGGCTGGCCCTGCGGCCTGTAGCCGGAGGGCGTCCTCCGCTCCGATCCGGTCGGAGAGAAGAACTTGCAGATTGAGGGAAGGCGTTCAGCGGAAAAAGCCGACCGTCGCCTTACCCTTTGATCCCGGGCCGCTGGGAGCCGGGACTCGTAGGGTTTCTGCTCCATCCCGTCCGCGCGTTGCGGACGCGGCGAAGACTTCGTTTCTCCAGGCCGAAGCGGCTCCTAGTTGCTGGCGCGCAACCACAAAACCGGGCCGCTCAGGTCTGGCCGACGTGGTCCGATGTACCCGGACCGGGCCGATTTGGAGGAAACCAAAAGCGAATCGACAACACACCTATTTTACCGGAATAAAGGTATTTTCTCAAGGCTTGACTGTAAGCCCACAATCGTGTAAGCCTCTGCATTTCATGAGCTTATGAGCTGTCCCTTATGGTCGCCATAAGCGAGTCCCGATAAGCTCTCGCCCTTTAGGAGGCGCAAAAGAATGACCGTAATCCCGGAGAGGTCGATATAAAGCTCAGGGCCGAAGTCATTCGCGCGGCTCACAGCCGCTGTCAGATGTGTGGCCGAACTGCGGGATGGGCTTTGTTCGGCGGCGCATCTCACAGTAAACCAGTTTCAGCGCAGTCTCAGGTGGAACGTAATCCAGGACCCGTGCGATAAGGTCCTTCGCCCACACCTCGTTTTCTCTGGTCTCTTTCGCCTCTTTCACTACCCGCGTTATAACCCGGCTCAGGTAGTCTTTTGCCTTCAGGCCCGGCCAGGGCAGCTTTTCATACTTCGGTTTCGTCCTTATGCGACACAATCGCGCTTTCTTCTTCGTCATGATCGCAGCGACTCCTCTCTATGGATGCCCTCCGCACTGATGTTCTAGTTTAGAACATTTTTCGTTTGTACAGAAGGTAGTCTGTCCTCTGTGACCAAGAAGACCTTGCACAAAAACATTGTTGGAAGGCGCGTCGCCGAAGCGCGTCGTGATTGCAAACCAGCGCTAACGCAGGACGCCCTTTCGGGGAAACTCGCTCAACTCGGAATTCAGCTTGACCGAGCCGCGATTGCCAAAATCGAAAACAATCAACGTCACGTGCTCGACTACGAACTTAGGGCCCTCGCGCATGCATTAGATGTTGACGTTAGTTGGCTACTCGGAGATAGGAAGCTGTGAAAGACCCCACCTCCCAATTACGCTCCGCAACGCGGCGCGCTAAATCGGACGTGGCTAACAAGCTCGTCAGCATGTTTCTTCACGAGTTGAGTCGTAGGATCAGCAAAAACTGGCCAATTAAAGTTGATGGCGAAGAATACGAAGAGCTTGTCCGAAGGCTGTTTAATAACCAGTGCCCATACTGTTCCCGTGACCTGTCAGACGCAGTACCAGTGATTGAGCATCTTGACGGCATGAATCGCTATCGGGCGGGCCTACACGTTCCAGGCAACGTGTTGGTGGCGTGCAGAGGATGCAACAGCGAAAAGCGTCGGGACGATTCGCTTAAAGTTCTCTTACTCGCGAAGTCTGGCTGGGAATCATTCTTATCTCACGAAGGCACGCGTTGTACCGCGTCCTGCCTCACATGTCTGTATTGGAAGAGCATCTGGGAAGATGAAGCAGAACGAAAGCTGCGACTGGGCGAAAACTTAGATAGAATCCGTTCCTTTCGTCGGGCATTCCCAGAATTTGAGCGGGTTCTCCCCTCGCTCATGGAAACGCTTCGAATGTTGTTGACGAAACTTTATTTGGACTGCCAAACCTTTGCTGAGACAGAGATCAACTCTCTCCTAGAGAGATTTGAAGGGATCTCGAACACCACGAAACTTGAGGGTGTGGTAAGCGATGTCGAATTGGAAACAAACTTTCCTGAACAGGTACAGCCTAAAACCGCCGCCCGCGTGATACCAACGAGACGAAAAAGTTGAATTAAATCCGCATCGGCATAATCACATACCGGTAGCGGTATTGTTCGTCCGCGAGCGGGCGCATCTGCCCGGCGGACTGCTCGTCCTTGAGCTCGATGCTGATGGGTCCTTCCGCGGCGGCGCCGAGAAAGTCGAGCATGTACTGCGCATTGAAACCGATAGCCAGCGGCTCCCCCTTGTATTCTTTGTCTATATTTTCCCGGGCTTCGCCATATTCAGGGCTCGAAGCGGAAATTTCGACGCCTTCTTTGGCGACGGCGAATTTGACGGCATGGGAACGCTGGTCGGCGAGCTGCGAGACGCGGCGGACCGCATCGTTGAATTCGCCGCGCTCGAGAACCACAGACTTGTTGTTTTCACGCGGCAGGACGGCTTCGTAATTCGGGAACTGCCCGGTGAGGATGCGGGAAATCAGCAGGCGATGGCCGACCTGGAAAAAGAGATGGCTGTCGTCGCGGGCAAATTCGATTTGCGCGCCGTTGCCGGCTTCATTGGCGAGCTTCAGAACTTCAGACATGGCTTTCTTGGGAATCAAGACGCGGACTTCGCTGTTCAATCCTCCGAGCTTGTGGTCGGTTTCGGCAAGAGCGAGCCGGTGGCCGTCGGTGGCGACCATGGAGAGTGTGTCGGGCTTGAGGAGCAGCAGGCCGCCATTGAGCGTGTAGCGCGATTCTTCCATGGAAATGGCGAATTGGGTCTTGCTGATCAACCCCTGCAGGATCGCTGCGGGAATTTTTACCAACGTGTGCGGGAACACAGGAATAGCTGGAAAATTATCGCGCGCCATGCCCACCATCTTGTAGGTCTTCTTGTCGCAAACGACCTGCACCCAGTGATTCTCAAGCAGCTTGAAGCGGATCTCCTCTTCGGGTAGGAGCCGAACGAGCTCGAGGAGTTTTTTAGCCGGGATGGTTCCGGCGCCCTCTTTTTTGACTTTGGCCTCACAGGAGGTACAGACACTGAGCTCGAGGTCGGTGGCGGTAATGGTCACGCGGCTGCCTTTGGCTTCAACGAGCAGATTGGAGAGGATAGGGATGGTCGTCTTGCGTTCGATCACCCCTTGCGTCATTGCCAGTTCGTTGAGTAAGTCGGACCGCTTTACGCTGAATTCCATCGGGTTTTCCTCACATGCTTATACGGCTGCTTGTGACCATGTACTGTACTTCTTTTTTAAGGAAGTAGAAAGACCGTAGTAGCCGCCGTAGCTGTGGAAAGGTGGAAAAGCCGGGCGAGCCCAGGATTCGTCGTGGCTTAACCCTGTCTATTGGTTGGACGGGCCGTGAGGAAATCGAGGAAAAGCTCCCGGCAGGACCCAAAAAGCCGCACAACAGCCATTGAAAACCACAAGCTGTGCACACAATTTCAAGCGGTTATACGCAGGGAATCCACAGGCTCGCAAAAATCAGTCTTGTGGCGGCTTGGCTCCAGAGTTCAGCTTTTTCGGTTGTTCGCCGGCGACAGCCGGACTTGGCGCGGTTTTTTCGGGCGCTGCGGGAGGCGGCATCTTGAAAATCAAATCCTCGACCGGAACGTTTATTTCAACTTTGGTGAAAGCGATCTTTTGCCCAGGACCCTGGCCCCCCACCAGATGCTGCTCGATCGAAAACGGAAACATGACCCCTTGTACGTCCCTGTAATCACCAAGGGTACTTTCGACCTCCATCTCAGTTCCCTGCCGTGTAAGCTTGCCAGTCGCCTTGATTAAAAGGAAGCTCCCGGCATCAAGATAGAGATTGCGGACGTCACCATTCTTAAGGGTAGCTTTCAGATGATACGTGTCTGTGCCCTCCATCTTCTCCTTGCCGACTAACTCGACTTTATTGCCTTTCTGCTTGTAGTCAACCAAGGGGCCATCAATATCGGCTTCTTCCTGGATGATCTTCAGCTCATCAGCAGCCATAGGCTCGGGATCTTTCTTGCCAGTAAAGGGGACGACCTGCCATCCGTTCTGACCATCGTAGGCCTGAATCATGGTGAGTCCCTGGATGGAGACATCACGACGGACTTTCATGGGCCGCTTGTAGACCTGGGTGAATCCGGCTTCCATGCCTGCGGCCTCAAAATCACCACTCAGGCGCATGCTTTGAATGGCTTTCAACTTGGCCAAGCCGCCGTGGGCCTGAATGTTCTTAGCAATAACCTCATCCACGGTTTGAGCGGACAGAGAAAGCGAACACAAAAAGACGGCGAAGACAGTCAGTTTGAATAAACGCATCAGGGGACACTCCTTTTGATCGCGGATTCCGAGACCATACGATGCAAATCCGGATAAGTCAAATTACTTGGATAGATCTACCAGGCGCAGGAAACGGCAAGAAACGGTCTGGATGTGGGGTCACCGCCCCCGAACTGGTCCAGGCTATTCGAACGAGTCGAGGAGCCGATTGATGGTGCGGTTTAGTTCTTTGTCGCTGCGGCGCAGCGCGTCAATCTTGTGGATGGAGTGAAGCACCGTGGTGTGATGCTTGCCGCCAAATTGGCGGCCGATTTCCGGCAGCGATGCGGAGGTAAGCTGCTTAACAATGTACATGGCAATCTGGCGCGGAAAGGCGATGGCCTTGGTGTTGCTACGCATCTTGAGGTCCTGCTCGCGCAGGCCAAACTGCTCGCCGACGCGCCGCTGGATCAGCTCGATGGTGACCTTCTTTTCCTGCGTGGCGATGATGTTTTTCAGCACTTGCTGGGCGGTGGAAAGGTTGATGCCGCCACCGGTCAGCGAGGAAAAGGCGACCAAGCGCGTGAGCGCGCCTTCCAACTCGCGGACGTTAGACTTGATGGAGCGGGCGATGAATTCGGCCACATCGTCAGGAACGTGGACGCGATCGGTCTCGGCCTTTTTCTGCAGGATGGCGATCTTGGTTTCCAAGTCGGGCGGCTGGATGTCCGCGATGAGTCCCCATTCGAAGCGCGAACGCAGGCGCTCTTCGATGGCGGAGATTTCTTTCGGCGGGCAGTCGCTGGAAACGACAATTTGCTTTTGCTGCTCGTAGAGCGCGTTGAAAGTGTGGAAGAACTCCTCCTGCGTACGCTCCTTGCCGGCGATGAATTGGATGTCGTCCACCAGCAGAACGTCCACGGTGCGGAAGCGGTCGCGGAAGCTGATCATGCGGTCGAAGCGCAGCGAGTTGATGACTTCGTTGGTGAATTTCTCCGCGCTGATGTAGGTGAGGCGGATGGCCGGATTGCGGTGCTTGATCAAGTGCCCGACCGCCTGCATCAGGTGGGTCTTGCCCATCCCCACGCCGCCGTAGAGAAACAGCGGGTTGTAAGCCCTTGAGGGGCGCTCGGCCACGGCCTGTGAAGCGGCGTGAGCGAACTGGTTCGAGGCACCGACGACAAATGTGTCGAAGGTGTATCGCGGGTTGAGCTGGTGATCCACACTGTCAAAATCGAGCCGCGACTGCTTGTTGCTCATGGCCAGGCTCGAGCCTGTCGCCTGTGCAGACGATGCCGGGGGAGTCTCCGGCTCAGTGCACACAAATTCCAGCCGCATGTCGGGCGTGCCGATCTCATGGAGCACGGCCTGGAGGAGTTCGCCGTAAGTCTCCGTCAGACGCTTGCGGAACATCCGCGTGGGCACCCGGATGAGCAGTTTGCCGTTTTCCGAGCCTTCCTGGCGGGTGGGACGGAACCAGGTAGAGAAGCTGTGCGGGTTAACCCGCCGCTCCATGTGCTGCAAAACCTTATCCCAAGCACTCATCGTCGACCTTTCAAAGCCCAACAACCCTCCCCACCCATTTCCACAGGTGTGGAAATCGTGTGGAAAAACCGCACTTGTAGTCCGGCTGGGCTTACTGTCGAGTTGAAGGAGTGAACCACCGCGCCACGGAGCCGCCCCTACCCCTATAGCGCTCCGAGTAGTACCGGCTCACAAGCCTCTTTGTGAGGCGGGGCCGGATTGTCCACGAAAGCGGGCCGCAGAGCAAGAGAAAATTATTCGAAGACAGGTGAGGATTCACACATAGGATTCACAGAATTTCCACAGCTATGCATTTAGTTCTCCCGGCGCGACTTGCGAGGCGATACGGCTCACAAACTGGCTGCATCGCAATCTTCGCTACAAAAAAATCGCTTGCGAACTTATCAATTCTTCTTGTCTGGCCGGGGAAATTCGTAAACGCCGAGTGGATCGGCGCCGAGCAGCAGCCGCCCGGGCTCGACGAGGATGGTGGTGGCTTCGAGGCGCGCCCCTTCGGGGGTGTAGGTTCGATAGGTGCCGCGGCGGTCGCCTTCGCGATCGAAATGCAACAGGAAACCGTGCAGGGCAATCCAGATTTCCTGCGTCGCGGGGTCCACGCCGCAGGCCGTGACAACCGGCTTGAAGACCGGCGTGCCGCCGCGCTCCTGCCGCTCGATCTCGCGGCGTGCGGCCTGCGCCGTGGGCTGAAACTCAAGCGCGGTGAGATTGATTTCGAACGCGGCATAGCCGAAGCGGTCGTACTTCCGCACCGTCGGTTCGGGCAGATAGCTGAATGCGTAGTAGATGTGGGAGTCGGGATCGGTGGCCAGCCGCCCGATATTCAGAAAACGGTTCAGCTCTTTGCGGTCGGCCAACTCGGTGGGATCTCCGAACTCGCGCACCACTTTGCCCCGCAGGTCGAACACGGTTACCAGGCGCGCGGCATGCAATGTGGTCACGGCAATCTCTCCGGCGGCAAGCGCGGCAACGGAGGTCGGCGCGTTCGCCGGAATGGTTTTTTCGGCGCCATCGGGGAAGAAAATCTTGATGGCGTTGGCGCCGCGGTCGGCGACGTAAATGCGGCCTTCCCCGTCCACGTCCATGTCTTCGCCGTACGTGATGCTGGCCGGTTGAGCCGGGGCGGACCCTTTTCCGCCAGAAGTGTCGGGGACCTTCCGGACCAGTTTACCGGCGGCGTCATATACGGTGACGGCGGAAGTGGTCAGGACATAGTGGTTGCCCGTGGCATCGCGCCGGACGGCGCGCAGGCCGGGCCCTGCTTCCGGGAATACGCGGCTCTTCGCGACAAACTCGTCCTCGATTTGGGCGGAGGCGGGCGCAAGGGCAGCCAGCACAGCAACTGTCAGCGCGCCACAGAGAAGAGGTCTGCTGAGCATAGCAACAAAGATTATACCCAGGCCGGGAAGGTTGCTTCCGCGCAGACTTAGTCGAGGCGGTAGCGGAGCCGCTCGATGGAGCGGGCGCGGGGCTGGCCGTTCGCTGCAGCTGTCTCCGCAACGATCAGCACAGCATTCAATTGGACGTCGCCCTCGGCCACCTCGAAACGCGCGGGCAGGCCATTCAAAAACTTCTTGATGATGCCGTCCCGGTCCATGCCGATAATCCCGGCGTGCGGGCCGGTCATGCCCACGTCGCTGATGAACGCGGTGCCGCCCGGAAGGATTTGCTCGTCGGCGGTGGGAACGTGCGTGTGCGTCCCAATCACTGCGGTGACGCGCCCATCCAAATACCAGCCCATGGCCATTTTTTCGCTGGACGCTTCCGCATGGATATCCACGATAACAACGCTGACGCCGGGGGGGATGCGCGCCAACTCGCGGTCGGCGGTGCGGAACGGGCAATCAATGGGGGTCATGAAAACGCGGCCCTGGAGATTCAGCACCGCATACCTCACGCCGTTCTTTGCTGCGCCGAGGTACAGCCCGCTTCCGGGATTCCCGTCGGGAAAATTTGCCGGGCGCAGCAGGCGCGGCTCGTGCGCAATGTACTCGAAGATTTCCTTGCGGTCCCAGATATGGTTGCCCCCGGAAAGTACTTCCACGCCGGCGGCGAGCAACTCTTCGACGAGACGCGGCGTGATGCCGAAGCCGGAGGCGGCGTTCTCGCAATTGGCAATCACCAGATCCACTTTTTGCTGCGCGACGATGTCGGCAAGGCGTTCCCTGACGATCTCCCGGCCGGGAGAACCGACGATATCTCCAATGAAAAGGATGCGCATAAAAGCAAAATGGAGCGGACCGCTTAGCCGTGTGGAGCTAGGTCATGAACCTCTGTAATAGGTGGGCGCCTTGCGCCGGCCTTCAGGCTTTCCTGCCCCGATCTCGCTTACCGGAAACTAGGCCAGCGAAACGTCCGCGCTGCGCGTTGCGCGGTGAGCGGGATCGGGACAGGCCATGCACACCGGCCGGATGAACTTGGCTCCCCAGAGATCCAGTGTTGGTTCAAACAACCTTCGCGCCATCACCTGCTTCGCAGTACCGCTCCGCCCCTCATTCTAGCAGCATGGCGGCTAGAAATATCCAGGGCTGCCTGTCAATATGTTTCGCTTGATTCTGAAAGCAAGCTGAAAGTGCTGCGAAGTGCGTTTCGGGTAAGGAAAAGAAAAAGCCCAGCTAATAGGTGGAAGAAAGCTATTGCACCGGCTCGGGGTGTTGCAGATCCATTTGCTTGTAGTCGCCGCGGATGATGCCGTCGCGGATCATTTTGGCGCTCCAGCCCTTCTTGGACATTGTGTAGGCGTAGAGCGCTTCCGCCATGCAAACGCCACAGTTTGCTCCGTGCGCAGACTCAAAGCAGGAATGCAGGCTGGTGTGTCCGTGAGCACGGTCGCAGAAACAGTAGCAGGGGAGTTGATAAACAAGTGCTGGGACTTTGGCCGCAGCCTTATAGGATTCCTGCTGAACCGGAGCAGTGAAGCCGCCGTCGGCCAATTGCTTTTCCGTCATCACCGCCGGAAGTAGTTCTCCCTTGGCCGGAGCCTTGTCGTGGAAAGCCGGGACCCCGGCTGGCGAGGGAGCGGATTGCGCCTGAGCGAGTACGGCTGCGCAAATCAAACAAACTGCCGCAAGAAGGTATTTCATGAAATTAGTTTACCTCACCGTGCCTCCGTTGTTGAACCGGAAATTTTCGTCGCGCTGTGCAGCGCGCAAGGGTGTGGCTACATTCGATTTGCAACCCCAGCGAGCCCGTGGCAATCTAAGCGAATATGTCGAGGCTTGTGGCGGGCTTGCTGGCCGTGACACTGGTGGGGGCAACGTCTCTCGCGCTTGCGTGTGACTTCCGGTGCAAGCTGGAGGACTCGCCCGCGGCTGATGCAAGCAGTCCCTGCCATGCGCACGAGTCTCATCCCGCAGCGCCGCAGCATGCGGTCCATACAAAAGCTGTAGTGAAAGCGCTTGGCCTGTTGGCGGTCCCTGACGCGGCAGGTCAGACTTTGAGCGACATCCTGAAATTACGCGAGATGATGACCGCAGTTACTGCAGAACCCGTCTGTTTGGTCCCGGCGGTGTTTGTCTTGCGTATCTAGCCCTCCTGTCCCGAAATCACAAAAACCGTTGCATAAAAAGCTTTTTGCTGTCTGCGTCCGGGAGGTGTTTGGATGCGCCGCGCGCCATCACTCGTGCTGCTTGCGCTTTTTTCCTTCGTCTTGGCTTTTGCCGTTGCGAAATCCTGCAAAGCCCAGTCTGCGCAGGAACCCGCCGAGCACACGATGAAAATGAACCACTCCGCGGGCATGGAAATGAACGCTGCAGCAACGGCCCTGATGCAGCAGGCTTCGGGGACGAGCCGCAATCCCGAATCCGCCCCGCAGGAAATGATTTTTCGCAAAGCCGCCGGTTGGAACCTGATGTTTCACAGCGTCCTCTTTCTCGCGGACACTCAGCAGACCGGGCCGCGGGGAGCGGACAAATTATTTTCCGCCAACTGGTTTATGGGCATGGCCGAGCACCGCACCGGAGAGGGCAGCTTCGTGTTCCGCACCATGCTGAGCCTCGACCCTGCGACGGTTACGGAGCGGCGTTACTCGGAACTCTTCCAGACCGGGGAGACGGCCTTTGGAGCGCCGATCACCGATGGCCAGCATCCGCACGACCTCTTTATGGAAATAGCCCTGGAATACGCTCGTCCGCTCGGCAAGAAGACCATGCTGAATTTCTATGCCGCGCCGGTGGGCGATCCGGCGCTCGGGCCGGTGGCGTTTCCGCATCGCGCTTCGGCAAGCGAGATTCCGCAGGCGCCGCTCGGCCATCACCTGCAGGATTCTTCCCATATTGCCGATGAGGTATTCACGCTGGGCGTGAAGCGCGGAATTTGGGGGTTCGAGGCCAGCGGGTTTCACGGCGCGGAGCCGGACGAAAACCGCTGGAACATTGATGCCGGAGCGGTGGACTCCTGGGCCGGGAGGATTTCGGCGGCCCCGACAGAAAACTGGGCGGGGCAGGTCTCCGTCGGCAGACTGCGCCACCCGGAGGCGGCCGAGCCGGGCGATATCGTGCGCTCGACCGCGTCGGTCTCGTACAACAAGCCGTTTGCGCAGGGAAATTGGGCGGCGAGCCTTATCTGGGGGCGCAACCACAAAACAGCGGAGGCCCGGAATATCAATTCCTACTTGCTGGAATCCACGCTGCAATTTCGCGAGAAGAATTACCTGACCGGGCGCATCGAGCTTGTGGACAAGGACGAACTCTTCGCCAACCAGCCCCAGTTGCAGCAACGGCTCGCCGCCACAGCGGGGCGGGTATTTCGCATCGGCGCATACACGCTGGGGTACACGCGCGACTTCAAGATCGTCTCGCACTTGCAAACCGGCTTCGGCGCCAATTTCACTCTGTACTCCACGCCTTCGGCAATCAAGCCGTTCTACGGCGAGCATCCGGCCGGGTTCATGCTCTTCTTCCGCGCGCGAATCAAAGGAGGCGGCGGAATGCACCACATGCACACACCATAACCGTTAGACCCTGTCGTGCCATTCCAATCCGTGAGGTAGCTCTGCGGTGGCAAATTCAAGGTGAATCACTCGGCGAGATTTCGGGATGGCACACGCAGATGATGCGTGAAGCACCAGCGGGCGCATGAGTAGCGCTCCGCCTTTGGGAACAGTGCAGGTTACAGAGTTCTCCTTCTCCCAACCACCAATTTGCTCTGCGGAGAGTCGGCCTTCCCGATGCGAACCGGCAATTACGCGTAGTGGCCCGTTATCAAGCCCACTCTCGTCTAGGTGCAGCCTGATGGCTAGAATGCCACCCATGATCTCTGCTGGAGGTTGCACGTGCAAGACTCCAGCTTTCACCGTCCACGGACCAAATCCATCAGCATCCCTACGTTCGCGGACAGCGATTGTCAAATCTTGGTGCCAAACGACCTTCCAATTTGAGCTTCGGGTCTTATTGAAAAAAATCCCTCTTACCGCAAAGCATCTTGGCCCCAGGACAGTTTCTATGATTTCACGCACGGGCCTCGACATTGCAAGCCCCTGAACACTCGGAACGGATAAGAGATTTCTCTGAGGGTACCGAGTGTCGTCAAATTGTTTGCAAAGGCGTTCTACCGCGGCTTCGTCTAGACACGCGGGGACGACCGCGAAGCCATCCCGTTCCACGAGTGGCTCTAATGTGCTGGCCGTACTTGCCTCGCTCAGATTCACGGTCACTAACTCCCGGGAGAAGCATTATGCCTATAAGTTGGGTTATCGGAAACTAGCCCACTACCAAGCCGCGGACCTGGCCGGAGGCACGGCCGAATCCTGCTATCATTGCCCCCCGTAAATCGAGCAGCTCAAAGATTCCAGAATGAAGGTGTACGCCTATGAAGATTCAGGGCAAGAGCGCATTGGTGACCGGGGGCGCTTCGGGTTTGGGGGCTGCGACGGTGCGCATGCTGGCCGCGCACGGCGCAAAGGTAATGATTGGGGACGTCAACGAGGATTTGGGCAAGCACCTGGCGCAGGAGTTGGGCGCCTCGGCGGGGTTTGTGAAGGCCGATGTGACGAATGAGGAGCAAGTGCGCGGCGCAGTGGAGGAAACGGTCAAGCGGCACGGCGGGCTGCATATCGCCGTGGCTACCGCAGGCATTGGCATAGCGGAAAAGCTCATCGGCAAAAGCGGGATTCATGATCTGCAAAGGTTCGCGCGCGTGTTGCAGGTGAACCTGATCGGCACCTTTGACGTGATTCGCCGCGCCGCACACGCCATGACCGTGAACGAGCCCGATGAGGATGGCGGACGGGGCGTGGTCATTGCTACGGCTTCGGTGGCGGCCTTTGAGGGGCAAATCGGGCAAGTAGCTTACTCCGCGTCTAAAGGCGGCATTGTGAGCATGACGCTGCCGCTGGCGCGGGAGCTGGCGCGTCATGGTATCCGTGTGGTGACGATTGCGCCGGGTATTTTCAATACGCCGCTGTTCGCCGGTTTACCCGCGGAGGCAATCGCTTCGCTGGGCGAGCAGGTGCCTTTCCCACGGCG
>DASWCG010000320.1:0-3269 GCA_036390175.1 Candidatus Acidiferrales bacterium | reverse complement strand
GTTTGCGCATCGCCACGGCCAACTCGCGGACGCGGTCGCGGGCGGGAGCCGACTGGGGGCCGTGCAGGGGTTCGCGAAAAAAAGAGGACCGTTTGTGGGGATCGTGACGGAACTGGTGGCAAAGAACGCGGAAAGAGCCGGGGGAATAGCCGAAACGGCGGGCGACATCATTGGAGAGTTCCTCGTCGACGAAGAAGGCGCGGAGGGCCTCGTATTGGCGTTGGAGGGTGAACTGGGGTGAGAGAAAAAACTTCTCATTGGGGAATGTAGTTATCTCTTTCGCGGCACTGGTCGGCATACCATAATGATGCTATCAAAACATTCCAGAGTCAACATGTTTGTGGCCGACATGAGCCCAGATAAAGCCAGCAGGGCATATTCTACTGCCAAAAATCAAGCATCGAACGGAAATTCGCATGCAAAGGCCTGTACGCGGCTAGCTCTGCCCTGTGCCCATAAATAATGCTGAACATGGATATGCCTCGCAGCGCATAATCGCTGTGTGTTTTCACAAAGCCAGATCAAGCGGACCCTGTCACGGCCTGTTGCCATCTCCTATGTCGCCGAATTGCTGGATAGCGGCGAGTTCATCCACCGCAGCGAGTTGGCCGATTTCCTGTGCGAGGAGTGGGGATTCCAGGACGCCCGCGGCGACCTGCAGCGCGGTGGCTGCGTGAAGGCTCTCCGGGAATTGGAAGCCGCAGGTCACTTTACGCTCCCGGTGGCGCAGGCCAAGACCGGGCCGGGCACGCCCAAGCGGTTGCCTGAGGCGGTGGCCGATCCAACGGGCGTGCCCGGCCAGGCGGGAGAAGTTCGCGGACTGGCATTGACCCTGGTCGGCGGCGAGGAACACATGCGGATCTGGAACGAGATGATGATTCGCGAACACCCGCGTGGGCATGGGCCTTTGGTGGGACGCCAGGTGCGCTATCTGATCGGGTCTGAATACGGATGGCTCGGTGCGATGGGCTTTGCCGCGCCAGCCCTGCAGTTGGCTGATCGCGACCACTGGATCGGCTGGACGGTGGAACAGCGGCGAGCCTCACTGCACACGGTAGTGAACATGAGCCGTTTTTTGATCCGGCCAGCCGTCCACTGCGCCAACCTCGCCTCCATGCTGCTGGCGATGGCGGCACGGCAGATGCCTGTAGACTTCGAGCAACGATATCACTACCGGCCGATTCTGGTGGAAAGTTTTGTGGACAGCGCCCATTTTGCGGGCACCAGTTATCAGGCCGCCAACTGGATACGGATTGGCCGCACGCAGGGTCGCGGCAGACAGGATCGTGCGAGGCAGGCCAGCGAGACCGTCAAAGATATCTATGTCTACCCGCTGGAAAAAGACTTCCGCGCCCAGTTGGGGTTGGCTGCTGATGCCGGCCGTAGCGCCCTCGGTCCGGCGGACGGCTTGGAGGCGGAGACATGGGCGGAAAAGGAGTTCGGCGGCGCACCGTTGGGAGATGAACGGCTGAGCAAAAGGCTGAACCGGGTAGCCAGCTCCAAAGCCGGCTCACCGGGGCGTGCCTTTTGTGGCGTGGCCCAAGGAGATGCCGCCTCCGTCAAGGGCTACTACCGGCTGATCGATATGCCCGAAGACTCGGCGGTGACCATGGAGAACATCCTGCTGCCGCACCGGGATCGCACCATGCGGCGGATGCTAGGACAGCAAACCGTATTGTGCGTGCAGGACGGCAGCGATCTGAACTACAACAGCTTGGCCGCATGCACCGGATTGGGAGAGATCGGCGCCAATCAGACCGGGGCCAAGAGTCGCGGGTTGCACCTGCATACTACGTTGGCAATCTCCCCGACCGGTCTGCCGTTGGGCGTGCTGAAAGCGCAGTGTCTGGCGCCGGAGCCGAGAGCACCGGAGGATAAACGGCCCACGTTTGCTATCCCGATTGAGGAGAAGAAAACTTTCGTTTGGATTGAGCATCACCGCGACATGGAGGCGGTGGCCGCGGACATGCCCCATACCCGCCTGATCGATATCTGCGACCGCGAGGCGGACTTTTTCGAGATGTTCGATGAGCAGCGCCGTGAGGGTACGGTGGAACTGTTGGTCCGGGCCAAGCATGACCGCAACATCGAAGAGGATCCGTTCAAGCTATTTGAAGCGGTTCGCCAGACACCAGAGCAGAGCCGGGTTCGCGTGCAAATCCCGCGCCAAAGCGCCCGGCCGAAGAAGAGCAAACAGAAAGCCCGGCCGTATCGGCCCGGACGCGACGCGGATCTGGCGGTGCGCTTTATGCGCGTCCAACTCCTTCCAGCGCACTACAACGCCGACAAGGCTCCGATCGAGATCTGGGTGATTCATGCGCGCGAGGAAAATCCGCCGCCGAACACGGAAGCGGTGGAATGGTTCTTGCTGACGACAATCGATCTCAACACGCCGGAAGATGCTGAGCAGTGCCTGCGCTGGTACTGTTTGCGCTGGCGCATAGAGGACTGGCATCGCGTGCTGAAGTCGGGATGCCGCATTGAGAACATCGCTCACGAAACCGCCGACCGTGTACGGCGGGCGATTGCGATCAACCTGGTGATTGCCTGGCGGATTATGCTGATGACGCTGCTGGGACGCGAGACGCCGGGCCTGCCCGCCGAAGTGTTGTTCTCCGACGTCGAATTGCAAACGCTGCGCGCCTACGCAAAAAAAAAGCCTGAAGCCACCCGTACTGCTGGGTGAAGCGATACGCCTGGTCGCCAAGATCGGCGGCTATCTCGGACGCAACAACGATCCGCCTCCCGGTCATCAACTGATCTGGCAGGGCTATGCTGCATTGCAGTTCATGTCTTTCGGGTTCGGGCTGAAAGATTCATGACTGTCTTGCATCAGTTACGGGTAAAGGGCAGCCCTAGATTGCCGAAGAATTCGACCATACAGCAAGCGCGAAGTCGATCCAGCCAAATAGGCGATTCGGGTTCATACGACGTGAAGTCCCTGCGCGATCTGCAGGGTGCGCCGGCACTCGCGAGTCGTGTCGCCGTAGAACCCGCACGCGCAGGCGTGCAGATAGCAATTGGTGTTTGAAAAGATCTACACGCCACCAACCCGTCGGCGAGCAGCCTAGCTTCCTTCTACCCTGAACTCCCATTAAATCAGCAACTTCACCCCTGCATCACCTTGCGAGGCAAATCCCATGAGCGAAGCACATAGACCTGCGCAGCCCGAGCACCTTCGTGTCGGACAGCCATTCAACCCTTTCCGCCTGTTCACGGGCATCTTCATCCCTGAGGCTTTGGTTCGTTCTCATCTCGTGTCGCCCGGC
>DASWCG010000319.1:0-5868 GCA_036390175.1 Candidatus Acidiferrales bacterium | reverse complement strand
GCGGGAAGCTGGGCAGATGGAAGCCGGTGCTTTCGTCACCGGTATCAAACTGGTTGAACAGGCAATACATTCCGACCAGGCCCTTGTAGGTGTTCTGCGCGGTGAAGTCCACGCGGTGATCGTGATACCACAGCGTGGCCATAGCCTCATTGATGTCGCCGGTAGTCCCAAACTGCCCGGTGCTGAATCCGGCCAATACATTGGGGTAGTACTGATCGCAGAACTGGCCGTTGGAATAGAAGTCGCAGGGATTACCGTCACTCTCTGAAGGGTTGTGCGAGTTGTGCAAGTGCGTCGTGACCGAGGGGAACCCAAACCCCGTGTTGTTTTTCTGCGTAATCGGGGGCAGCGAGTTGATGTTGCGCGTCAACGTCGGCACGCCGTAGAAAGCCTGATAGACCGGCCCAGGGCTCAAGATTCCGTGCGTGCCATCATCAAACCCCCAGACCGTTTGAAGCGGAAGCTGGGGCGACATCTGCACGCCGGTTTTCTGCCTCTGGTGGAACTTGTAGTAGTGGTTGGGGTTGGTCCCCAAATTGTTAGCGGCCGGGAACAGACTGGGAAAACGATCCGGCCCCTGGTGACAGAAGGCGCGATGCTCGGTCCCGTCCGCCCCACTCGATGGATTGGGGCAATTGGTGGGCTGGGGATCAAATGTCGAGAGCGCTGTGTGGGCGGCAACGGGAAGAATCGGCAGCGCCATGACAAATGGCTTGGTCGTCGGGCTCTGCGTCTGGTTGCCGGGCACGCAGTTCTGGTTGGTGCCGGGGCTGGTATTGCTTCCATTACTCGCCGGCTTGTTGGTTGTGGTCGACGCCCCTCCCCCTGCAGTGGTAGTAGTCGCCGATTGCGCCCGGGCGCTCAGCCCGCTCTTGGCCACCAACATGCCCCCCGCAGTCAGCAGCCCCATCTTCATGAGGTCGCGCCGGCTGGTTAATCCGGCAGCGATCAGTTCGCGCCGGTTCTTCGCGGCGTTGCACATCTCTTTGTAGCGCCGCCTGGAAACCTTTTCTCCAAACACGTTGTAATACATGCATCCACCTCCGCCCGCGAGGGGCTATCTAGATGAAGACCTTCTTGACATCACGCTGGGAAGTGTCAACGGTTAACAGCAAGTACTGGGTCCGAGCATCGGGAGAAATTTCGGCGTCACCCGTACATTGAGCCAATTGTTGCAAAACAAAACCGAGGCGGGCATTGCCCCTGAAGATGAACCGTCTGGCCTCTGCGTATTCCCTAAGTGTTCCCACGTTGCTCCACACCGCAAACGGCGTTTGGTACTTTCTTCCTGCGAGCCAACTGGGCTCACGGAAAATAGTCCTTGCACGCGGAGGAGGGCAACGGCCCAAGCGAAAATTTATGGGGCAAGTTTTCCTGACCCTGCGGGGCCAACCGAAGTACAGCAAAGAAAAGGCAAAGAAACGGCGGGCTATAAAAAATAGTCCAAAAAAGTAGTTGCTTTTATTAACCGGAGCGTTATATTCGCGGCGGTCTTGTTTCTTCTTTTACGCTTCGTAGGTTTTCATCTTTATAGATTTTCTGCCCAGCGTTCCCAGCGTGATTTTTTCCGAATGTAGACCGGCAAGCGAGTGGCTATGACAATTCAGTTGATCGGCTCGCACCCCGTCCTCACTCAGGCGGTAAACGAGGTCCTTTCTCGCCTCGCCGATCCATCCGTTCGGTATTTGCCTCCGGCGCTGAATGAGGCCGAGGCCAAAGGGCCCTCCAGTTCTCCGCGGCTTTTTCTTTTGGACGCTTGTTCTTTGCGAGAGGATTTGGGTCCGCTGGCATCCAGGGTTCGTGCCCATTCGCCCGGCAGCAAGTTTATCGCTCTGCTTCCGCCAGGAAACGGCAGCGATGCCCAGAAACTTCGGCTCTTTTATTGGGGCATAGACGGCTTCTTGGAACTGCACGAGGCTTGGCAGGCGGAACTGCCTCATGCCATCCGCAGCGTTTTGGACGGACAGTTCTGGGTGCCTCCGGAGGTCTTGGCAGCCTACATCAAGCAGGTCAGAGCGCTGCTGAGTGCGCAGCGTTTGCCGGGTCATTCTCTGACGGCGCGAGAGATACAAGTGCTTCAACTCTTGATGCGGAGACTGACGAATAGGGAGATCTCTAGCGCACTGAAAATCTGCAACCGAACCGTAAAATTTCACGTTTCCAATATCCTCTCCAAACTCAATCTCGACGATCGGCGAGGCTTATTGCCGGATAACTTCAGACTTTCACCGTTCCTTCCCGGGTCCTAGCCGGACAACTTCTGCGGCAGGATCAGTCCGCTTTCGCGTGGTCTTGAATCTCGGCAAGCAGTGAGCGCAGCACACCGCTTTCTTTCGTCAAAGCAGACGGGTCGCTTGCGAGGGGCCAATTGACCGCCAAACCGTCCCGCAGAATCAGCCGGTTCCCGAGCCCAGCTTCCTGCAAAACCCGGATTAGTGGCTGCGTGTTCGAAGACAACAGCACAATGAATCGCGGCTTGTACGATAGCTGAATTCGTTTTACGACCGCACGGCTCAATCGCTTCACCAGAAGCCCGGCCGCATCAGTCGGGCATTCCACGGAAAAGACAAGAAAATATCCCCGCCTCTGAAACTCCGCCAAGGAGTCTTCGCGATTCCCTGCTCCAGAAGGAATATCGAGAGCTTCGAAGAAGCCCTCCGCCAAATTCCGCCCGATCAGAATTCCAGAACCGTCCGTGCCGGCCGTATTGTAGAAATCGTTTTCTATCCCTGGAGGAGGCGCATCAGCAAGGAATAACACCTGGATGTGGATCGGGCGATAGCGCGTGGCCAGTTCCAGACGGCGGATCCGCTCTGCGATATGTTCCGGCGTCGCTGGCTGCCCGCAGCCGTCGCAAAGAATTGCGCTCATTTTCCAATCCCTTCGTGGAACTCGAATCGTAAAGCAGAGGGACACATTGCGCAACCAAAACTGGAGGAAACAAACGGAGGCCCCTGAGATGGTCGCGCCCGCGCGGCCTGTGTCGTCCTGCCTTCGAGGTAATCAAAGGGGCGCTTTGAGTTGGAGTTCAAAGCGCCCCTCTTGGACGGTTGCGCACCAAGGTTGTTTCACGGGGTGTGGTGGCGCGCAGCCGTCTCCATGCGACTGTTTCCCGTTCTTTGTGTATTAACCCAACAAGCAGAAAAAGTTTCAAAAAGAATGCCCATTCCAGAGAACGAAGAAAGAAGCCTGTTAATCCAACTTCCGCGGCCCAATGAGGGGTCCATGTGTCCGGCCAGCGGTTAACGCGATACCGCCGAGGCTGCGGGCAACTTCGCCCGGAGACACCACTTCAGTTCCGGGCTGATGTCGGTGATGGCCATTCCGGGCATGACAATGAACTTACAGCTCAGCATCTCTCGCGGCTGGTCATCGTCGGGAAGCTGGCACATGATGCGGCAATATTGGCAGTCCTGATTCCAGCAGAACCGGCCATAGGGGACCGTTTCCGGGCTGATGTACTGAAAACACCGCAAGACCGAGTTTTTCTCGGGGACCTGGAATTTCTTTCCGAAAATTGTGATTTCTACCAAACGCTCATAAGGGCGGAAGGGTTCGGACATGGGTTCCTTTCTGACTCCCCGGGAGCGACTTTTTCACTGAACCAGCCGGCGTCCCCTCTCGGCTGCGATGGGCCTCTGGCTGACAGACGAGCGTACGGCAGCATGCACCCGTCCACAACCGCAACACGAGATCGAGGTAGCCAATCTGCTAAGGGCGAAAAAACCGCGCTCACAACGACGCGACGCCCAAGAATGAAAAGCTTCTGTACGCGCCACGCCTCTCGGAGACGTCCAGAACCGGCGACAAGCGGGGCGTCGGCCGCTACCTATCCCCGCCATTGAAGAATTGCCCCATTCGCCGAAATTTCGCATACCGCGATTCCGTCAATTGGCGCGGCGTCAGTTGGAGAAGCTCCAGGAGGTTTCGTTCGAGCACCGAGTCGAGAAGATGAGCTGTGGCTTCGTGGTCCGCGTGCGCGCCGCCCTCCGGCTCGGGCACGATTTCATCCACCAGGCCCATCTCAGCCAGCTCTTTCGCGGAAATTTTCAACGCCGTGGCGGCGGTCTCCGCTTTGGCGGCATCGCGCCACATAATCGCCGCGCAGCCTTCCGGAGAGATCACCGAATAAAAAGCGTTTTCGAGGATATTGACCTTGTCCCCGACGGCGATAGCCAGCGCCCCGCCCGAACCGCCTTCGCCGGCGACCGTCACGATAATCGGAACGGGTAGCCGCGCCATCTCCCTCAGATTGCGCGCGATGGCTTGGGCTTGGCCGCGCTCCTCGGCGTCAATGCCGGGATAAGCGCCCTGCGTATCCACGAACGTGAAAACCGGCCGTCCAAACTTGGCCGCGAGCTCCATAACGCGAAGCGCTTTGCGATAGCCCTCCGGCTTGGGCTGGCCGAAATTGCGCAGCAATCGTTGCTTGGTGTCGCGCCCCTTCTGGTGACCGAGGACTGCAACAGGGCGCCCGTGAAAGCGCGCAAAGCCGGCGACGATGGCGGGGTCTTCCCCGAACGCCCGGTCGCCGTGCAGCTCCATGAAATCGGTGAACAAGAGGCGGATGAAATCGAGCGTGTACGGCCGCTGCGGATGGCGCGCCACCTGCGCGCGTTGCCACGCGCCAAGATGCGTGTAGAATTCGCGCTTCAGCTCCCCCACTTCACGCCGCAGCCGCTCGAGTTCCGTCTCGTTGACCTGCCCTCCAGCCAGCCGGCGCAACTCCTCGACGTCCTGTTCGAGCCGGGCAATCTCCCGCTGGCGGTCTTTGGGATTGAGCGGTTTGCTCATCTCACGACCTCCACAGCGTCCGGACCACACACCGCGGAAATCGCATCCACCAGCGCCTGGTCGGCGCGGACGCACTGCTGCGCCTGCAGCGTTGCCTTCGAGCCGTCCGCCGACAACAATTCGAACGCCACCGGGCAATTCCCAGGCTTGCTTTCGAACAATTCCTGCAGCCGGTTCAGCGTCAGCTCATTGATCACTGCCAGATCCACGCGCACGCGCATGAGCGCCGGAGCCCGCTCCGCCATTTGCTCCAGAGGATGCGCCTCGACCACTACGACGCGCGTCCCCGCTTCCTCGATGTTGACTCGTCCTTTGATCAGCAGCGCGGTTCCGACTTTCAGAATACCTTCCATCCGCGCACACGCTTCCGGGAAAGCCAGCAACTCCTGAATGCCGGTGAGGTCTTGCAACGTGAAAATCGCCCAGCGCGCGCCCTTCCGCGAGCGCATCGGACGTATGGACACGATGATGCCGGCAACGGTGATTTCTTCCCCGCTGCGGCGGCCTTCCACGGCCCCAAGATCCACGGCCTTGAGTTCTTTCAATCGGCCGGCGTATTTCTCCAGAGGATGTCCCGACACGTAGAATCCCAGCACTGCATATTCGCCCGCCAGCCGCTCTTCTTCGCTCCACTCGGCGGCATCGGGCAGTGCCTCGTAATCTACGGGCTCGTAGCTGCCCGCAAACATAGCGTGCTGGCCGGAGCCCCTTGCTCGCGTCACCTTCTGGGCGCGCTCCAGCGCGCGGTCAACCACGGCAATCAATTGAGAACGTCCGCCCAGCGCGTCCAACGCCCCGGACTTGATCAAACTTTCGAGCACGCGCCGGTTGAGGACGCGGGCATCTAGGACCTCGCAGAACTTGAAGAACGTCTGAAAATTTTCGCTTCGCGTGCGCGCCTCACAAATCGCGCGCGCCGTGTTTTCCCCAACGTTTTTCACGGCGGCCAGGCCGAATCGGATGGATTCCCCCACTGGAGTGAAGTACAGCCCGCTTTCGTGAACGTCCGGCGGGAGGACCGTGATGCCCATGCCGCGCGCCTCGTGGATATACTTCACTACCTTTTCCGTGCTT
>DASWCG010000318.1:0-2400 GCA_036390175.1 Candidatus Acidiferrales bacterium | reverse complement strand
GCGGGCGGATTGGAGCTTGGCAAACACGAGGGGAAGAATACCACCGCGCTATCAATTAGCTAAGTAATACGCAGGGAATGGGAGAAATGGAGGGTTGGACGGCGACGGACGGAGGATGAGGGGCTACGCCGACTTCAATTTGAGAGCTCCGAGTGCAAGTATGCCGAGCGCAAGAAGCGTGAGGGATGCAGGTTCAGGTGCAGATACGAGCGTAATTTGCTGCGTGCTGACGTTAGGAGGGAATCGCCAGCCGCCAACGCCAGTACCGCACTTGCAATTAGTAGCGACCGTCAGATCCATTCCAATAAAGCCATTAACGGACTGAGACAAGTCGGGTGAAAAGCCTTGGAACAGTATAGAAAACGCTAGCCCCGCGTTGTCCGTCCATTGGAGAACTTGGCCGGAAGGTGCATATAGCAGGGTCCAGGTACCGAGATCGACTCCCGATTCCGTAAAAACCACATTTGTGGCCGACGTGCCATCGAACGTGTTGGCGGGGTCCGCGCTAAGGGTATACGAGAAAGCGAGTGTAAACGGACCAGGCACGGCAGGGACTGGTCCCACCGGTGAAATCGTGGATGGAGTCGGATAAAACGTAGCAGTACCGCTTACGGCCAGCGAGTCCGCGTGAGCGGTGAATGCAAACCAAACAATCACTGCGGGAGTGAGGAGAATGTGCTTCAGCCTCATCGAACCCTCCCTTCAGGGGCGGAATCGCAGTGCAGCGCGATAGACCGCAAGGCAACTGTACCGTCCTGAGTCGGAATGCTCCATTCGGCTTGCGCTCCGGTAAAATTTGACCCGGCGGTATAGACGCCGGTCAAACTGGGAAGCTGTGTCTGGTAAATAGTGTCAGCCCGTGACTCACCCACGCCGCCCAGAAAAAGCATCAAGACGAATACCAAAGACAACCGTCGCATGAGCGCCTCGGTTCATCGGGTCTGGCCAAACACACTGGGATGAACTTCCGCGTCGCGTGATACTAGTACGTAGATACTTGAGCAATCTAGTTTCCAGCTGGGCTGTCCCTGAGAACATAGGACTTAAGCGCACCGCCCTACGGCAAACTCGGCAACTTATTTACCTTTTCCGGCAGAATCTGGCGGAGAAATTCAATTTTGCCGGGCCCCAGATTGCTCACCCTGTTTGCATTCCTTACAGTGGCGCAATGCCATTGAATGGCCCCATGAAGCACGGGCCTGAAGACCCGCCACTACAAAGGCGCGCTTACTCAGGGATGGGCGGCGGAGCGGCCGCGGATGGCTTTTTCGGTGAGGAGGGCTTGCTGGCGGACGCGGCCGGGGACTTCGGGGAGTTCGCGTTCATAGGGACGAATGGCGGGGAGATCGTCCGTCTCGCCGATGAGGTAAAGGGCGCGCAGAGCTTCCCAAACCTGTTCGTCACTCGGATCGACAGTGGCCACTTCCGTTCCCGCGGTGACGGCCGCGCCCGCCGCGACCGAAAGCGTTCGGATGCGCCCGCTGATGGGCGAGCGGATTTCCGCTGTCGCCGGACCGAGCTCGAGCTTTGCGATCAGGCCGCCTTGATGGATGACCGTGCCAACTTTGTCTGTGTCGAGGACGCGGCCGGAAGCAGAGGCCAGGATCCTCGCCGGTTGCAGGAGAGCGACGATTTGAGGCCGGCCTGCGGCGTCGCCAAAGCGCACCAGGGAGAGCGCGGCGTTCCCGCGCACCATCTCCGAGGAGTCTTGCAGCATCCTCAGAAGGGTTTCGTGGAAGCCGGCGCTTGAAGTGTCCTGGCCCATGACCCAGGCATCGGTGTTGCGCACTTCCTCGACCGGGTGCGCGGCCAAACGGATTAGTTCCGGATACCAGCGAGTCACAACCGCATCGTGGCGGCCCATGCGTTCGCCAATTTGTACCAGCGCATGCTGGATGCGCCGGGGATGCTTGTCGTCCTTCAAATACTCGGTGATTCGGTTGTCGGGGAGCTGGCGTCCGAACCAGGTGTTCCACCAGAACAGGAAGGGCATGAGGACAATCAGCCATGCCGTCATGAAAAACAGGAGGCGATTCCGGGCGGACATGCGCGCCCGGGGGGACTTCGCCAAAGAATCACCCGCGACGATGTCCGCCGGATCGCCTGCTTGAGAAGAGGATGTTGGGCCTGCCATGTCTCGACTTGGTTTCTAACTCTCTTCGGAAGGCGGAGGCGGCTTCGTTGAATCCGTCTTGCTCTTTCCAAGGAGTCTGCGGTCACGGAGCTCCCAGAAGGCGTTGAGAAAGAAGACCCCGGAGAGACTGAGCATGATCAAACTCTCGAACAGACCATCCACCGTGGTGATGGTCCCGCTGACCACGATCCAGGCAATTCCCGCGAGGGGGACAAGGCCGAGCAGGATGGAAATCAAGAGCATCACGGAAAGCAATGGCCCTCCTC
>DASWCG010000317.1:0-2849 GCA_036390175.1 Candidatus Acidiferrales bacterium | reverse complement strand
ATCGAACCGACGCAGACGGTTTGTCCGGGCCATTTCCAGGCGCGGCGCTATCGAAAGTGTTGGGAGTGCAATCGGGCTTCGGAGGGGCCCATAAAGAGTTTTAAGATGCTTCTTCTCACATTTCCGCGCCGATGGATGTGCCGCTGGGCTCACAACATACCGATCACGGATCACGTCAAGCGCCGGATTCAGTTGCCCCGCTCCGAAGTCATCTATTACGGGGTTCTGGACGCATCTCCCGCTTCCCATGCGGCCGTGAAGTCTCCCTCCTCCTCGGCTCCATTCTGTTTCGCCTATTCCGGGCGGCTTGTCCGTGAAAAGGGTCTGCCCATTCTTCTGCAAGCAGCGAAAGAGTTGGATCGGCGCGGATACAAGTTCCATTTGAAATTAATCGGCGATGGGCCGGAGCGTGCTCGTCTGGAAGCGCTCACCGATTCGCTGGACCTTCGCAGCCGCGTGACGTTCACGGGCTACTTGCGAGGAGAGGAGCTGCAGCGCTCTCTGGAGGACGTCCAGGCCGTCGTGATGCCCTCCATTTGCGAAGAAACGGCGGGCCTCGCGGCCATGGAGCAGATGATGCGGGGTAGACTGGTTATCGTTTCAGACATCGGCGGGCTGGGTGAAGTAGTGGACCACGCAGGCCTCAAGTTCCCGGCGGGCAATGTGCCGGCTCTCACGTCATGCCTCGAGCGCGTCTTAAATTCTCCATCGTTGGCCGGTGGGATTGGACTCCAGGCGCGCCGGCGCGCGCTGGCTCTTTTTTCTCAAGGCACTATGGTCGAACGGCATGTGAACCTCTATGAGCAAGTTGTCAGCAACGAAGGTTGAAAACGCTCGTCCGCGCGGGAATGAAAATAGCAAAGCCCCGGATGAAACCCGGCGTACCGGCAACGCAACACGCGCTACACCAGAGTTCCGAATCCTTCGGCCACCGGCGTATGATGGATAATCATCCCAGTGTCTTTACGAAATGCAAGCCCGGAAGCGTCGCGTGCGCGCGGTTTGCCCGGAGACAGACTTATGGGTGACGCCCGGCTTCTTCGCGGCACACCGAACACAGACTAATGGACGGGATTCGCCTCAATCATTTGCGCAATCAAAGGCTCTACACTCTGGCCTTTTTCCTTCTGGCTTTCGCGGCCGCTTACGTGGTGGCAGGCTGGATCATCGCCGACGCTGCGGAGAATCTACTTTGGGCCGGCTTGGCACTCGCCGCCGGCGCCATTTTCCTTTCCATCCTCAACAACTGGCGCTCGGGGTTCTATTTTTTCCTGATCTGGCTCCTCTTCGAAGATCTTGTGCGGAAGTATATGGGCAACAACATGGCCATCTACTTCGGAAAGGATGTCCTGGTTGGGATCTGTTATGTTTCGTTCTTTGTGGCCCTGCGTCGCGGACAGGCGCAGACGTTTCGCCCGCGTTTTTTCCTGCCCTTGATGTTCTTCTTCTGGCTGGGGTTTCTTCAGGTCTTCAACCCATACTCTCCCAGCATGCTCTGCGGGTTTCTCGGCCTGAAACTCTATTTTTATTATGCGCCCCTCATGTTCGTGGGGTACGCCCTGGTGGATTCCGAGCCCGGCCTCCACAAATTTCTGATGTTCAACCTGAAACTGGCGGTTGTCATCGCGCTTCTGGGGGGCATCCAGGCCATCCGGGGGCCGGAATTCCTTAACCCGGTGGACCTCGCCCCAGATATTCGGGCCTTGAGCACTCTGAACCGGGTCGCGCCCCTTTCCGGTCAAGTCGTTTACCGCCCGACGTCCGTATTCGTCAGCGACGGCAGATTCGGCTGGTACCTCATCCTGATGTGGCTGGTCGCTTTCGGAGCGGCCGGGTATCTCTTGCTGAAGACTCGCCGCAGCCGGAATCTGGCCTTTCTTTCTTTCGGCGTGATCACCGCAGCGATTCCCATGACGGGCTCTCGCGGCGCTCTTCTCTGGACCGCTGGCAGCGCGTTGATAACCGCTGCTGCCTTCGTGTGGGGCGCCCCTTGGAAACAGCGCGAAGCCTACCGCATTGTCCGAGCAATTCAACGCGCCTTTTTGGTGGGCGGATTAGCTGTTCTCTGTCTCCTGATTTTCTATCCCCAAGCGATTGGCGCGCGTTTCAGCTTTTATTCGGAAACGCTGAACCCCTCCAGCCCCGCATCCGAGTTGCAGTACCGAACCGGCGAGTATCCCTTCCACAACCTGATGCTGGCGTTTCAGCACGAGCGCTGGCCCTACGGATACGGGATTGGAACCGCGTCACTTGGCCGGCAATATATCAGCCGGATTATGAAAGTGGCTCCGCTCCCCATTGGCGTTGAAAATGGCTTTGGAACCCTGATCATCGAATTTGGCATCCTGGGTTTGGCGCTGTGGCTCGCGTGGACGGCGGCCCTGCTGCTGGCGGAATGGCGGGTAGTGTACAAGCTAAGAGGAACCCCCTATTTCCCGATTGCCTTTTCTATTTTTTGGTTTTCATTTCTCCTTCTCCTGCCGTTCACATACATGGGTATGGCGCCCTATCAGAACTTTATTCTCAACGCCTACCTTTGGCTGCTCGTCGGAGTATTGTTTCGTCTACCCGCGCTCGCCGGATTCACCTTGCCGTACCAGGTGACTCCCACCCCCGCCCGTGCCCGGTAAGACTTGCATTGCAGTGGTCTCTCCGTTCCTCAGCCGACGCCACGGGACCGAGCGCTGCACCGTCGAGCAAGTCGAGCGGCTTTCACGAGACTATGGCTATGAAGTCCATCTCTTTTGCCAGCGCCTGGAAGACCTGGAAAATGCCGAACCATGGTCTTCGTCCGCGGCGTCCCCGGCGCCCGGGCACATCTTCTGGCACAGAGTCTCGGCCATCCCGGG
>DASWCG010000316.1:0-8182 GCA_036390175.1 Candidatus Acidiferrales bacterium | reverse complement strand
ACAGGATGAGACGTACGCATGCGTGATATCGCCATTGTGGGTGGCGGCCCCTCGGGCTCGATTTGTGCGGAGCGGCTCGCCGGGGCCGGCTTCAACGTCACGCTATTTGACGAACACCTCGCCTGGGAAAAACCGTGCGGCGGCGGACTGACACACAAGGCCATTGAGGCCTACCCATTCCTCCTGAATGGTCCGCATCCCAAAAAACTGATTTACACCGTCGAGCTGATCAGCAGTGGCGGACATCGCGCGCTCCTGCCGATGGACCAGCCCATCGTGATTTATTCGCGAGCCGTCTTGAATGGGCTCCTGCTCGAACGCGCCGCAGCAGCCGGCTGCCGCCTGGTGCGCTCGCGCGTGTCTCAGGTGGACACCTCCCGCGACGGCGTACGCCTGCAGGCCGGCGGCAGGGAGCACAACGCAGATTTCGCCGTGATTGCTTCCGGAGCGCGCAACACGCTGCTTCCCCAGACGCGCCCCCTTCGGCCCGAAGACCTCGAAATGACCCTGGGCTACTTCCTGCCCGGGCAGGCGGACGGAATTAAGGTCAAATTCCTGCGTCACTTCGAAGGGTACCTGTGGTCCTTTCCGCGCTGCGACCATCTTTCGGTGGGTATCTGCGGGAGCATGGCGCGGCACACGAGCCAGGAATTGCGCGGACACCTGCACGAGTTCCTTCATCAGGAGGGTTTCGACTTCGCCGCCGGGCGTTTCTACAGCCACGTGCTGCCCTCTCCGCAGCCGCAGACTTTGCGCGCGCGCCGTGTGGTGGGGCGGAACTGGGCGCTGGTGGGAGACGCCGCTGCCTGGGTGGACCCGATCACGGGCGAGGGGCTTTATTACGCCTTGCGGTCTGGCGACTTACTGGGCCAGGCGCTTGCGGAAGGCCGCTGCGAAGAATATCCTTCGCGCGTCCGCAAGGATTTTTCCGCCGACCTGGAATTTGCCACCCGAGTGGCGCGCTGGTTCTATCGCGGACGATTCCTCGGAGCCGCGGTGGCCACTCGCATGATTCAGTTCGTCCAGCGCAGCGCGGCATTCCGCGAATTGATGGGTGACCTTTTCAGCGGTGCGCAGGATTACCGCAGTCTGAAGCGGCGTGCCTGGGCGCAGTTCGGCGTCACAGTTGCCGAGATTGCCGCAAGCCTGCTCAAGCTCGGTCCGGCACTTGCCGAACCGCCCGCCCGGGGAATCCAAACCTCCCGATGATGTTCCCCGCCGCAGGCCGGTACGAGCGCCCTCCGCATCGGTTTCGAAGGACCCGTCGAACGCAACTTCCACCAGTCTGTTTCAGCTAAAACGCGGCGCGCCGAGGCGCGGGTCTGCGAGGGGGCGGAGGAAGAAGCGTGGCCATCTTGCGAATCATGGCCAGAACAAGCCGTTTGTCACCGTCGGAGAGAGTGGTGCTGTATTTCTTGATTTCGGAGAGGAAACGGATTTCATCTTCCGAAAGCTCGCCGAGCATCTTCTGCGTATCGCGGTCACGCGGAGTCTCCGTGCCGGGGAAAAAATCGGCGAGGCTGATTTCCATGGCTTCGGCAATCTTCGCCAGCGTCTCCAGTGACGGAACGGTATGCCCGTTTTCCACGCGGGACAAATAGCAGCGCAGCAGCCCGGTCCTCCGCTCGATGTCTCCCTGAGAAAGCCCCCGCTGGCTGCGATAGCTGCGAATTACTTGACCGATGTTTACTTTTGGTTTTTCTTTCGGCACCGGCAACTCGCTTCAACGACGGGTTATCCTAGTAGCTGCCCCCTCGGCGCGCAAGCCTTTTTTTGAGGAAATGAAACTCTTGTGCGCGAAGATGCAAACTAATGGCCGCGCCTCCGAGAGGCGCTGCCTCGCAAGAGTGATGCTCCAGGTGGCGTTCAGTCGCGGGAAGAACCCGCCAGAGTAACGGTGACCGGCTGCTCGAGGCGGAACTCGAGCAAAGTTTCGCTGGGCACGCGGACTTGCTCCCCGCGGGTCATAACCTGCACAGCGCCGCCCGCGCCAGCGCCCACGCCGGCGCCAATAGCGGCTCCCTTGCCGCCTCCCGCGATCGCCCCGATGATGGCGCCCAGCGCCGCGCCCCCGCCGACTTTCTCGGCAGTATTCCCGCCCCGGCCCTTCCCTTTGGCCTCGTAGTCGCCCGTCATGAGCGGATAGCTCTGCCCGTTAACGACAATGTCGGTCAGTTCCAGCTTCAACTCGGAACTCCCGGCCACGTGCCCCGCTTGCTTCGCTTCCGCAAGGCGCCCATAGAGGTCCGTGCCCTTGCGCGCTACAACGGTGTCGCCAACCACCAGGTCCGTCTCCATGCTGGCGTGGAAACGGTCGCCGACATGGTTCTTCGAAGAATCCACGCCATCAATCATGCGAACCAACAGGCGCGTCCCGGCTGGCACGGTCACTCTTCCGCCGGCCGAGGTCGCGCTGTCAGTAGATCGCGCGTCCGTGGAGGCAACGCCTCCGGGTGCGCTGGAAGCAGCGGGGCTGGCGGAAGACGCAGCCGAAGACCTTCCTGTGAAAGTTAGGGCGACGACTTCACTGACGCGGAATACCTCGACATTCCCGTTTATTTCAAAGCGCACCTGCACCGCCGTGCCTCCGAGATACCTTCCATTCAGCACGCGGCCGTCTTTTAACTCCAGCGTATCCGCAGAAGCAGGCAAAGCAACTGCAAACAACGCAACTGCAAACGCAAGACTCACTTCAATCCAAAAACGCCTCATAATCTCCCCCCCAGGATTCCAGAATTGGCTGGGCACGGATCACGAACAATTCGGAACAGTCCGCCCGTTTGTTCGTGACGGCGATACTTCAGCCTACTCCTCTGCCCCGTCTTAGGCAAACCATGCGCCGCGCCCGGAAGTAATCGGGCGCTCCAATACAACAGATGCTCTCAAACGAATTGTGGGTTGTTTCCTGTGGTGCCGGAGGAGGGAGTTGAACCCACACGGCCTTGCGGCCACCGGATTTTGAGTCCGGCGCGTCTGCCAGTTCCGCCACTCCGGCGCATTCTTGTTCAACATAACATAGCCTTGCCATGGCCTCAACCCGCGAGCCAACCTCTCTTGCGTGCTTCCGCTGCGATGAGTACACTCCCGGACGATATGGCGGAGAATCCTCTTTCCTCTTCCGACCCTGTCACTATCGGAATTGCCGCCCCGCCGGGAGAGAAGCCGCGCGGTCTGTTCGGCTTCTGGTGCCTGATTGCCACGCAGTTTCAGGGCGCCTTCAGCGACAATGTGCTCAAGTGGCTGTTCAGTTTTCTGATCATCGGGATCGGATTGTCGAAAGACGACCGGGATCTCATCTCCGTTCTTGTCATTCCCCTTCTCTTCTCGGTCCCGTTTCTCCTGTTCTCCATGACCGGCGGCTACCTCGCGGACCGCTTCAGTAAACGCACCGTGACCATCGCGACCAAGGTTATGGAAATGTCGATTATGGGTCTGGCGTTAGCGGGGCTGGTGCTGGGCAATTTTTACGTCATTGGCGCGGCATTATTTCTGGTAAGCACGCAGGCTGCGCTTTTCGGCCCCTCCAAGTACGGCCTTCTTCCCGAGCTCGTTCCGGAAAAGGAGCTGTCCTGGTGCAACGGTGTCCTCGAACTGGGGACTTTCATTGCCGTCATCACAGGGACTCTCGCGGGCGGCATGCTCGCAAAATGGTTTTATGGAAAGCAGGAATGGTCGGGAGTGACGCTGGTGGCGCTCGCAGGAGTCGGCCTGCTCTCGAGCCTCGGGATCACGCGTGTTCCGGCGGCGGCTCCGGCCAGGAAGTTTCGCGCCAACACCTTGGGCGACCTCGTTGCCCAAATCAGATACATGCGGCGCGACCGGGTTCTTTGGCTCGCGGTCCTGGGAAATATGTACTTCTGGTTTCTCGGGTCGCTCCTGCTTCTGAACATTGTTCTTTACTCGGCGGACATTCTCCGCGCCGATGAGGCTCACACCAGCTATCTTCTCGCCACGCTGTCTCTGGGCATCGGCGCAGGCAGTTTTGCGGCCGGATATCTTTCCGGGAAGAAGATCGAATACGGTTTGCTCCCGCTCGGCTCGATAGGAATGACGGCGCTGTCGGCATCGCTGGCTCGCCCACACCTGTCTTACCTGAGCGTGGCCGTCCAACTTGGAGCTCTCGGATTTTTCGGCGGTTTCTACGCCGTTCCGATCAACGCCCTGATCCAGCATCGCCCGGAATCGGACCGCAAGGGAGGGGTCATCGCGGCGGCGAACCTGCTCTCTTTTGTCGGAATTGCCGCCCAACCCATCGTTCAGTACCTGATGATCCAGATGGGGCACCCCGACCCCCCGCGCATCTTTCTCTACGCCGCAGGGCTCACTCTTGCCGCCACGATTTATCTCGTCCTATTGCTTCCGGATTCCCTGCTGCGCCTGCTCCTGTGGATGCTCACGCATTCCATTTATCGCATTCACGTCGAAGGCCGCGACAACATCCCCGAGCGCGGCGGCGCGCTCTTCGTCTCGAATCACATGTCTTTCGTGGACGCCTGCCTGCTCATCGCTTCCACCGACCGGCCCATTCGCTTCCTCATGTTCAAGGGCATCTACGATCATCCGCTCATCAAGCCCTTTGCGAAGATTCTCCGCGTCATCCCCATCTCTTCCGAGCTGCGCCCGCGCGAGATGCTGCGTTCGCTCCGCGAGGCCGCCGAAACCATCCAGGCCGGCGAAGTGGTTTGCATTTTCGCCGAAGGACAAATCACGCGTATCGGTCACCTGCTTCCCTTTCGCCGCGGTTTTGAGCGCATCATGAAGGGTCTGGACGCGCCGATTATTCCCGTCAATCTTGACGGCGTGTGGGGCAGCATCTTCAGTTTTGAAAGGGGGCGCTTCCTCGGGAAATTTCCCCGGCGGATTCCCTATCCCGTCACGGTAAGTTTCGGCAAGCCGCTTCCCGCAACGGCCACGCCCTTCGAGGTTCGCCAGGCGGTCCAGCAGTTGCACACCGAAGCCTACAAGCACCGCAAGGCTCGCATGCGCACGCTCCACCGCACGTTCATCAATACCGCGCGCCATTTTCCGTGGCGTTTTGCCATGGCCGACACGCGCGTGCCGCAGTTGCGCTACGCCGCGGCGCTGGCGCGCACCATTTTTCTTGCGCGACGCCTGCGCAAAGCTTGGGAAGGACAGGATGCTGTCGGCATCCTCTTGCCTCCTTCGGTCCCGGGCGCACTGGTGAATTTCGCGGCCATGCTGATGGGAAAAATCCCGGTGAATCTGAACTACACGGCCTCAGCCGAGGCGCTCGCCTCGTGCGCGAAGCAATGCTGCCTCGAGACGGTGGTCAGCTCACAGGCCTTCCTGTCGCGCGTGCAGATTCAGGCTCCCGGCCGCATTCTTCTTCTCGAAGACATCGCCGCCCAGCCGAAATCATCCGAAAAACTGCTCTCGCTCCTGATGGCCTTTCTCCTGCCCGCGCGCTGGCTGGAACTTGCGCTCGGCCGGAAGAAGCGCGCCTCGCTCGACGATGTCTCCACGGTTATTTTTTCCAGCGGCAGCACCGGCGAGCCCAAGGGCGTGTTGCTGACCCACTACAACATCGGCTCGAACATCGAGCAAATCGCGCAGACTTTCATGCTCGGAAGGCGCGATCGCCTTCTCGGCATTCTTCCTTTCTTCCACTCCTTCGGCTTCACCGTGACCCTCTGGCTGCCTGCCGCTATCGGAACCGGCGTCGTCTACCATCCCAATCCGCTGGACCTCGCCGCCATCAGCGAATTGACGCGCGTCTATAAGGTTACGCTGCTCATGGCCACGCCGACGTTCTTGCAGGCCTACATGCGCCGCTGCCAGTCGGAGGATTTCGGCAGCCTCCAGTATGTTGTGACGGGCGCAGAAAAACTTCCGGAGCGCACCGCGCTTGCGTTTGAAGATAAATTCGGCATTCGCCCGCTCGAAGGCTACGGCTGCACGGAGTGTTCTCCGGTGGTCAGCGTGAACGCGCGCGATTTTCGCGCCGCGGGTTTTCGCCAGGTGGGCGGCAAGCGCGGCAGCATCGGCCATCCGCTTCCGGGAATCAGCGTGCGCGTCGTGGACCCGGCAACTCTGGACCACGGCACCGGCGAGCCGCTTCCCCCCGGCCAAGCGGGACTCCTGCTGGTGCGCGGGCCCAACGTGATGCAAGGCTATCTCGGCCGGCCGGACGAAACCGCGGAAGTTCTGCGCGACGGCTGGTACGTCACCGGCGACATCGCCCTGGTGGACGAGGACGGCTTCCTGGTGATCACCGACCGGCTCTCGCGTTTCAGCAAGATCGGCGGCGAGATGGTGCCGCACATCAGAGTCGAGGAAAAACTCCACGAGTTAGCCGGCGCCACCGAGCAATCCTTCGTCGTCACCAGCGTGCCGGATGAAAAGAAGGGCGAGCGGCTTGTCGTGCTTCACAATCTCGACGATGTGCGGCTTAAAGAGACCCTTGAAAAACTCGGCCGGTGCGATTTGCCCAACCTGTGGATTCCGCGGCCAAACCAGTTCTTCCGCGTGGAATCGTTCCCCATCCTCGGCACCGGCAAGCTCGACCTCCGCCGCGTGCGCGACGTCGCCTCCGCGCTTTCCCCCCAAGGTTAGCGCCGCAGTTCTTCTATCGCCGCCTGTTTGTCAACGAAGAATTTCGGCGCTTCGCCGGGAATTCATCCCCATCGCCGGGACGCCTGTCCTATTTCAGTGCCGCGCTATTCCCTCTTGTGTGGCACAGCCACTCTTGGCTGTGCAGTGCCACACTATCCGACGCGGCTCGGCACCCTCAAATACGCGGCCACAAACAAAACCCCCAGCAGCAAGTCCACGCCGCCAAACACCAGGTCCGTCGCGTGCATTCGCTCTTGCAGCACCAGCACGACCACGGCAACGCCGTAACTGAATTTTGCAAGCGCCGCAACAATCATCATCGGCCGGTAGCGGTCCGGGGCCGTCGCAATCAACAGGTATGCGATCTGCCAGACCAGCGCCGCTCCTACAAACCCGTAATAGAATCCCGGATGCGTGATCGCCGGCGGATCCCTCCGGCCGATCACGTCAAACAGGAAGTACAGCGGCGTGATGATCAGCACCCCCCAAATCCCCGCAATCAAGAACACAACCTTCGCAAATTTCATCCCCGCCTCCTCATGCTTCTTCTCGCGCCCATTTTATACAAGGATGTCATACAAGGAATCACCGGCCATGTCATTCCACAAAGCCCACCTGAACCAGCCTCGGCGAGTGCCCTTGAAAATTGCGCCTGGAGGCGGTCAATAGTATCTTCTGGGTCGGCTGGATCACCCAGGTGAGTTTCCGGCTGAGGGGGACATCATGATCTTGGGCATGACCACACTTACCTTCGTGCACGTCGCATTGAGCTTGATCGGGATCTTGTCGGGATTTGTGGTTGTGTTCGGCTTGCTCGCCGCGAAGCGTCTCGACGCCTGGACCGCGCTGTTTCTGGTGACCACTGTGCTGACAAACGTCACCGGATTCTTTTTCCCGTTCCACCGCTTCTTGCCATCCCACGGAGTCGGCATCGTATCGTTGATCGTGCTGGCGGTTGCCATCCTGGCGCGCTACGCCCGGCGCCTTGCTGGCGCGTGGCGCCGCATCTATGTGGTGACCGGGGTGATTGCTCTCTATCTGAACGTATTTGTCTTGATCGTGCAGTCTTTCCAGAAGGTGCCGGCGCTCAAGGCGATGGCGCCGACGCAGTCCGAGCCGTCCTTTTTGCTCGCGCAGCTCGTTTGTCTCGCGCTCTTCATCGCGCTTGCCATTGCGGCCGCGATCAAGTTCCGCGCCGACGCGGCCTGTACGGCCTGATAGATGCCGCTTCAGGCTTGCTGGCCTCGCCTCCAAATTGAGGGAATCATTAGCGATGCGACCACGGCGCTTGCCAAGGACAGACCCGCACAGATCAGCATTACGATTCGGAATCCAAAGACAAACGCATGGGAAATGGACGCGCGGATCAGTGCTGTCGTACCGGAATCTAGGCCGGAGGGTAAGTCAAGGCCGGCGAGTTTGATCTCATTTGACTGAATGTACTGGAGAATGCCGGGCGGAAGCAGTTGGCCCGCAAGACTACGATTCAAGCTTGAACTGAATATTTTCACCATCACGATTCCCAGGATTGCAATGGCAAGAACTCCGGCAACCCGGGCGACTGCGTTGTTGATGCCCGAGGCGGCGCCGGCGCGATCCTGGCCGACTG
>DASWCG010000315.1:0-25866 GCA_036390175.1 Candidatus Acidiferrales bacterium | reverse complement strand
CGAAGATTGGCAAAGAGATCGAGGGCCTTGCGCAGGCCGACGTTAATGCTCGGCGCGCCCTCGGCGACGGCGGTGGCCATGGGGCCTTTCAAAGCGACGCGGTTGCGGCGAACGGATTCGACGGCCGCTTCTTGGACGTATTGACCCGTTTCGGAAGGTTTTTCGGCGCGCCCTTCGACGACCTCCCAGTCGATGGAGACGCCGGCGGCGTCCAGAATGCGCTGGGTTGCGGCAGCTACTTCGGGGCCGATGCCTTCCCCGGGGATGAGCGTGACTTTATGTTTCATCGAAGCATCCAATTGTATGTGAAGCGGGGCGAGCAGGGGAAACCCCGTGGGATGAGTTTGCAAGTGCGCAACGCGGCGGATGCTGCGAAGCCCAAATTTTGCTATACTTGGAGAGGGAAGTTTTCGGCGAGAGATTCCACAAGCGGAGAATAACGCATGATCAGTCTGACGCCAGTAGCGGCCACAAAGGTCAAGGAAATCATGAATCTGCAGAACCCGGTGCCGACGGCGCTGCGCGTCGCGGTTGTGGGCGGGGGATGCTCCGGATTCCAGTATCACATGGCCTTCGAGAATCAAACCAATGAGTCGGATGACGTGTTCGAGTTCGACGGCCTGAAGGTTGCCGTGGACCAGATGAGCTCCATGTATCTGGACGGAGTGGAAATTGACTACATCGAGTCGCTCGAAGGTGCGGGGTTCAAGTTCAACAACCCGCACGTGAAGAGCACCTGCGGCTGCGGCAGCTCCTTCAGCGTCTAGCGCGTGCCGGCTGCGGTTGACCCCGGCCGGGTCGGGTGTCAACCAGAACAAGGATGCCGCCGAATGAGTTTTGCAGGCCCTTGAACAAGCGGTTCAAGGGCCTTTTTGTTTGCCATGCCGCAAACAGCCGAGGAATGGGATCAGCGGTACCGCGGAGCGCTGCTCGGCGCGCCGCTGGAGCCCGCGGAAATCCTGGCGGAATGCCTTCCGCTTTTGCCGACGGGGCCGGCGCTGGATCTCGCCTGCGGAGCAGGTCGAAACACGCTCTTCCTCGTCGGCCGCCCGCAGTCTGTGACGGCGGCGGACTACTCTGCGGCTGCATTGGAGATCCTGGAGAGCCGGGCGCGCGCCGGCGGGCATCCCGTCGAGCGCTCCGTTGACCGCTATGCGGTCACCCACAAAGGCGTCCTGGCGCCGCCCCATGGGCCCCGCGGGGCCATCCGGATCGTCGAAGTCGACCTCGAGCGCGCGCGCCTACCGGAAAACTCCTTCGAGCTGATCCTTTGCTTCCAGTATCTGCAGCGTTCCCTCTTTTGCGGGATGGAGAAGGCGCTGCGACCGGGCGGTTTTCTGCTCTTCGAGACCTACACGCGCGCGCAGGTTGACCCCGACCGAGTCGGGGTCGCCCATAAAAAAGACTTTCCCAGCGGACCGCGCAATCCGAACTATCTGCTCGCAGCGGGCGAATTGCGCACCGCGTTTCCGTCGCTCGAAACTCTCTTTTATCGCGAATTGCGCGCCGGGAAGGGAATTGCCACGCTCCTCGCGCGCAGGCCCGACGTGTGACGCGCAAACCGTGCAAGTGCTTTTCAGATGTCCGGTGACCCGACTAATCGGGCACTTAGAACCGAGGACGCGCCTTGCTTCACAATTTTCCGGCTTCCGAAAGCAGGAGCTTTTCTCAGTACATTCGGTACCTTCACTCGCTTGCTTTCTTCCTGAAGGTAACATCGGCAAACGTTCATACCATCTTTGCGAGTACCAACGGAAAAAACCGTCAGAACGCTGGGATTGGTAGTGTGCTACTGGGTGAGTCTTGTTCTCAAAGGAATGCAATGAATTCGGGTTCGCCTTGTGTTAATGGTTGACGGTTGACTTCATGAATCAAGCGAGATAGTCTCGCTCTTAGTTTGCTGCGAATCTTAATGGGTCATGCAGTTCTGCCATGAAGCCCCTCCCTTCTCAAGCGGGCAAGTTCTATCGAAGCACGTCTTTTTACTTCGCGATACTGTGGTTCTGCGCCAGCTCTCTGCCTCTCGCCGTCCCGGCTTCTGCACAAAGCAGGGCCATCACGCTTCCTAGAAACCTCGGAGAACTCGTAATAGAGTCACAAATGGTCGTGCAGGGATGGGTCACTAGCGTGGCACTGGAACCCCACGAACAATTAAAGAATCTCATGACCGTCGTAGTAACGCTCCAAGTAGAAGAGACGTTGAAGGGCGAAAACCTGAGAACGCTCACATTCCGGCAAGCCGTGATTGACAAACGGGATCAGCAACAATACCTGGGATACCGGACGGGACAGCACGTACTACTAGTGCTCATCAAGCCGAGCAAGTTTGGATTGACGAGCCCCGCAGGAATGGAGCAAGGACGGTTTCTCATCGAGCCTCAGGGAGCAGGAAAACTGTCGGCAACGAACGGGTTCGGCAACGCCGGTCTGTTCCGCGGATTGAATTCCCAGTTGCAGGCCAAGAGTATCCCCGTTGCCCCGGAAGTCCGAGAGATGATCACGAAACGGGGAACGGGCCCGGTTTCGCTTGAGCATCTGAAAAGCTTGATTCGAACAATTGCGGCTGCCGATTCCACGAAATGAGCGCACGGAGAAAATCTGCCGGATTGTGGACCAGGAGCGCGGCTGTGCTGCTGAGCTTCCTGCTCTCGCCGGCGGATGTCGCGTTCGCGGGCGGACCACTGGCGGTGGGTGGGCCAACGCAGGGCATCTCCGGCGCGCCCTTGCTTTGGGATAACACCAAACCGATAGCATATCGAGTGGACAACGGACCTCTGAGCCAGCAGCCCAATGGCGGCCCCGTGGTCATTAATAACGCGCAGGGCGTAACGCGCGTGCAGAATATGTTCGCCAACTGGTCAGCGGTGCCCACCGCAAATCTCACAATCACCAATGGCGGCGGCCTTTTGGCGGTGGGCAGCTTTCCCGCAAACGGTGATGTGAAAACCGTCAACGACTTCCTGACAGTGGCTGGCGACGTGAGCGGACAAGCCCCAGATCCGAATTCCTGCAACGGCGGCGGACAAAGCCCGATTTTGTTTGACGCGGACGGGAGCATTTTCGATGGGTTGGGTCTGCCGCCTGAAGTCATCGGATTCGCTTTTCAGTGTGCATTCAACGCGACGACCGGAAAAATCATTTCGGCCGGGGCAATCCTGAACGGAAGATTTCAGGATGGAATCAACAATCCAAATGCAAATAATTTCGAGCTGACGGCGGCGGAATTTGATCAGGCTTTCACCCACGAGTTCGGGCATTTTCTGGGATTAGGACATTCGCAAATCAATGTGGATGTTCTGCTCAACGCCATCAATACCGGCGTCCCGAACTGCTCGACGGACGACAACGCAGGAATGCCACTGATGTTTCCCGTTCTAGGGCTTTGCACCGCCAGGACGACCGCTGGATTGCCCATCCTCGCTGTGGATGACGCCGCATGGATCTCAAAGCTCTACCCGGTTCTATCTCCCCCACCGGCGGGTAAAACAAGTTTCAATGCGGCTTACGGAACAATCACCGGAACAGTGCTTTTCTCGGATGGCGTGACTCCCGCCCAGGGAGTGAACGTCATCGCACGCAACGTGAATTTGCCGCGCCGCAATGCGGCCTCTGCCGTTTCCGGATTTCTGTTTACCGGAAATCCGGGACAAACCGTGACGTGTGTGAATCCGGCTATGCCCACGGCGCAAACGTGCTCCAATCTTGGAGATCCCTTCGGTTCGCATGATCCGGCATTGATTGGACATTTTGAAATCCCACTGCCGCCCGGCACATACACGCTGCAGGTGGAGTCGGTCTTTGCGGGGTTTGCGGGAGGGTCGAGCGTCGGGTCGCTTGATCCTCCAATCCCTGCACCGGGGACCTATTCCTTGGCGGCCACAGTCAGTGTTACTGCCGGCGCCACAACTTTCTTCAACATCACCCTGCAAGGGACTCAGCCGCGATTCGATGCATTTGAGAGCGCATCTCTCTTGGCACCTTATCTGCAGCCGATCTGGCTCCGACGAGAGCAAATTATCAGGGAACGGCAAACGACGTGAGGGGCTTGCACACAAACCGCTGCTTGCTCGTGGCCACTATCTTGACATCCCTTGCGTTTTCCGGCTGCGGAGGGGGAAGTGCTTCCGGTCCACCTCCGCCACCGCCTCCCCCACCTCCAGCGCTGGCAATTACTACGACTTCTCCGTTACCGGAAGCAATTGTGGGGCAGCCCTACCAGGTCACTTTGCAGGCAAGCGGAGGCTCGCCTCCATACACCTGGAGTATGCCCCAGGGTCTCGGACACTTGCCGGACGGAATCTCGTTGAGCCCAAGCGGTGTGCTAAGCGGAACACCAACCACGTTCGCACCGGGGATAGCGGGGGGGCAGTTCCAGGTTCAGGACTCAAAGGGAGCAACGGCCAGCGCGCAACTGGAATTGATTGCTGCGGCGCCACTCGCTTTTTCAGTGGGTCCCGCACTCCCGAATGGAAACATCGCCCTACACTATTCCTTCTACTTGGCAGTGACGGGAGGCGTCCAGCCATTCAATTTCACATTGACTACCGGATCAGGTCCACTACCACCTGGACTTACGCTAAGTTCCAATGGCAATACCGCGGGACTGGTGCAAGGAACGCCCACTACCCCCGGTTCTTACAGTTTTTCGGTACAAGTCACCGACAGTGGGCAAACACAAATGCATGCGACCCAGTCGTTCAGTCTTCAAGTGCAAAACAACTTGGTACTGCCGAACAGCACACTCCCGGATGCCGTCCAGAATGTTGCCTATGCGGAGTTCATCAGGCCTGGGGGAGGTACGCCTCCCTATCACTTTGCCCTCGGCCAAAACGCCACTCTGCCGGCTGGTTTTTCTCTGGACCCTGTTACTGGCGAGGTCTCAGGGACCCCGACAGCTAGCTTGCAGAATGCTGACTTCTTTATGGTGGTAATTTCTGATTCCGCTTCCACTCCCGCGACGATAAGTCCCTTTGTCAGTCTTAACGTCCAGCCGCCTCTCTCTTTCCAGACCACAACGCTTCCAGACTTCGCGCGGGGTCTAAATTACGTTAGTAGCATTTTTGTTTCCGGGGGCCGAGCGCCATACACGCTTCAGCTTGCAAGCGGAGCACTGCCGGATGGCCTCACCATTTCAACTTCGTCTGGCTTTAGTATTACCGGGATTCCCACCAAGGATGGCACGTTCCAATTCGCCCTGAAGGTGGCTGATTCGTACGAAACGCCTAATACTGCAACGCAGAATTTCCAGATACGAATCAGTGATCCGCTCTCCATCACCGGACCTGGCCTTGTTCAAATTCTCTACAATCAAAGCTATTCGGCTACGTTTCCGGCGAGCGGCGGTATTCCGCCCTATACTTGGGCCATAGATAGACCTGTTCCCGGCTTCGCCTTCGACGCTGCAACGGGAACGCTGAGCGGCACGGCTGGCGGCGCGAGCTATACGAGCCCCAATATTTCCGTGCATGACAGCAGTAATCCACCGCAGAGGGCTACCTACTTCAACTTTGTTCTTCAGGTGTTTGGCAAACTCGCCATTCCGACCAGCTCATTGCCCACGATAGCAACTGGCAGCACAACTTGGCTCGGACTTGCCTCCGCCGGGGGAGCCTTCCCTTACCAATGGAGTGTGTCGTCAGGGTCCTTGCCCCCAGGCATGATCTTTAGCACCATCAGAGGAAATGGAACGGTCTCTGGGTCACCCGCGCAGGCGGGGGCGTACACTTTCACCTTGACAATATCCGACGGTAATACCGGGAATCTCCATCAGACAACTTCGCAGCAACTGACCCTGACCGTGAAAGATCGCGGCCAGATGACGCGGAATGACACCATTGCGACTGCCACTCCAGTGTCGAACATGAGCCTCTTGGCTTCGATCAGCCCTTATAGTGATCCCAGCTCCGCGGGGCCAGACGTAGACGTATATTCGGCGAGCGCAGCGCCCGGCTCTATCGTGCAGGTCTACACAGCACCAAACAACGATTTCCTGCAGCCGCCCCAGCCCAATTCTATGCAGCCCGTGCTCGAGATTGTCGATTCCACGGGAACGCGCTACCAAACTTGTGGCTATTATGGGGTTTTGCCCGGACAAGTGAACAACCTTCCGTGCGTCAACAGGCTTCCGGGGAGCCAATATTCGGCTTTGTCTGGCAACTACTACGCTTTCCAGGTTCCCGGCTCGGGGACTTCGCCCGTCACCTTCTTTGTCCGCGTCTCGGATGCGCGCGGCGATGCACGCCCGGACTTCATCTACACTTTTTCTGTGTTTGGCGTGAATTGAAGACCAAACCTCAGGCCCAGCATACATTTCCGCAATGCTATTTTCGGCAGGACTCCCGATTAACGCGGTTGCCGCACAAGTGCCGAGTGACCCGCCTTACTTTAGCCAATGAAAGATGAACAACTCAGGAACCGCGCCGCCCAATAAGAAAGCAAAAATCCAAGCACGTGGACCGCGACTATAAACTGCGAATAGAACCATACCGAGAAACGCAGCTACTTACATGTAATAACTCACTACAAAATGCATCCACACGAACTGCGGGCCGTTTCCTTGCAAATGTGAAAGGGACTCGAAGAAAGACTGTCCCGGTGACTTAGGCAGAGTGAAGTGTACGATAACCGACAGCACCATGCCGACGGCTGCTATGATGAGCTGATTTGATAAGCGCCGTCGGGGGTCGGTTGGGGCTTGCGCGGGCTGGGTCATGGCGAAGGTTATAGCACATCTGAGTTTAGGAAGAGCCTAGGCGGGTTATGCGCGCGGTCCAAACGCCCGAGTAACGCGCTTACCGGACAAGTGATTTCCTGGGCCGAAACCAAGTGATTATGACATGGTTCTAAAAGAGAACCCTTATGCTAGATCACCGGGATGCGCCCCGGGTTAGTTACGCCGAGCGCTACTCAGGCTTCTTGGCGGCAGGCTTCTTGGCTGCCGGCTTGGGGTTCCAGAAGTCGGGCGCCGCGGCGGCAACTTCCTGAGGAGGATTGCTGAACTCGGGCGCAAACCGGCTGATGGTGAATTCGACGGTCAGGACGGATTCGGAAACGGCTTTGTTAAACTTTTCGTAGCCCTCGGCGCCGAGCAATTGAGGAAGCGGGACTGCGCTATCCATCTCGCCGAGCGACTTCCGGGGCGTGCTGATGTAATAGACAGCGCCGGTCTGGCCGAAGGCGGCCTGCGACACCAGCGAAGTAACCTTGGCCTCGCCTTTTTCCTGGGCGGCCTTAATGGCGCGGATCTGTTCCTCGAAGTGCGGCCCATGGCCCGGGCGGACGCGCACCGTGACGGTCTGCAGCCAGCGCGACTCGCCGATGAGCTTGTTGACGCCGGCAGGGTCCGCCGGCACGTTGGCACTCAGATCCCAGCGGCGCCGGCGAAGTTCGGTCTGGGAGCTTTCCATGCAGGAATCGGCATCGCGGAAAATCTGCTCGGCGACGGATTCGCCATAGGTCTTGACCATCGCGGCCATGAAGGCTTCATTGTCTTTTTCAATTGCGGCGAAGTTCGCGCGGATGCTGACGAAGCGGATGACCTGTCCGGGCCCGTACTCCTGGGCCAGGGCCACCCAGTTGGTGCCTTTGTTTTGCCGGTTGCCGGCCACGATTTTTTTGACTGCGGCGTTGAATTGAGCGCCCTTGTCGAGCTTCACCTTCACGGTGAAGACATCGAGGATATCACCCGGCGCTTGCGCCGCCGCCGACGCGGCCAAGCACATGAATGCGGCCAGGGCCCACAGGGTTTTGCGGAACATAGGAACACCTCCTCAGTCGGAATTTCCGTTTTTGAGCTTCCCCTTGGGCCGAGAGCCTAGCCCTCCTGCGCGCTCGTGTCAACAACAAGTCGCCCTGGCCTCTTTGCGGGCGTCAGCTCTAAACCCGAGCCCTTAAGAGTCAAACGGTGACGGCGGCGGGCGGATCCTTGGGGTAGAATGGCGTTTCTGAGCGAAGAGGAGAGCAGGAAAATGGATACATTTCTTCCTCCCATCGAAAAGCCCAAGGGGTTAATGATGAAGCTGGCGTACTACTTCACGCGCCGGCAATTCGGCAGGGTGCTGACACCGCTGAAAGTGCATACCGCACGGTTACCGCTGGCCTTCGGTCTGTTCTATACGAAGATCGGCAAGCTGGATAAGAAGCTGCTCCTGCCGCCAGAGACTATCATGCTGATCCGTGAGCAGGTGGCGCGCACCAACATTTGCCTTTTCTGCATGGATATTGGCCGGGCTTTCGCGATCAAAGCGTCGATGAATGAAGCCAAATTCGATGCGCTGGAGCAATACAGCACAAGCCCGCTCTTTAGCGATGCCGAGCGCGCCGCACTGGACTATGTAACCAAGCTGACGAAGGAAAAAAAGGTTGACCCGGACACTTTTGGCCGGATGTCGCGTTATTATTCCGAGCGCGAGATCTGCGAGATCGTCTGGCTTGTCGCCAGCGAACACCTCTACAACATGACCAACATCGGTCTGAACATCCATTCCGACATGATTTGCGACATCAGCAGGAAGAAGCAGAATTGACGGCTCCAGAGGCGTTCGATCCGCTGCAGTTCCCTAGCCTCGACCGAGCCGGACTTGCGAAGACGGGGCTCGGGTCTCGCTCCGATCCGCACTCAAAAACGAGGCGCGGCTATTTGGGTTTGATGGAGAGCAGCTCGACTTCGAAGATGAGCGTGGCGTTGGGGCCGATGTCGGCGCCGACGCCGCGCTCTCCATAGGCGAGCGCAGGGGGAATGAAGAGCTGCCACTTGGAACCGACGGGCATGAGCTGAAGCGCTTCGGTCCAGCCGCGAATCACTCCGCTGACCGGAAAGGAGGCAGGCTCGCCGCGTTTATAGGAGCTGTCAAACTCCGTGCCATTGATGAGCGTGCCGCGGTAATTGCAGACGACGGTGTCCGTCAAAGCGGGTTTGGGGCCGGCGCCCTGAACGAGGACTTTATATTGCAGGCCGCTGGGAAGGGCGACGACGCCGGGTTTCGTTTTGTTGGAGGCGAGAAAGGCTTCGCCTTCCGTGGCGTTGGCGCCGCCGGCGCGCTTGCTTGCCTCCTCGCGTTTCACGTTGAGGCCGGTCTGCATTTGCGTGAGGACAGCACGCGCTTCGTCTTCGGTGAGGAGGAGTTTGCCGCCGGCCAGGGCGTCTTTGAATCCCTGCACGAAAATGGCCGCGTCAATGTCCACCGATTGCCTGCGCAGGCCGGCTCCGACATTCATGCCAATGGCGTAGCTGGCTTTTTCCTTTTGCGTTTTCAGGGCGCGCGAAACGGATGCCGACGCAGGCTTCTTCGCGGCCGAATGCGGAGCGCTCTTTGCGGGAGCCTGCGAGGTTTTGCCCGGCGCGCTTTGCGTGGCCGAGGTTTGCGCCGCGGCTGGACCGGACAAAAATGTCATCGCGAATGCAAGAACCAACAAGGCGGGGCCGAAGAGCTTCATGGGATTCATGGGATCTCCTGTGAAATCGGCGAAACTGTCCTGCGGTTTTTTTCGGAGCATACGTTTCAGTCCAGGAAAACCAGCTTGTGGTTGGGACATTCTAGCGAGGCGTGCTGTTCGAGTTCGGCGAGCAAGCCGCGGCCGTGGCGCGCCAGCAGCGGGAGCAGGCACAGCGAGCGCTCCTGCAAGTCATGCTCGGGATAGAGCGCATCGTTGAGCGCGCGTTCGTGCGTGTCGAGAATGCCGGCACGAAAATCCTGGGCGCGTCCGGCCTTGGCGCGGAGATTCGCGTATTGATAGCGCATTTTGTTTCCGGCGGCTTCGAGGGTGCCGAGGAGGGTTTTGTCCAGTTTTTCGAGCGGCTGCTCCAAGTTGTTCAGCAGAGCGTCGAGGGCTTTTTCGCCGGCATCGAATTCGCGCATCAAGGACTCCGGCAAAGACTCCTGCTCCATTTTCTTGCGCAAATGCTGGCGGCCTTTCCACACGTCGGCGACGTCGAGCCGGTATTTTTCCAAAAGCGAAGCGGACTTGGCGTCCACTAACGTGAACGCAACGCGCGGAAGGATGGCCGGAATGCGGCGCGGGATGGCTTCGCGCAGGCGCTCGTACACGACGGCGCTCTGCGCGAGGTAAGCGGTCTCCGCAGGCCCCGCGACGGCGGCGGCGGTGGGCAGCAGAGCGTCCAGCATGACCGGACGCAGCAGGACGTTGGGCGAAAAGGACTCCGGCTCGCGGTCGAGCCATTCCAGCAGTTGGGGAAGTGAAAATTCCCGCGCGCCCACAGCAAATCCGGCGCCCTTGGCGTGCACGGGAAGACGCCGGCCTTCGATATTGGCAAACAAGAGCGTGCTGTCCGGCGTCACTTTTACCTGCGAATGAAACCCGGCGCTCTCCAGTTTTTCTCCGCGAGCCAGCAAATCGCCGGTCACCGCGGCGTGCTCTTCGAGCGCGCGCCGGAATAGAGGAGCAGCGAGGCGGTGCAACCGCGCGTCCAGAGGGTCGAGCAGGATCAAGCCGCGATCCGCGAACAAGCGCGCGAAGAGTTTGGCGAAGGCGCTGCCGAGGGTTTCTTCGGGGCGATAGCACTCCCGCAGCAAATCCGCAACCCAGGCCGCGTCGGGCCCTTCGAGGCCTTGCGCGGCGGACTGGACCAGACCCGCGACACTCTCACCGAGGTGCAGCGCGCCCACGCTGCGGTTCTCCGCACCGGGAAGCGGCAGCTCCAAGCGCCGCAGACCTTCGCGCGCGGACCAGAAGCAATGGTTCACTTCGGCAAGGTCGTGGTCTTCGGTGGCCAGCGAGAAAACCGGGACGACCGGCAAACCTCCGGCGGTGATTTCCTCCGCGACGCGCAACGCCGCCAGCGCTTTGTAAATCGTGTAACTCGGCCCGGTGAACAGTCCCACTTGCTGTCCGGTGACGATGGCCGCGGCGCCGCCCGCCAGGCGGTCAATATTCTGAAAAACGGCTGGGCCGCTGCCGAAACGGCGGTTCTGCTCGCGCAAGACCTCCACCAAGCTTCGGCGAGCATCGTCGCGGAGGGCCACTTCGCGCGCGGCCGCCCGGATGCCTTCGACCGAGGGAGGATGGCGGAAGAACTGGGACACGCGGGGGAAATCTTCGAGGTAGGCGGCGTAGAAGGGAGTCACGTGCGGAACAGCATTCGCCGGGAGACATTTACACTTCATCAGACTCACCATGATACATGGGGCGCACCACAATCGAACAGGTCATTGTGGGCTCACGGGCTCAATGATTAGACGCGCGCGGATATTGGAAGTAACAGCGCACGATCAGGAACGGGCCATGCGCGCCGGCATGCCTGTCATTTCCGTCAGGGGCGCGAGGACCGCGGCGATTTCCTTTTTCTGCGGCTCGCTCGGCGGAAGCAGCGGGCGCCGCGGGAGGCCGCCGAAATATCCGCGGGCATCCATCGCGTATTTGGTTCCGGCGACTCCGCCTTCGCTGACAATCTTTTTCGAGGCCGGCATGAGGCGCTGCTGCAAGGCCAGCGCGCGAGCGGATTCGCCCGCCCGCGCAAGTTCGTAAAGCTCGATGCACAATTCCGGCAGCACACACGCCAGCCCGAGGATTCCGCCGATGGCTCCGACAGCGAGCGAGGGATAGAACGTGCCCGCCGAGCCCACCAGAGTCTGAAAACCGGGTGGGGCGGCCTGAATAATCTCGCCCACGCGCTGCACATTGCCGGAGCTTTCTTTGATGCCGATGATATTGGGATGCGCGGCGAGGCGCGCGACTGCCGGGGCCTCCAGCGCCACGCCGGTGAATTGCGGAACCGAGTACAGCAAAACGGGAATGCGGGCAGCGTCGGCCACGCGCTCAAAATGCTCGATCAGAACTTCGGGAGTGAGCGCCGTCTTGAAATAGTGCGGCGTCTTGACCAGAGCCGCCTGGTAACCCAAGTCCGCCGCGCGGTTGGTGCGCTCGATGGTCTCCGCCGTGGATTCCGCGCCGGTGCCGGCGATCAGAATTTTCCCGGGCGCCGCGGCTTCGCGGACGGCGTCCCAAACGCGCTCGATTTCGTCGCGCGAGAGCAGCACCGCTTCGCCGGTGGAACCGGCGACGGCGTAGCCGGCGAGGCGCGTGGCATTGTACCGGCCGACGTTTTCGCGCAGACGATCAAGCGCCAGCGAGCCGTCTGCGGCGAACGGCGTGGTGAGCGGCGGAAAGATGCCGTGGAAGTCCATGTTTCAGCCCGAAGAAGTGGATTGACGCTTCGCCGCCGCGGGATTGCGATGCAAATCCTGCAGCGCAGCGACCTCGCAGCCGTGCTCCAACATGGCGCGGATCCCGCGAGCCGCGGCATGCGCGGCCGAGAGCGTGGTAATGCAAGGAATATTGTAGCGAATAGCGGCGCGGCGAATGGATTTTTCATCGTAGAACGATTCCCGGCCGAGCGGCGTGTTGATGATCAGGTCCACCTTGCCGGTCTTTACCAGGTCCACGATGTTGGGCCGGCCCTCGTTGACTTTGTAAACCGCTTCCGCGTCGACCCCGGCGGCCTTAAGCGCGGCGCTGGTCCCGCGGGTGGCCAGCAGCTTGAAGCCGAGCGAGGCCAGCTCTTTGCCGAGCTGCGCGACGTGGCGCTTGTCGCCGTCGTTCACGCTGAGGAACAGAGTCCCCTGGCGCGGCAATTTCTGCCCCGCGGCAACCTGCGCCTTGGCGAAGGCCTGGCCGAAGTCCGGCGAGATTCCCATCACCTCGCCGGTGGAGCGCATCTCCGGGCCGAGAATGGTGTCCACGCCGCGGAATTTATTGAACGGGAAGACCGGCGACTTCACCGCGTGATATTCCCGCACGGCAATCTCCCCCACTCCGTCCACTTCTACGGCCGGCAGCGGCATCTCGGCGAGCTTCTTGCCGGTCATCAGCCGTGCCGCAATCTTCGCCAGCGCGACACCCGTGGCCTTGCTGACGTAGGGGACCGTGCGCGACGCCCGCGGGTTCACTTCCAGCACGTAGACGGTGTCGCGTTGGATGGCGTACTGCACGTTCATCAAGCCGACCACGCGCAGCGCCAGAGCCAGACGCTTGGTGTAGTCGCGGATGCGCGCCAAGACCGATGGGGAAAGGCTTACCGGTGGCAATACGCAGGAGGAATCGCCCGAGTGCACGCCGGCCTCTTCGATGTGCTCCATAATGCCGCCGATCACCACGTCGGTGCCGTCGGCCAGGGCGTCCACGTCCACTTCCGTAGCCTCTTCCAGGAACTGATCAATCAAGACGGGCCGGGCAGGGCCCATCAGAGCGGCCTGCGCGACATATTCCTGCACGGTGTTCACGTCGTAGGCGATCACCATGGCGCGCCCGCCGAGCACATAACTCGGGCGGACCAGCACCGGCAGACCAATTTCGCGCGCCACGCGCGCGGCTTCTTCGGGGATCAGCGCCGTCGAATTCCGCGGCTGCGGAATGCCCAGCTCTTCGAGCAACCGGCCAAACCTTCTGCGGTCTTCGGCAAGATCAATGGATTCGGGAGCGGTCCCGATGATGGGCACGCCGTTGCGCTTCAGCTCGAGCGCGAGATTCAGCGGCGTCTGCCCGCCGAATTGCACCACCACGCCTTGGGGCTTTTCGCGCTCCACGACAGCCAGGACGTCTTCGAGGGTCAGCGGCTCGAAGTAGAGCCGGTCGGAAGTGTCGTAGTCGGTCGAAACCGTTTCCGGATTGCAATTGATCATCACCGTTTCGTAGCCGTCTTCCCGCAGCGCGAAGGAAGCATGGCAGCAGCAGTAATCGAATTCGATTCCTTGGCCGATGCGGTTCGGCCCGCTGCCCAGAATGACAATCTTCGGGCGCGCCTGCGGGTCCGCTTCGTCTTCTTCCTCGTACGTCGAGTAAAGATACGGCGTGAACGACTCGAACTCCGCCGCGCAAGTGTCCACGCGCTTGAAGACGGGCGCGATGCCCCAGCGGGCCCGTTGCAGCCGGACCGTTGCGGGGGTGGTCTTCCAAATCGCCGCGAGCTGCTCGTCCGCGGCGCCCTGGCGTTTCGCTTCGCGCAGCAGTTCGCGGGAGGCGGTCTGCACGGTGACGCCAGCGACGCGCCGGTTCACGGCGACGATCTCTTCGAGCTGCCGGACAAACCAGGGGTCGATTTTTGTCAATTCGCACACTTCGGCGGGAGGGAGACCGCGCGCGAGCGCAACCAACAGCCAGTGGACGCGGTCCGGCCGGGCCGCCGCCAGTTTCTCGCGCAGGAGCGAGGCCGGGGTATCCACCGGCGCGCGCCATTGCGTGTGGGGCTCGAGGGAGCGGATTCCCTTCTGCAGCGCCTCTTTGAAAGTGCGGCCGATGGCCATCACTTCCCCGACGGACTTCATCTGCGTTCCGAGCGTGGGGTCCGACCCCGGAAACTTTTCGAATTGCCACTTGGGGATTTTCACCACCACGTAATCAATGGTCGGCTCGAACGACGCCGGCGTTTTCCGCGTGATGTCGTTGGGAATTTCGTCGAGGGTCATCCCCACGGCGAGCCGCGCGGCGATCTTGGCGATGGGGAACCCCGTCGCTTTGCTGGCCAGCGCCGAGCTGCGCGACACGCGCGGGTTCATCTCGATCACCACCATGCGTCCGGTCTCCGGGTGAATTGCAAATTGAATATTCGATCCTCCCGTTTCCACCCCCACTTCCCGGATGACGGCGGCCGCGGCGTCGCGCATGCGCTGGTATTCCTTGTCGGTCAGCGTCTGCGCCGGAGCGACGGTGATGGAGTCGCCGGTGTGCACGCCCATGGGGTCGAAATTTTCAATCGAGCAGATGACCACGAAGTTGTCGCGGAAGTCGCGCATCACCTCCAGCTCGAATTCTTTCCAGCCGAGGAGGGACTCCTCCACCAGCGCCTCGTGCACCGGGCTGGTGTCGAGCGCGGCCGAAATGGCTTCCGCAAATTCTTCGCGGTTATAAGCAATCGAGCCGCCGGAGCCTCCCAGGGTGAACGACGGGCGAATCACCACCGGATAGCCCAACTGGTCGCCCAGGCGCATGGCGTCCTGCGCGTTGTTCACCAGCGCCGAAGCGGGCACGTCGAGACCCACTTTGCGGCAGGCGTCCTTGAACCACAGCCGGTCTTCGGCGACTTTGATGGCGCGCAGCGACGCGCCAATCATCTCGACGCCGTACTTTTCCAGAACGCCGGCCTCGGCCAGCTCGACGGCGAGATTCAATCCCGTCTGCCCGCCGACGGTGGGCAAGAGCGCGTCCGGCCGTTCGAGTTTGATAATTTCTTCCAGATAGGCTTTGGTGAGGGGCTCGATGTAGGTGCGGTCGGCGAACTCCGGGTCGGTCATGATCGTGGCGGGGTTGGAATTCACCAGGATGATTTTGTAGCCCTCGGCGCGCAGCGCCTTGCACGCCTGCGTGCCCGAATAGTCGAACTCGCACGCCTGGCCGATGATGATCGGCCCGGAGCCGATAATCAGAATCTTCTTGATGTCTTTGCGCTTAGGCATGCCTACTCGCCACTTTCAAGACCGCTCTAGCGATGTTGCTGTCCTCGCCGTGGGGCGCTCGAGAACTTTCCATCTCTCATCAATGAAAGGAACTGGCCGAACAAGTAGCGCGAATCATGCGGCCCGGGCGAAGCCTCCGGATGATATTGCACGCTGAAGAGCGGCAGCGAACGGTGGCGCATGCCCTCGTTGGTGCGATCGTTCAAGTTGACGTGCGTGATTTCGACGTCTTTCGAAGGAAGCGATTCCGGGTCCACCACGAAGCCGTGATTCTGCGCCGTGATTTCCACGCTGCCGGTCAGCAAGTTCTTCACCGGATGGTTCGAGCCGTGGTGGCCGAACTTCAGTTTGTAGGTTTTTCCGCCGAGGGCCAGCCCGCAAAGCTGGTGCCCCAGGCAAATCCCGAAAATCGGCACGCGGCCCAGCAGCTTGCGGATTGCTTCGACGGCATAGGTCACCGGCTCGGGGTCGCCCGGGCCGTTGGAGAGAAACACACCGTCGGGCTTCAAGCGCAGCACATCTTCGGCCGAAGTCTTCGCCGGAACGACCGTCACATCGCAGTGATGGTCCACCAAGAGGCGCAAAATATTCTGCTTGATGCCGAAATCATAGGCGGCCACGCGAAACCGCCGCTTTTCCTTCGCCGCTTCTGCCTCCCCGGCCTGCTCTCCCCAGGCTGATGCGGCCAACTCGATCGAGCCATCCTTCCAATCGTACGATTTGTCGCAGGAGACCTTCCCGGCGAGCTCCTGCCCGGTCATCGAAGGAAGCGCCTGCGCTTCGAAAATGAGTTGCTCGGCCGGCGTGCCGTCTGTGGAAAGCACGCCGCGCAGCGCCCCCACCTTGCGGATGTGCATGACCAGCGCGCGCGTGTCCAGGTCCCAGATGACCGGCACGTTGTGGCGCGTCAGATAAATCTGCGTGGTCTCCGTGGAGCGCCAATTGGATGCCAGGGCCGAAAATTCGCGCACCACCAGCCCTTCGATATACGGATGGGCCGATTCCTGGTCATCGACATTGGCGCCGACGTTGCCGATGTGCGGGTAGGTGAGGCAGACAATCTGCCCGGCGTAACTGGGATCGGTGAAAACTTCCTGGTAGCCGGTGAGGCTGGTGTTGAAAACGACTTCTCCGCCGCGGCGCGTCGCAGCGCCTGCGGCCCGCCCGTTAAAGACGCGCCCGTCTTCGAGCGCGAGGATCGCGGGACGTGCGGATGGTTCGGTCAGCGTGACCTCCACAGGGATTCATGGGACATGCTCGCTGGGCGGCGAGATCGAGCCAAAATGGTCCACGGGCCAGTAGGCAAACACCGCCTTGCCGTAGATGTACTTGTTTTCCACCGGGCCGAACATGCGCGAGTCATTCGAGCTGATGCGATGATCGCCCATCACGAAGTATTCGTCCACAGGGACGGTGATCGGGCCGTAGCTGCCCGAATCGGCGAATTGCGGCGGGACGTAAGGCTCCATCAGCCGCTTGCCGTTGACCAGCACGCGCCCCTGGCGGACCTCGATGAACTCGCCCGGCAGCCCGATCACGCGCTTGATGAACGATTTCGACCGGTCCAGCGGATACCAGAAGACGACCACGTCTCCGCGCTCGATGGGCTCGAAGCGATACACAAACTTGTTGATGAAAATGCGTTCCTGGTCGGAGAGCAGCGGCGCCATGCTTGTGCCTTCGACCTTGACGGGCTGATAGAGGAAAATGATGATGACCATGGCCAGGCCGAGGGCCAAAAACAAGTCGCGCGCCCAGGATTTTAATTCCCGCGGAAGAGAAAATGCCGGAGCACCCGCGGCGGGCGGCGCTGCCCGCTGCTCTGGAGACGGATTCAGTTCGCCGGTCGGCTCCATGTGTTTTTAATCCGGTTCCTTTATACCACGCGCACCGCCCGCCCGACAATTCCGCTTCCAACCGGTGTGTGCAAATGTTGCTCCCGCGCCTCCATAATCTAAGATGCCGCCCGCCCGCCCGCCTTTTTAGTTGCCTGCTTTGTTCTGGCTCATGGCACGGACATCGAGCGCAAAATTTACAATCGCCAGCGCGGCGACGACAGCCGTTTCGGTGCGCAAGATATTTTCGCCCAGCGACGCTTCCAAAAATCCGCTGTTTCGCGCGGGCTCGAGTTCCCGCTCGGTCCAGCCTCCTTCCGGCCCGATAGCCAGCGTGACCGTTTCGTCTTCCCTGTTTGCTAAGACAGCTCGCAACTGTGCAGCGGCCCGTTCTTCCGACAGAAGCAATCGGAGGCTTGAGTCTGCCAGCGGGAACGCTTCGTCTGCTTTGATCGGCGGCGCGATCATGGGCGCCTTCAGGCGCCGTGACTGTTGCGCGGATTCAAGCGCAATCTTCTTCCACCGCTCCACTCGCTTGGCGGCCGCGGCAACGAGAGCTTTCTCGCTGCGCTCCGCAGCGAGAGGGACAATTTCAGCGACCCCGAGTTCTGTTGCCTTCTCGACGGCCCACTCAAACCGGTCGAATTTTACGATGCCCAGAAGAAGGGTTGTGAACAGACGCGGTTGGCTTGCGGGAACTTCTCCCACCAATTTGAACGAAAGCGCGCCTCGGCCGATTCGCTCAATCCTGCCAAGTTGGACGCGTTCACCGTCACTGAGTTCGTAAACTTGCCCGGGTTGTGCGCGAAGGACCCGGATGAGGTGATTCGCGGTGTCGCCGCGCAGGAAGGCTTCGCTTCCGTCAAATTGGTGAACAAAGAAGCGGCGGCGCATGGCGGGAGTTTACCTCATTTGCCACTCACTTTGGCGATGCCGAGGCGTTCTCTTTAACCGAAGATGTCTTTGACTTTGTCGAAGATAGACGAGCCGCGCTCGGCGGGGCGATTTTCCACGCGAAGAGTTGTTCCCAGTTGTTCGAGGAGCTTGCGTTGCTCGCGCGTCAGTTTGCTGGGCGTAATCACGCGCACGTGATAGAAGAGATCGCCCTTTCCTCCGCCGCGCGGGTCCGCCAGCCCTTTGCCCTTGATACGAAAGACGGCGCCGCTCTGCGTACCTTCCGGAATTCTGAGGCGCTCTTCGCCGGCCAGCGAAGGAACCATAATCTCCGTCCCCAGCGCCGCCTGCGTCACGCTGATGGGAATCGTGCAGAACAGGTCCGAGCCGCGCCGCTCGAAGAAAGAATGCTCCTTGACCTCGAGAATGACGTACAGGTCGCCCGGCGGACCGTCGTTCGGTCCTTTCTCGCCTTCCCCGGCGACGCGAAGCCGCGTGCCTGTGTCCACACCGGGAGGAACGCGCAAATCAATGGTGCGTTCGCGCTCGAGCCGTCCCTGGCCGCGGCAATCCGGGCAGCGTTCCCGAATCACTTGTCCGGTGCCCTGGCATTGCGGACACGTGCGCGTGACGGAAAAGAAGCCCTGCTGGTAAATGAGCTGCCCGCGCCCGCCGCACTGCTGGCAGGCACTGATGCCCGTGCCGGCTTTGGCGCCGGTTCCGTGGCACAATTCGCAGAACTCCAGGCGCGGGATTTTGATCTTGGTGGTGACGCCGCCGGCGGCCTCTTCGAAGGTAAGCGTCATGTCATAGCGCAGATCGGCGCCGCGCTGCGGGCGGTTGCGGCCGCGCCGGGCGCCTCCGCCACCGAAAAGGTCTTCGAATCCGAAGAAATCCCCGAAAATATCCTGAAAATCCTGGAAGATGCTGGTGTTGAATCCGCCCTCGAAGCCGACTCCGGAAATCCCCGCGTGGCCGAAGCGGTCATAGGCCTCGCGCTTCGGCGCGTCGCTCAACACGCTATACGCCTCGGTTGCTTCGCGGAATCTCTCTTCGGCGTGCGGCTTGTTCTCCGGGTTGCGGTCCGGATGCCACTTCAGCGCCGCCTTGCGATAGGCTGATTTAATCTCTTCGGCAGAGGCATTGCGGCCGACACCCAAAACTTCGTACAGATCGCGTTTCGTCGCTTGTGCCATGGCCCCTTCAGTTCACCAGTTTGGATGAAGAAGTCTCGTCGGAAGATACGCCGGAGGGATGAACGGCGACACGAACGGTCGCCGGACGCAGCACTTTCCCGTGGAACAGGTATCCCGGCTGCAAGACCTCGAGGACGGTGCCGTCTTCGTGGTCGGTGGAATCCACGCGCTCGATGGCTTGATGCAGGTGCGGGTCAAACGGCTTTCCCAGCGCATCTATGGGCTCGGCGCCCAGCCGCTTCAGCGTATCGAGAAACTGCCGCTGGATCAGCTCGAACCCTTTGCGATATTCCTCGTACGCAGGCTCCTTATGAGCCAGGGCGCGTTCCAACGCGTCCAGGACGGGCAGAAACCGCTCGATGGCATGCGCGGTGATGCGCCGCGAATCATCCGCCCGTTCCCGTTCCATGCGCTTGCGGGCGTTTTCAAAGTCGGCCTGGCGCCGGACCATGGTCTGGCGCATTTCATTGAGGTCCGCCTGGAGCTTGGCTACCCTCCCGTCCAGAACTTCGCGGAGTTCTTCATCGCTCGCGTCCGCCGAAGAAGCTTCGCCGGCAGACGGGTCCTCCGCATCCGGCACTATCTCTATCTTCGGGTCGGGCGACTTCTTCTTGTCTTTCTCAAACACTTTGGCAAGCTCCGCAATCGAAAATTACGCTTTGTTGAGCGTCTCCCCGAACAGTTGCGCCACGTAGGCCACCGCCGTCATGGCGCGCTCATACTGCATGCGCATCGGGCCGAGAACGCCGAGCGAACCCTGCATGTGGTCGCGGCGCGTGTAGGCGGCGCTGATCAAAGCGAGGTTTTGTCCTGCCGCCGACATCTCATCGATTCCAATTTGCACGTAGACCGGCTCCGGCGCGTCAATGCAGATGTTGAGCAAAGCCACCAGGCGGTGCTTTTCTTCAATGGCCGCGAGCAGTTCGCGCAGTTGCGCCTGGTCGGCAAACTCGGGGGCGGCGGCAATTTGCGCCGCGCCCTCCATGTACACCTGCTGGGCCGCGGAATCCGCCAGCAACGATGGATCGCAAAGAGCCAGGGCGTCGCCGGCGATCTTCTCGTAGCGCTCGCGCTCCTGCGCCAGCTTGGTCATCAGATCACCGCGAATGGCCTCCAGCGTCCAGCGAGCGTAATGGGTGTTCAGGTATTCGGCGGTGCGGTCGAGATCCGCCTGCGTGAAATCGCGTTCCGGACGGAGGATTTTGTCGCGCGTGGCCCCGCCGGGAGAGATCAGCACGACCACCACTCGGCCGTCGGGAAGGAGCAAGAACCGCAAGTGCTCGAGCACGGTCTTCCCCAGCGGCGGAGAAACGATGATTCCCAACCCATGCGAAACCGACGCCAAAACATGCCCCGCGCGCTCCGTGGCTTCTTCGGGTGTGGCCGCCGCCTTCATCTCGCGCCGGATCCATTCGCGGTCCTGTGCGCTCAACGTGGCCTGCGCCGCGACCTGCTGGGCGAAGAAGCGGTAGGCCGCGGCCGTAGGCACGCGCCCGGCGGAGGTATGCTGCTGATAGAGAAAGCCTTCCTCCTCCAGGTCGGCCATGATATTGCGGATGGTCGCCGGGCTCAGCGATTCCTCGTGGCGCTTGGCAATCGTGCGCGACGCCACCGGCTCGCCGGTTTCGATGTACGTGCGCACCACATCGGCCAGGACCTGCTGGGTGCGGCGCTCGTGAATGGCTCTGTTTCGGAGCATTCGATTGCAGACTCCCATTTTTATTGTATGCGGAGCGCGAGACAGCGTCAACGTGGAGTGCGTCTAGTTGGCAACTTTCCCGAACGAGGCTGTGTCAATCTGGGCGCGCTGCAGGCGGTCGGAATAATCAATGTAGATGGTCTTCCACTCCGAAAAGAAATCAATTGCGGCGATGGCTGCTTCGCGGTGGCCGTTTCCGGTCTGCTTGGTTCCCCCAAAGGGCAGATGGGTTTCTGCGCCGATGGTGGGGGCATTGATGTACACGATGCCGGTGTAGATATCGCGAGCGGCGTGAAAGGCCTTGTTGATGTCGCGCGTGTAGATCGAAGCGGAAAGACCATAGACGACGCCGTTGGCGATATCAAGAGCCTGCTCCAGGCTGTCCGCAGGAAGGACCGAAACAACCGGCCCGAAAATCTCCTCTTGAGCGATGCGCATCCTGGGACTGCAATCCCCAAACACGGTGGGCTCGAGAAACCAGCCGCGCGCGCAAGCGCCGGTGTCCAGGCGATGTCCGCCGGTCAGCAGCTTGGCGCCCTCCTGCTTGCCGATCTCGATGTAGCTCATCACCTGCTTGAGCTGCGTCTCGTTGATGGCAGGCCCCATTTCCGTGGCCGCGTCCAGCCCATTGCCGACCTTCAATCGCTTGGCGCGTGCCACGAAGCGGTCGAGGAACTCGCCGTAGACTTTGTTGTGCACGGCAATGCGGCTCGCGGCCGTGCAGCGCTGGCCGGTAGTGCCGAACCCGCCCCAGATGGCGCCGTCCACAGCGAGATCCAGGTTGGCATCGTCCATCACGATGATGATGTTCTTACCGCCCATTTCCAGACTGCAGTGCTTGAACATCGGCGCGCAGCCTACCGCGACCTGCCGGCCTACTTCCGTTGAGCCGGTGAAGCTGATGACCGGAACATCCGGGTGGTTTACCAGCGGCTCTCCGACGAAGGATCCCGCACCCGAGACGACGTTCACCACGCCGCGGGGCAAACCCGCTTCGGCCAGAATCTGCACCAGGTTATAGACCGAGAGCGGCGTGTCTCCCGCCGGCTTGATGACCACCGTATTTCCGCAGATCAAAGCGGGCATCATTTTCCACGAGGGAATGGCCATCGGAAAATTCCACGGCGTAATCAGCCCGCAGACCCCGGTGGATTGCCGCACGCTCATCGCAAATTTATTGAGCAGCTCCGAAGGAGTGGTCTGGCCGAACAGCCGGCGGCCTTCGCCGGCCATGTAATAGGTCATGTCAATGGCTTCCTGAACGTCGCCGCGGGTCTCCGTCAGCACCTTTCCCATTTCGCGCGTCATGTCGCGCGCCAATTCTTCTTTTCGCCGGACCAGAAGCTCCGCGGCGCGAAACAATATTTCCGCCCGTTTGGGGGCGGGCACCAGCCGCCAGGTCTTATAAGCGTCTTTCGCGGCGTCCACGGCGAGGTTGACGTCTTCGGACGTGGAGGCGGGGAAGATCCCAACCAACTCGTCGGTGTTTGCGGGATTGCGGTTTTCAAACGCTTTCCCGCCGCGGGCTTCCACCCACTCCCCATTGATAAAATTCTTGTACACTCTGGGCATCACCGCCGTAGCCATGGGGCCTCCTGAAGATTTCCCTTTCTGGGGGGACGGCCAAACGCGAGCCTCAACCGCGCGGAAAACAAACTGTAGCAGAGCGCCGCAGGAGCGTCAAATTCATGCGGCTTTCGTGCAGCCCCGGGGCACGGCACGCGGAATGGATTACTTGATAGGAGCCCGGCCTGCCTTGCCCGTTTCCCTGCCGTACGCACACTTGCAGTTGCGCCGCTTGTTTGACCTGGCGCCAGTTTCCGCTGACTCAAATGGGTTTATTGCTGGCGGGAGGAGGAGTCTGATCCTCTTTTATCTGGGACCCGCGATTTGCCTTTGTCCTCCTAACAGTGCGATGCAATCTCGTCTTGAGGAAGCTGTTGATGGCTTGCAGCTCGATGAGCAAGCCTTTCATGCCGAAAGCAACAAACGGCGTTAGATCGAATGGACAACGCTGCAAACATTGGTAAAGAAGGGTTTCATACTTGTCTCTATTCTCGTAGAAATAGTTTGAGAGTGCGTAACCACCGGGCACATTGTATCCGTGCTGGAAAAGAATTGCCGCCTGGAGCAGCCGGGACACTCTCCCGTTTCCATCTGCAAACGGATGCAGTGCGACAAAGAAAAAGTGGGCCGACAACGCGTGGATCACTGGATGGCGACTGAGTGGCTCCTTGCCGTTCACAAACTGAATGTACTGATCCAGCAGACGCGGCAGCTCTTCCGGCGGTGCTCCCTGGTGAATGCCGCCCACCCCCCGTCTTCCTACCTCAACAGGGGTAGTTCTCAGAATGCCAGCGCTGGCGTAGCCTGCGGTGAGCATCCGGTGCATGGTGAGAATGTCCTCTAGTGAAAGCGGGGCACTGCCGGGGACAAAACGCTCTCTTACCCAAGCTCGGGCCTGGCTCACCCTTCTGATCCGCAACTGTTGCTTTTCTATTCTAGACAGAAGACCGAGCGGTCGAGAGAGTTCCGGCTGCGATAACGGGTTGTCCTCAGTACCAATGGGGTTGAGTTCGCCAGATTGCTCCCGCCACCAGAGCGGGAGCACTCGAGTAAAGGCAGCCTCATTGTAGGCTTCCATAGCCGCTATATGAGGCATCAACCTATGGACATCGAGCCTGTAATTGAACTCAAAGGTAGCCCAATGCATAGAAGTGCAGGGAGGATCGAAATCCGCCAAGTCTTGTGGAGGCATTTCTGCCCTACATCTATCCCCGTAGATCCGATCCCCCAACCGCATTGGCCCTAAAAAACGGAACGCCCGAGGGGGACCTCAGGCGCCCGATTGTATCCCGAGGGATGTGCTGAAAGCACTTTTATCTAATATGGACAGCCGGATCGGACTCCCTTATTCCGTTCACAGATCCTATGAAGGGGGCGTCCGCCTCGGTCCGGATGACGGTGGCGATCCATTCCGGCTTGGCCCCACCCTCACACGATGCCCAGCGGGTTACAGGTTCATCGGCAACCAACAGCATACCGCTATGGTTGTTCCGGTCGGCGTCTTCTTTTGGATTGTTGTAAGTAAAGCCGAGCGACTGGCGCAGAAATAAAATGTCGTCCGGCTTGCCAGTTAAGAACGTCCAGTGTGCACCATGGGCCTTGGCATAGGCCTTGAGCTCCCGGGGAGAGTCCTCCTCGGGGCTCAAGGTGATGGAATAGAAGAAAATGTCGTGACCGATGCGGTCAGGCAAGATCCTCTTCACTTTCACGAGGTGGTCGGTAATGACCGGGCAGATTTTCTCGCAGCGCGTGAACATGAACTGGATAACCACCCTCTTGTCCTTGATCAGATCGTCGTAGAAGTGGACCTTCTTCCCGTCTTGGGTGATCAACTCGACGTTGGGTAAGTGGCGCCGGCGGATTAGCTCCCGCGGCGAAATGTTCTGGAAGTTGTACGGGGGCTTTTTCGCCGGTTCATCCTGGCCCAGCAAACCAGCAGTTGCCCCCGCCGCCACAGTAGTTACCCCAGCCGCCAGCAGCTTTCTTCTTGTCGTCTTTTCCATGATCTTGGCTCTCCCTTCTTGTATTGTGCTTCGCCTTTCCCAATGACGGCTGACTCATGGATTCTGGTTGTTGTCAATCACGCCGGGTAAGACCTTAAAGAGCAGCAGCATGGCGTGGTCCTCGTGGACTGTGTTGTGGCAGTGCATGGGCCAGTCCCCCTGGAAGTCCCGGAAGCGGAAGAACAACGTGTCGTTCTCGTTGAACTGGAGTCGAGTGACGTCCTTCCGCGCAACCTCCACGTTGGGCACCCCAGGGAACTGAGAGCTGATTCCCGCGCCACCGCCGCCAAATGGGCAGTTGGAGCTGGTGCTAGAGGTAACCCCGCTTGTGCTCGAGTAACGGCCTCCATTGTTACTTCTGCTCAGGATGCGGTGCTCTTCCAGATGGATGTGGATGGGGTGCTGCCAATCGTTGCGGGGGTTAATCAGCACCCAGTTTTCGGCAGTGTTCTGCTCCACCGTAAAGCGGAAGGTGTTGGTGCCGTCCGCGGGGTTGCAGTCGGCAAACTTGTTGTTGATGACCCATTGCCCGTTATCGCGGTCGAACACGAAGTTCCGCGTGATCCGCGGCGAGATAATGCTGGGCAGTTGGTAGAACGACGGGTGGGTCGCCGGATCAACACTGTTGTCCGCCACTCTGGCTCCAATCCTGAACTCCACACAAGAGATGCCTTGGCCCGCAGCGAAGATGTTGCAGGTTGGCCCTTGCCCATCGTCCTGCTCCAGGCGGTTCTCCAGTCGGACGGCGGTGTGGCTCCCGATGAGGCTCTTGACTTGGTTGAAGTCAATGATGATGTCGTAACGCTCCGCCACGCCAATCCGGAAACTGGTGACCTGCAAGGGTGTGGGCAGGAGGTTGCCGTCATCAGCGATGACCCAGAAAGGTATCACCGTGCTGGGACTGAGAGGGTCGGTGAGGAATAGCTCGTAGAAACGTGACGGCCCGCCATCCAGCACGCGGAAGCGGTAGCGCCGCTGATTGACGTTGAAGAACGGCTGGACAACGCCGTTAGCCAACTGCACGTCACCGATCAACCCCTTGAAATTGAACGTGTCGAAGCAGATCAGGCCTGTGGTCGGATCCAGCAACTTGTCAGCCAACAGGATAGGGATGTCGAATTGCGGGTAGCTGGGCAGATGGAAGCCGGTCGTCTCATTTCCCGTGTCAAACTGGTTGAACAGCAGATGGAAGCCTTCCAGGCCCTTGTACGTGTTTTCGGCGGTGTGGTCAATGCGGTGATCGTGGTACCACAGCGTGCTCAGAGA
>DASWCG010000314.1:0-7700 GCA_036390175.1 Candidatus Acidiferrales bacterium | reverse complement strand
ATGCGTCGCGGCACTGCAGGGGAATCTCTTGAGGAGAGCAATCATGAAACAAGCCTATCTTCTGGCGCTGGTCCTTTTCGTTTCGGCGCTGGCACCGCTTTCGCCGGCTCCGGCACAGGAGAAAATCGCGCAAACAAATCTAAAAGTCGGCGATGTAGCTCCAGACTTCACGCTCCTAAGCAACGAGTGGAAACCCGTGAAGCTGAGCGATTATCGCGGGAAGAAAAACGTAATTCTGGCGTTCTACGTCCTGGCCTTCACCGGCGGTTGAACGAAGGAGCTTCAGGCATACCAGGATGGTATCGCCAAAGGAAAGATAGACACCTCGGACACCGAAGTTCTTGGCATCAGCATTGACAGCCCCGCGGCAAATGCGGCGTTCGCGAATAAAATCGGCGTAACCTTTCCACTGCTGAGCGACATGAACAAGAAAGTGCTCAAGGCCTATGGCATCGTGCAAGCCAAAGACGTGCAGAACGAGAAGTACGAGTGGGCAAGGCGCACGACAATTGTCGTGGACAAACAAGGGATCATTCAACACGTGGAATTCGACACCAGCGCCGTGGACCCGACAACTGCTATTTCGGTCTGCACCGGGCTGCACAAGAAGGACGAGCCCAACACCGAAAAGAAGTAAGCAAGGGCAATTCTGATTCGCCCGGCTGCGGCGGGAATCCGCTCTGCCGGGCGAAGTTATCTTCGGACTCCAATGACCGGCACACCCATGACCAGCCGAGAGTTCAAACCCATCCCGCAGCTCGACCTGAAAGCACAATTCGTTGCGATTGAAGCGGAGATCCGCGCGGCGATCGAAGGAGTGCTCGCGTTGCAGCAATTCATCCTGGGGCCACAAGGGGCCGCGCTCGAGCAGGAAATTGCGCGCGTGTGCGGGACGCGATTGGGAGTCGGGGTTGCGTCCGGAACCGACGCCCTGCTGCTCTCGCTGCAGGCTTGCGGTGTTGGCCCGGGCGACGAAGTGATTGCGCCGGCGTTTACATTCATCGCGACAACGGGCGCGGCCTCGGCGCTGGGCGCGCGGCCCGTGTTCGTGGATATTGATCCGGCAACGTACAACCTCGACCCCGGACAACTCAGGGCGAAAATCACCGCGAAGACAAAGGCCATCCTTGCCGTGCACTTGTACGGGCTTCCGGCCGACATGGACGCTATTCTCGAAATCGCGCGCGGGAAGAATGTGCGCGTGATTGAAGATAGCGCGCAGGCCATCGGCGCGAAGTACAAAGGGCGATCGGCGGGCTCGATGGGCGACCTGGGGTGCGTGAGTTTTTATCCCACAAAGAACCTGGGCGCGTACGGCGATGCGGGAATGATCGTGACCAATTCGGAAGAACTGGCTGCGCGGTTGCGCCTCCAGCGGCATCACGGGCAGACCGGAGGATACGTCAGCACGGAACAGGGCTGGAACAGCCGGCTGGATGAAATTCAGGCAGCCGTGCTGCGCGTAAAGCTGCGCCATTTGGAGGAGTGGCAAAAAGCGCGGCAGCGCCACGCGGCGGAATACAGCCGGCTGCTGGGCGCGATACCCGGTGTGGTAATCCCCACTGCGCCGGCGGGTCTGACGCACGTCTATCATCAATACACGATTCGCGTGCCGCGGCGCGACCATGTCCAGAAGTTCCTGGCTAGGCGGCAGATTGGCAGCACGGTTTACTACCCTGTGCCGCTTCACCTCCAGCCGGTCTACGCTTCGCTGGGCTACAACCGCGGCGATTTCCCCGCCGCCGAGCGCGCCGCGGAGGAGGTTCTGTCGCTGCCGATGTATGCGGAATTGCGGACGGACCAGATTGAGCGCGTGGCGGGCGCCGTCGCAGAAGCGCTTGGCCATTGACCCGAGGTCGCGCGCGAAACCCTAGGCAGCACTCACCAGCCCTTCCAGAGAAACTTCGCCGCCCTTACTAACCTGGAAAAATTTCTAAGGACCAGTACCGGCCTCCCCCGATGTGAGCAAGAGCCGCGCAAGGCGCATCTGATTGATCTTGCGACTCTTATCATTTTCCTGAAATTTGTTCAGGGTATGGAATCGCGTTTGCCCAGGTTAAAGATATCTCAGCCTAATAAATCTGTAGGGAGATGCTATGCAGGTTCGGACGAAACTTTTTGCGCTCGTTCTGGCTCTGGCTCTTGCCGGCGCTTCCGGATGGGCGATGTCGGTGAGTCACTTGGCCACCATTCATTCTCAACAGTCGGCGCAAGCTCAATCCGCTTCCGGCAAGGTGAAATCGGTTTCCGGCAACTCCTTTTCGTTAGAAGTCACGAAGGGGAGCGATCCCGAAACGATTTCGTTTGTCACCAACGGCAGCACAAAGATTGAGGGCAAGTTGGAAGTGGGGGCCAACGCCACGGTTGAGTACCGGCCCGAGAACGGCAAGAACGTTGCTCTTCACGTCGTTGTGGAATCCCCCAGTCAATAACTCCTCCTGAGCCGCTACTTTCTTCCTGCGCTGGATCACGATGCCCGCGGAGATGGCCCCCATGCGGGCATCGTGACTAGCGAGCCCGTACATTCCGTGCGCCCTGCTGGACGCCGGCCAGCGCTTCGTACGCCGCGCCAAGTAGGGGCGCCTTCTCATTCAGCACAACTGTAATCGGAATCCGCTCAAGTACGGGCCGGAACTTCTCTTTGTCGCAGAACGCTTCCAAGAACGCGCCGTCCTTCAGCTTGGGCAGAATCTTCACGGCGATTCCGCCGGCGACATACATGCCCGCAAGCGACAGCGATTTGAGCGCAAGGTTTCCCGCCTCCGCGCCGTACATCCCGATCCACAACTCCACGGTTTCGACGCATACTGCGCACGAACCCGTCAGCGCGTTATGGGTGATTTCCGGCGCCGGATCCACTTCGGGTGTCTCGAACGACGGGTGCTTCACCGCGGGGTTCACGAACTCATGCAAGCTGGCAAATCCGCGTCCGGAAAGAATCAGCTCCCAGCTCACGTTGCGCGCGCGCTTCTTCATGAAGCGCAGGAACTCGATTTCGCGATCGGTGCGCGGCGCGAAATCCGCATGCCCGCCCTCGGTGGGCAGCACCAAGTATCGCCTGCCATCCCAGAACAAAATGGATTCGCCGAGTCCGGTTCCCGCCGCGATTAGCGCGCGGCTGGCTCCAGGCTGCGCAATCCCTTCATTGAGAATGAATCGGTCGGCCGCTTCCAGATGCGCCAGGCTGTGCGCCGTCGCCGCCAGATCGTTCAGCAGAATGACGCGCGCGATCCCGATTTCTTTCGCGAGGGATTGCGCGTCCACAATCCACGGCAGGTTTGTTGCTTTGACGCGGTTGCCAATCACCGGGCCGGCCACGCCGAAGCCCGCCGCAACGATCTTGTCAGAAGCGCAGTGCTCGATGGTCTGGCGAACGAAGTCAACGACAACGTCATCGAACCGCGGATAGTCCTTGCTCGCAAAGCGCTGCTCGAAGACGGCGCGCAGGCGGCCATTTTGCGCGGTAAACAGGGCGAGGTTGCACTTCGTTCCCCCGACGTCGCCGGCCAGAATCATCAGGCGTCTCTTGGCTTGCGGGGCGCGCTCGCGCCGGAGGAACTTTGCGGATCTCCGGAGGTATCGGCGGCCGTTCCAGTCGCGGGCCGCAGGAGCGCCGCTGCCGCTTCGTCCACCAGGAACGTGCGTTTCCCTTCCGGCACGATCACGAGTTGCGCGGGCAGCGGCGGATCGAGTGGGCGTTCCAGAACGTCGCGCAGCGTTTCCGCCTTCTCTGCGCCCGCGACGAGAAACAGCACGCGATGCGCCGCGTTCAGCACCGGCAATGTGAGCGTCATCCGGCGCTTCGCCAATCGCGGCACCCAGGGCGTGCTGACCCAGCGCGAAGTTCCGCGAATGCTGCGTGTGCCGGGAAAGATGGAGGCGGTATGACCGTCGCTTCCCATGCCCAGCAAAATCAAATCAAAGCGCGGGAGGCCGTGGGTGTCGCGTTCAAAGCTGTCGCGGAGAAGATCTTCGTAAGCCTCGGCGGCCCGGCCAAGCTCCGGCCGCTCCGCCTCCATGCGGTGAACGTTTCCCGGAGGAATGGGAACGCGCAGCAGCAGTTCCGTGCGCGCCATTCCGTAATTGCTTTCGGGATCGTCCGGCGGGACGGCGCGTTCATCGCCCCAGTACAAATGCACCTTGGCCCAATCCACCTGGAGCCGGTACTCATCGCTTGCCAGACAGCGGTAAAACGCGCGAGGAGTGGAGCCGCCCGACAACGCCACCCGGTAAACCCCGTGCCGCGCAACCGCCTGCCAGGCCCATTCCACGAAGTACCGCGACGCCGCCCGTGCTACGGATTCCGTGTCCGGACATACGAGCACGCCCGGTCGAATTTCTCGCGGGAGGATATTACGGATTGTGCCAGCGTCGTCCATCGGTCTCCAATAGCGCGTCGGATTCGCGCGGGCCCCAGCTTCCCGCAGGATACGTTGGAATCACCGCGGCGCGGTTGCCGGCGGCCCACGCCTCGAGAATCGGGTCCACCAGAGACCAGGCGGCCTCGACGCTGTCGGCGCGGTCAAACAGCGTGGCGTCGCCGCGCAGGCAGTCGCTCAGCAGCGTGGCATAGGCGCTGCGAGAGCCTTCGCCGAACGCCGTACGATAACAAAAATCCATCGTCACCGTGCGAATGTTCATCTCCGTGCCGGGAAGCTTGGCGCCGAACGAAATGGAAATGCCTTCATCGGGCTGGATGTTCAGAATCAGCCGGTTCGCATCCACTTCCTTCCCGCGGAAGACGACGTGCGGCGCGCTACGGAACTGAATCACAACTTCGGTCACGCGCCGCGCCAGGTGCTTCCCGGTCCGCAGATAAAACGGCACGCCGGCCCATCGCCAGTTGTCAATGTCGAGCTTGGCGGCAACAAACGTCTCCGTTTGCGAGACCGGGCTCACGCCGGGCTCCTCGCGGTACGCGGCTTGCGGCTTCCCGCCGATTTCCCCGGCTGCATATTGCGCGCGCACCACGTCGTGCCGCACGGATTCTTCGGTGAATGGCCGGATGGACCGCAGCACTTTGATTTTTTCATTGCGCACAGCAGTGGCGTCGAAGGTGGCCGGCGGTTCGAGCGCCACCAGGGAGGTGATTTGCAGCACGTGGCTCTGGATCATGTCGCGCAACGCGCCCGTGGTTTCGTAAAACGTGGCGCGCCGCTCGACCCCCAGACTTTCCGCGGCGGTGATTTGCACGTGATCCACATAGTTGCGGTTCCACAGCGGCTCGAAAATGCCGTTGCCAAACCGCAGAACAAGGAGGTTCTGGACGGTGTCTTTGCCGAGGTAATGGTCAATGCGATAGACCTGCGACTCCTCGAAGACTTCGAGAACCTGCTGGTTCAGCTTTCGCGCCGATGCCAGGTCTCTTCCGAACGGCTTCTCGATGACGATGCGCACCCAGGAATTCGCGCTTCGCGGCCGCGCAAGCCCCGCGCGACCCAGTTGTTCAACGATGTGCGGATAGACTTCGGGCGGCGTTGCCAGATAAAAGAGGCGATTGCCGTGCAAACTCTGCGTACGGTCCAGTTCGTCCAGGCGCGCCGCCAACTTCTTGTACGCATCGGCTTCATCGTAATCGCCTGCAACATAGGCAAGGCACTTGGCAAACGCGCTCCACTTTGCGTCGTCAATCGGCCCGACTTCGGAAATCGAGCGCGCCGCGACTCCTGCGCCGGTCCGGAACGCATCATCGGTCATCGGGGTGCGAGCGAATCCGACGATTGCATAGCGCTCGGCCAGCGCCTCATGCGCGGCGATATCGTAAAGCGCGGGCACCACTTTTCTCCGCGCCAAATCGCCCGACGCCCCGAAGAGAATGATCGCGCAAGGCTCCGCCGTTTGGACCGCGCTGCGCTGCACCGAGTTCATCCTAACTGTTTCGCTGGATGGCGTAGCCACGGCCGGCTCCTTAGGATTTTTTGGCGGCGCTTGCCGTCACCGCGGGTTTCACCGCATGTCCGCCGAACTGCGCCCGCAGCGCAGCCAGAACCTTTGCCTGGAAAGAGTCCTGCTGACGCGAGCGAAACCGCGTGAAAAGCGCTTCGGTGATGATCGGCGCGGGCACATCGTGCTCCATCGCCGCTTGAACCGTCCAGCGGCCTTCGCCGGAGTCCTGGACGAATCCTTGAATTGCGGAAAGATCGGGATCTGCGGCGAAGGCGCGCTCCGCAAGCTCCAGCAGCCACGAACGGACAACGCTGCCCTGATTCCACAAGTGAGTGATCTGCTGCAAGTCCAAATCCGGATTGGCTGCGCGCAGGATTTCAAATCCTTCGGCATACGCTTGCATCATTCCATACTCGATGCCGTTGTGAACCATTTTCGTGAAGTGGCCCATTCCCGGGCCGCCGACATGCGCGTAACCATCCTTAGGAGCCAGCGTGCGAAAGATGGATTCATTCCGCGCAAACGCTTCCTTCGCTCCGCCGATCATCAGACAGTACCCCACTTCGAGACCCCAGATGCCTCCGCTGGTTCCCGCGTCGAGGAAGAAGATTCCGCGCTTCTCGAGAGATTGCTGGCGCGCGATGGAATCTTTGTAGAAGGAGTTTCCGCCGTCAATGATCGTGTCACCCTTGGAAAGCAAACGAGCGAGTTCTTGCGTCACTTCTTCGGTTGGCGCGCCTGCCGGAACCATCACCCAAACGGTTCTCGGAGCCGTCATCCGGGCGACACCTTCAAGCTGGCGCAACGGACGACAACCCGCGGCCTCGGCTTCTGCAATTTTTTCCGCGCCGCGATCATAGGCGAAAACGGTGTGATTGCCGCGCAGCAAACGCTTGCACATATTCAGGCCCATGCGGCCAAGACCAATCATTGCGATTTCCATCGTGAGCCTCCCTATGCGGTCGAGACGGAAATACCGTGGCGCTCCAGTTCCGCGCGCAATTGCGCGGGGTTCTGGTAATGGACCGTCTGCATGCCGAGTTCGTGCGGATTCTCGAGATTCAGCGGACGGTCATCAATGAGCAAGCATTGCTCCGCACGCCGCTGGGTCACCTCCAGCGCCAGCCGATAAAGAGCCCCGTCCGGCTTGCGCAATCCAACATAACAGGAGCTGAAGAACAGCGAAAAGTCGCGCCGCAATTGAAATGCCTCGATTCGATATTCGTTGAGTTCACGGGGCTCGTTGTTGATGGCCGCAAGCAGATAACGGCCCGATTTCGCAACGTTCGCCAGGATCGCGCGAGTTTCCGGATATTCTCTGGACTGCGCAAACATAAAGGCCGTGAACTCCTCGCGCGTGAACCTCTGCGGCCGGCAAAAAACTGTGCGGTCCAGATATTGGTCCAGCGTGATCGCTCCGGTTTCGAATGCCGGGAACGACAGGTCATGACGGTCTTGAAAATCTTCCCAGTCCATGTGAAACAATTCCGCCGCCTCGCGGCGGGATGCGCGGTCCCAGCCGTTTGTCAGGATCACCCCGCCGATATCCCAAAACAGCGTCGTCAATTCACGCACGGGCGAGGACCCGCTGTCCGCTGGAATTCCTCATGGTAAGAATTCTCCGGATGCGCCAGCATCGCATTTCGCATTGGCAAACGCGGCATCATCAACCCGCGGCCCGAAACGAACTGAGGGCTTGCCCGAGCACCTGCTGCACTTGAGGCAAACCTGCGGAGGCCCCTTGCGTCAGATGGAGCCGCAGCGCGGGTTTGTTCCGCGTCCACAGCGATTCGTAGTCCCCCAGAGCCTGCGCC
>DASWCG010000313.1:0-13740 GCA_036390175.1 Candidatus Acidiferrales bacterium | reverse complement strand
GCCTTCCGCGGCGGCAGCTTGCGCTTCGGCTTCTTTCTGGGCTTCTTCGTGTTTTGCTTCAGCGAGCTGCTCGGCGAGCGAGATGGCTTCCTCCTCGCTCAAATCGGGGTCGGCGATGGAGTGTTCGCGAGCGATTTGTTCCGGCGCGGGCGCAAACGTTTCGCCGACATACAAAGAATGGGGAAGAGCGCTGGCGGCTTCCTCCCTTTGCCCTTCCGGCAGGATTGTCGGTGCGATGGTTTCGAGCCCGGGAGTGGCGGCGGGGGTCTCGTTCCCTGCGCCCAAGTTCGCGCTTGAGGCAGAGGGCGCTGCTGGACGCTCCGTATATTTGGCGAGTGATTCGCCGGGGAGAATGATGGGTTCCGCTCCCGGTGGAACAGGTTCGAACGGCCGCGGCTCGGAGGGCCGCCGGTCGTAGGGACGATTCTCGTAGGGGCGCGACGACGCATATTTCGAAGGAGGCAAGTCGCGGCCGGGGCGGCGATCGCCGCCGCTCCCGCCACCGCCGCGGCGTCCCCAGCGCCCTCGCGGTCCGCGTCCCTGATCGCCGCCGAAGCCGCCGCGCGAATCGCGCTCGCGCCTCTCCGGGGGACGCCCCTGATTCGAGTACCCCTGACTGCTTGCGGGGGGCTGGGCCTGGCTCGCTTGCGAATCGGCTGCACCCCTGGTTTCGCCGGGCAGGATTACGCGCTCAACAGGTTGACTGGCGGCCGGTGGCTCGCTTTCCACCTCAGCCGCCGGCGCCGGCGCTGGGGCTTCGAGCGGGACGGGCGAAAAGACTTGACCGCCCTGCTGTTCCATCTTTTCGACTTTGGTTTCGACGGTGGAAACGACGTGGTCGTACTCTTCCAGGTGTTCCAGGAAATCGCTGACGTACAGGAAGGCGTCGCCGTCGAGTCCGATATCCACAAAGGCCGACTGCATGCCGGGCAGCACGCGTGTAACCCGTCCTTTGTAGATGCTTCCTACGAGCGCAAATTCTTTTTCGCGCTCAATATAGATTTCGCAAAGTTGCCCTTCTTCCAGAATGGCGACCCGCGTCTCGTGCGGGGCCGCGGAAATAACCAGCTCTTTGGACATGAAAACTCCTCGGGGGCATCGCCGCGTGCGGGAGCCCGGCGGTAGGGCGGGCCACGTCTTCCGTTCTTGCGGAAGCGGAGCGTCCGGGTGCGGATTGGTTCCACGCGTTCATTTCGCGCTCCAGGTTCCCCGCCCGGGTTGTTCCCGGGCCTTTTTTCGGGCGATGCGTACCTCTGCAATTTGGCTTTCCCGACCAGGATGCGCCCCGACGAAGCCGGGGCTGCAAAGGAGCGGGAATCGAACTGATCTTGCAAATCATTTTGTGAGGGTCAGTTGACGAAGCGGCGGATGCGCACGTTCATCACCAAGCCCAACGAAAGAAAAACAAACAGCGTGGCCGAACCGCCGTAGCTCATCAGCGGCAGCGGGATGCCAGTGACCGGCATGAAGCCGATCACCATGGCCACATTGACCAATACATGGAAAGTCAGCGCTGCTGCGACGCCCATCACCAGAAACATTCCCGCGCGGTCGTTTGCGCGCTTTCCGTTTTGCACCAAGCGCAGCAGCAGAGCCAGGTAAAGCATCAGGGTCACAAAAACCCCGACAAACCCAAATTCTTCGGCCAGGGCAGCCAGGATAAAATCCGAATAGCGCACGGGCACGAAACCCAACTGGTTCTGACTGCCGTTGCCAAGCCCCTTGCCGTAAAACCCGCCGGATCCGACCGCAATTTTCGACTGCAATAATTGGTACCCGGATCCCCGGGGGTCATCTTCCGGATGAAGGAACGTCGTAATGCGCTCCTTCTGATACGGCTTCAAGACGTGCCAGCCCAACGGCAGCATCATCACGCCGAGAAGGACGACGGCCAATGCGTGTTTCCATTGGATGCCTGCCAAATACGCTCCGACAACCAGCATGGGCAAAAGCACCAGGGCCGTGCCCAGGTCCGGTTGAAGAAGAATCAAGCCGAGCGGCACTCCGCAAAGAACCCCGGCTTTCAAAAGGTCCGCAAGGGAGAGCCGGTCGGTGCGCACCTCGCTCAAGAAGCGCGCCAACACGATAATTATAATCAATTTGACGAGTTCTGACACCTGTAAAAACTGCCCAAAGAGGGCAATCCAGCGTTTGGCGCCAAACCGTCTGTTCCCGACGGCCAGCACCGCGATCAGCGCGACAATGCCTACCAGATAGAGGGTGGGAGCCTGGTCGAGAATTTTGTGGTAATCGAAGCGGGAGAGCGCAAACATCAACACCGTGCCGATCAAAATCCAGCGCAACTGCTTGGTGTGCATGCCGGCGAATTGGCTGCTGGAGTGCGTCGCCGAGTAGATCTCCATGACTCCGAGGGCGCAGATGGTAAAGACCAGGGCCAGCAGCCACCAGTCGTATTCTCGAATTCCCTGGGATTCCTTCATCTTGCGGGGACGGATGATCTGTCGAAATCTTCCTTGTTCAACTCAACGCTGCGCGCTTGCGTGCTCCACTCGCAGCGGGTGGGGTTCGGGCATCGCGTCTTCCGACTTGATGGCCGGCCGGGCTTCCGCCACGGGGATTTCCTTTTTCTTCGAACCCGGATCATAGCGCTTGAATTCCACAGTGTACTGTCCCTGTTCCTTCCTAGTCTTCTTTTCGTAATAGGCTTTGACGACATCGCGCGCCAGCGGCCCGCCTACCGCGCCGCCATGCTCGCCTTCCTCGACAAGAACGGCCACAACAATTTCCGGATTGCGGCGCGGAGCATAGCCCACAAACCAGGCATTGTCCTTGAAGCGTTTCTGCTTGCCGACTTTATCCCGAGTGGTGTAGCCGATCACCTGGGCGCTGCCGGACTTGCCGCTGAACTCGATGCCCTCGAGCTTGGCGCCCGCGGCGGTCCCGCCCTCGTTGACGACGCCCCACATGGCCTGCGTCACTTTTTCCGTGGTGTCCTCAGAAATAGGGAAGTCGTCTTCGCCGACCGATTTCGCGTGGAGCAAGAGGTGAGGCTGTTTGAAGATGCCGCCCATGGCGACTCCGCCGATCGTGCGCGCAAGCTGCAACGGCGTGGTGGTCACCGCGCCCTGTCCCACGGCGACGGATATGGTCTCTCCCGCGTACCATTTCCTGTGATACACGCGCTGCACCCACTCTTCCGAGGGAATCAGGCCAGGCTCTTCCGAGGGCAGATCAATTCCGGTTCGGTGGCCGAGCCCGAGCTTGGTGGCGTAATACGAAATGCGGTCGATGCCCAGTTGTTTCCCGACATTATAGAAATAGACGTCACACGACTGCACGATGGCTTTGTGAAAATTCACGACACCGTGCCCGCCCTTGCCATAGACGTGGCACTTGAACTGCCGCCCATAAAACTCCGCGTAGCCGGGGCAGAACGCGGTCATGGTTCTCGGAACGGCCTTGGACTCGAGCATCGCGGTAGCCATCACGATCTTGAAAACCGAGCCGGGAGCCAACTGCGCTTGAATGGCCCGGTTCAATAGGGGCCGGTCGTCGTCTTCGTTCAGCCGCTGCCAGTCTTCTTTGGGAATACGGATCGCAAATTCATTGGGGTCCGGCGCAGGCCGGCTCACCATGGCCAGGACTTCTCCGGTGCGCGGATCGAGGGCCACAATCGAGCCCTTTCTTTCGCCCAGGGCCTGCTCGGCGGCCACTTGCAGGTCATAGTCAATCGTCAATTGAATCGGCTTGCCGGGAGTCGCACGAGTCTCTGTCAGGTCTTCGACTTTCTTGCCCACGCTATTCACGATCATGCGTCGCTGGCCGTCGGCGCCCATCAAGATGTCGTTGTATTGTCGTTCGAGGCCTGTTTTGCCGACGATATCACCCGGCCGCAGCCGCCCATTACTACTTTCCACCTGCTGCTCGCTGACTTCACCGACATACCCGGACACGTGGGACATAAATCCGCCCCGCAGATAGCGCCGCCGGTGTACCAGCAACATTTCCAGCACGGGAAGATCCGCGCGATGCGATTCGATAAATGCGATGTCTGCTTTGCTGGCTTCCGGCTTCACCACAATGGCCTGGAACTTCGGGAGGGGGCGGGCCGCCTCTACCTGCTGGCGCAGATCCTCCAGGGAAATGTTGAGTCCATCGGCAACGAGCGGCAGAGTCCGCTCCAGCAAGGCGGCATCGTCGCGCAAGAGCAGGACGCTGAAGGAGGGATAACCGTCCACAAGCACGCGACCTTCGCGGTCCAGCATGTTACCGCGCGGCGCGATGATCGGGATGGTGCGGATACTGTTGCGTTCGGCGAGTTGCGTATAGTGGTCGGAGTCAACAACCTGAAGCTTCCAGAAACCGGAAAGCAGCAGAGTGATTATCGCAACGATACCGAAGGACACAACCTTGAGCCGCATCTGCGGCATTCGGCTATCGTTTCTGAACCAGTACGACACGCAATCTCCGCGCGCGGGTTTTGCACAGGCTGCGAGTAGGGCCGCTCGCGCTGCGCACGTTTTCTTGCGGGTACGTCGGTGAGCTCCGAATCTCAGGACCGCGTTGGGAGGTCCAAAATCAGGGGCCGCCGCTGTTCCGCTCCCGCCACGTCCCAAGCGGAAGTCTCGCATAACCTATCACTTGCACAAGGTTGGCGCAAGCCGTCCTGTGGGACAGGTATGCACCTTGAGACACTTCGAGTCTTTCCAATAGCCCCGTGGCCTCCGGAATTTCACAGCCGCAGGATGCGCAGACAGCTTGCGGGGAATGGGGCGAAACGATATGTCTAGCCTGGCCGTTTTTGTTCGTTTTCAACAGGGATAACCAGGATTGCCACTGTGCTCAAGCTGGCTCTGATCGGGATGTCGGGCAGCGGTAAGACCTTCTGGGCCAATAAGTTAGCGGGGTGCGGATACCGCCTGATTTCTTGTGACGACCGCATCGAGCAGAAACTCGCCGCGGAGCTTTCGGCCGCCGGTTACCGTGGCATTGGCGGCGTGGCCGCTTGGATGGGCTGGCCCGGCAGCGCCACCTACCGCGACCGCGAGCAGAAATACCTCCAGTGCGAAATCGAAGTGATCCGGGAGATTCTTACTGAACTTGCGCGCGCGCGCGAAGAAAAGATCGTGGTGGATACAACGGGCAGCGTCATTTACACGGGGAAAACACTCTGCCAAGGACTGCGGCAGCAAACAACCGTGGTGTACCTCGAAGCGTCTCCGCAAGAGCAGGCAACCTTGATCGAACGGTACTTGCGGGACCCCAAACCAGTTCTCTGGCGCGAGCAATTTCATCCGCACAAGGAAGAAACTCCGCGCGAAGCGGTGGGACGCTGTTACCCGCAACTCATCGAATACCGCCGGACCCTGTATGAAGAGCTGGCCCACCGCGTCGTGCCAATTTCCGATTTGCGGGGCGCTCATCTTGGCGGCAACGATTTCCTGCGCATCCTCGAAGAACAGGCTTACCCCGCGCGATGAGATTCCGCAGCACCAACCGTCAATGCCCGGAAGTTTCCCTGCGCGAGGCCGTCCTGCGCGGGCTGGCCGAGGACGGCGGGCTGTACATGCCCGTCACGGTTCCCGCATTGCCCTCTGCGTTCTTTGCGCGCCTCCGCGGAGTGACGCTCCCGCAGATTGCTTTCGAAGCAGGGAGGTTGTTTCTGGATGACGATGTGCCGGAAGACATCCTCCAGACCATCGCCGCCGAGGCGTTGAACTTTCCCGCGCCGCTGGTGACGCTCGCCGGAGATTTTCACATTCTGGAACTGTTTCACGGGCCCACCCTGGCCTTCAAAGATTTCGGCGCGCGATTCATGGCGCGGTTGATGGCGCATTTTGTCCGCGTCTCGGGGAAGGAATTGACCTTGGTCGCCGCCACTTCCGGCGACACCGGGAGTGCCGTCGCGCACGGGTTTTTCGGCCTCTCCGGCATCCGCGTGGTAATCCTTTATCCCTCCGGGCGGGTTAGTGAAGCGCAGGAAAAGCAATTCACGACGCTGGGAGGGAATATCACCGCCGTCGAAGTTGCCGGGTCGTTCGATGATTGCCAAAAACTCGCCAAGCAGGCGTTGACCGACGCCGAGTTGTCCCGGACGCTTTCGCTCACTTCGGGGAATTCGATCAACATCGCCCGCCTCATCCCGCAGATGTTCTACTATTTCGCCGCCTACGCGCAGCTCAAAGACGCTTCCACCCCGGTGGTGTTCTCCGTCCCGAGCGGGAATTTTGGCAACCTCACTGCGGGGCTCCTGGCCAAGCGCATGGGGCTCCCCGTGGCCCGATTCGTGGCGGCCACAAATGCGAATGACGTTGTTCCCGAATTTCTACGAACGGGGAAATTCCATCCTCGGGCATCGCGCCGCACCCTTTCCAACGCGATGGACGTCGGAAATCCGAGTAATTTTGCGCGGATGCAAGACCTTTACGATAACGATTGGAGGGCTCTCCGAGCGCATGTCTGGGGGGCAGGGTTCTCCGACGCGGATACCGAACATGCCATGCGCGTTGCGAAGGAACAAAACGGCCATCTGCTCGATCCGCACACGGCCATCGGGTTGCTGGGCTATCGAGTTTTTCAGCGCCAGGAAAACCTCCCCTGTCAGGGAATCGTACTGGCCACGGCGCACCCCGCGAAATTCGCCGATGTTGTGGCGCGCGCCACAGGCGCAAACGTGCCGATGCCCGACCGGTTGAGCGAATGCCTGTCCCGCCCAAAGCGGTCGGTATCCCTGGCGAACCGTTACTTCGACTTTAAAGAAATGCTGCTGGCTTGAATGCAAACGAGGGCCGGCCCGCGGTCCGTATGCTACGACCTTCTCAAGCGGTCAAGAAGCATGAAGAGTCCGACGGCGATGACTCCATTGATGAGCGCCGCGGCCAGCAACTGCATCGAGAAGAAGGGTTGCGCCAGGCCGAGAATGATCCGTTTCGTGAGGGTCAAGACCACCTGTTGCAACACAAAGAAACCGATGGTCAGGGAAAGCCGGCTCAGCGGATGTTCCGTATCGAGCCGCGTGCCAATCGAGGACGCGATGAATCCGACGATGGTTTTTGCGATGCCATACAATCCCATCGGCGAGTGGCCCAGGCTGTCTTGCAGCAAGCCGATGATGGTTCCCAGGAGCAAGCCCGTGGAAGGATTGCGGCGGCTCAACCCGAAGTAAACGGTGATCAGCAGCGGCAGCTCGAGCAGGGAAGCCCGATGAATGTAACGCGGCAAAAAGGATTGCAGCAGGAGGGCGAGCAAGGCCGCGGCGGCGATGCTGCCGGCGCGAAACTTGTGCACCTCAATATGCTGTTCGATTACGGCACCGAGTTCCATGGGCTCTAGTGCGAAGCAGGGGCTGCGGGACGGACCTTTAGCTTTGGCGCCGCTGCTGCCTTCTCCGGTTCTTTCCTGGTTTCGAGTTCTTGCGTGGTCACAAGGACCAGCACTTCCTCCAACTGGCTGAGATGCGCGAGCGGTTTGAGGCGCACGATTTGGAATGGACTGGCGGGCCTGGCTTCCACCACAGTGCCCACGGGCCAGTCCGGCGGGAAAATGCGATCCTGCCCCGACGTGAGGACGCGCTCGCCGACCGCGATTTTGTCATCGTTGCTCACGTATTTCATCACCAGGGCCTCGCCCGTTCCGCCCACCGGGCTCTGAATGCGCGTGCTGGCAAACATTGCCCCCACACCGCTCTCCCGGTCGGTGATCAACAATATCTGCGCCGTGTTGCGAAACACTTCGACGGTTTTCCCCACGGCGCCGTCAGGGGTAATGACTGCCATATTGCGCTTCAATCCGTCACGCTCCCCGCGGTCAATATAGATCGTCTTGCTGGCGGAATCAGCGCTCGACCCGATAACCCGGGCCGCGACCATGGGCACGTTGCGGTGCGCCTGGCGGAAGCCCGCCAGGGCTTCCAACCGGTCCACCTCGGCGGCCTTGCTTTCCAGTTCGATATTGCGCAGCTTTAATCGCTCGAGTTCGGCGTGCAATTGCTGATTTTCCTCCCGGGTGTGACGCAAGCCGATGTAGCGGTTCCAGGCGCCGCGCACGCCATCAACGGCCCACACTCCGGCGCGCTCGAATGGGGAAAGGAGGGAAACGCTCCAGACGCGGATTAACCGGCCCTGGCGTTCGCGCTTGATTTGCACCGCCAGCACTAAGACCTGCGCGGCGACCACAGCGGCCAGCAATACCAACGAGCGGTGACGTGAGGGAAGAGCGGCCATCTAGGTCAGACGCGATGAAAGCATTCAGTCAATGCAAACCAGCCGCAGGAGACGGAAGTCGCTGAGCATCTTGCCGGTGCCGAGCACCACCGAAGCGAGCGGGTCGTCGGCAATCGAAACCGGCAGGCCGGTCTCTTCGCGAATGCGCTTGTCGAGATTCTTCAGCAGCGCTCCGCCCCCGGTCAACACGATGCCGCGGTCGCTGATGTCGGCGGAAAGCTCCGGCGGGGTGCGCTCGAGGGCCACGCGGATGGCGTTCAGAATGGTCGCCACGCATTCGGAAAGCGCTTCGCGGATCTCGCTGTCGTCAATGGTGACGGTCCGCGGCACGCCTTCGATCAGGTTGCGCCCTTTCACTTCCATGGTCAGCGGCTTCTCCAGCGGATAAGCCGAGCCGATCTCCATCTTGATCTGCTCGGCAGTCCGTTCGCCGACCAGCAGGTTGTACTTGCGTTTCAGGTAGTGCATCACCGACTCGTCCATTTCGTTTCCGGCGACGCGGACCGAGCGCGAATACACGATGCCGCTCATGGAAATGACCGCAATGTCGGTGGTGCCGCCGCCGATATCCACAACCATGTTGCCGGACGGCTCTTCGATGGGCAGGCCCGCTCCGATGGCCGCAGCCATGGCCTGCTCCACCAGATAAACTTCACTGGCCCGCGCGCGGTAAGCGGAGTCCTGCACGGCGCGCTTTTCCACAGGGGTGATCTCGCTCGGCACGCCGATGACGATTCGCGGATGCACCAGCACACGCCGGTTGTGGGCCTTCTGGATGAAGTAGGTGAGCATTTTTTCGGTCACCTTGAAATCGGCGATGACCCCGTCCTTCATTGGTTTGATGGCCACCACGTTTCCCGGCGTCCGGCCGAGCATTTCCTTGGCCTCGCGGCCCACGGCAACCACCTCTCCGCTGTTCTTGTTGATGGCCACAATCGAAGGCTCGTTGACGACGATCCCTTTGCCGCCCGCATAGACCAGAGTATTCGCGGTTCCCAAATCAATCGCCAAGTCTGAGGAAAAAAGACTGAAGATCGACCGGAAGTTGAAACCGTTTTTCATCTTGCCCTCAGTTCCGCACGCGGAAAACATGCCCCGCGGCCTCCCGGGACATTTGTCCCCGAAGGCTGTGACATTTCGTTGATTCTACACGGACTAGGCCTCGGCGCGGAGCTTACCTCGGCACGACGATCGAAACTTCTTTCTTAGCCGTTCCTCCCCGGCGGTTTTGTCCGATGATTACAATCTCATGATTTCCCGGAGCCAGCGGTTCGGTAAAGTGCCGGAACTGGCCGTCGGCCTGGATGTTCGCAACCGGCTGACCGTTGACCATCAGGGCGGCTCCTGGCTCGGTCCGACCGATGATTTCCACCACTTTTCCCAACAGGCGTGTCCCCTCGATTTCCAGGACCATATCCTGGCCTTTGCCCTGGGTCACCAGTGTAAACCTAAACATTTGGCTCGGCTCGCTGAAGTGTTTCTGGGCGTCCATGGCGGTGACGGTCCAGAAATAGTCGCCGGGATCAAGCCCGGTTAATTCCAAGGTGGTCCCCGTGACTTTCTTTTCCGTGAGGCCGGTCGTAAACATGGAGGTGTTGCTCACGCGCACGTCGTATTGCACTGCTCCGATCACGGGTTTCCAATCGAACCGGATCGGCGTCGTCTTGGCGTCCTCTACGATTAGCGGTTGAAGGTTAATGGGGGACACCAAGTCCGGTGGCGCCAGCACGCTGCTCTTGACCAGTTGCCCGTTTGCGGGGACGGTCAGCTTTTCGTGCGGGGCCAGTTCCACGTGCTGGCTGCCGCGCTTGACGTCCGCGCTGCCGACGGACATCACAAACTCGCTTTCCTTCCTGCTCGGGTCGTTTCTCGCCGTCATGCGGCTATTTTGCCGCACCGATGCCGTGGCATCCTCCACGGAAACCGCGGCGCTGGACTGCGGCGAACTCCAGTTCCCGGTGTTCAAGTCCACGGCGCCCGTGCTGACGCGCACGGCGACGCTGGTGGCGCTTCCCTGACCCCCCGAGGGCGCCGGCATGGAGTTCTCTTCCACGGTCACCAGGGTGTCGGATTTCACAGTAAACCAGGTTCCGTCGGCGAAGGAAATACGCGCGGCGCCGTCCTGGCCGGTCTGGATCAGGTCGCCCTTGTCCAGCGGGGTGCGGTAGTCGGCATTGACCCACTGCACGGAATTCACTTTCTTGACCTGAACCTTGCCGTCCAGGTTCAAGAACCGCGCCTGTTTCTGCGTCATGTTCGCCGTGGCCGGCGCGTTCCCATTGATGGCCGTGGTAACCTTGGCGAACGCCCGGCTGTACCAGTCGGGGAAGATCAAATACAGCGTCGCCAGTATGATGACGAGGATCACAGCGGTATACGACGCGACGCTCTTGTAGGTGACCGCAGTCCAATACACCTCCAGACGATTGAGTTTCGGCCTCTGCGGTTCGAGTTGTCGGTTGTGGTACACGGTTTCGTGTGCGGCGTTTCGCCAAAATTTCAATTTAGCACACGCCGGTCAGAGCGTCCAATTGTGCCGCGCACGCGTAGACAAATAGCCAATACCTGCCCGGCGCGAATCCGATGAATGCGCATCTCCGGCGGGATGGCACGATTGTCGTTGAGCCGAGAGAGCAGCTTCCACTATAATTCATCGTTTGAGCTGAAGGTCCGGAGAAAACCTGCATGGCTGGCTGGGTGCAAAGCAAAAACACGGGAGTACGGATTCTTCTGGGGGTGATCCTGGGAGTGATCGCCGTCAGCATGCTCCTCTACCTGGTGCCGCAGGGCAATCCCAGTGGTTCGGCTCCGGATACGCTCGCGCAGGTCGGCGACGAGGCGGTCAGTGTTCTCGATGTCCGCCAGCAATTGCAGAAGATCGAAAGCCGCGGGCAGCTTCCGAGGGCGCTCGAGCCGCTCTACGCGCAGCAGATCCTGGGCCAGCTCATTTTTCAGCGCGAACTCGAATTGGAAGCCAAGCGCCTGGGGATTCGCGTGACCGATGAAGAGCGCGCGGACCGCATCCGGCAGCTGGTTCCCACGGCGTACAATGGCGACACGTTTGTCGGGATGGAACGGTATTCCACCGAAGTGCAATTCCGATTTCAGATGGGCGTCTCGGAATTCGAAGAGCTGGTCCGCGAGGGGCTTCTCGAAGAAAAATTTCGCCGGCTGGTCACCGACGGGATAACCGTAACCCCCGAGAAAGTGCAGCAGGAATTCAAGCGGCGGAATGAAAAGATCAAGCTGGATTACGCCCTCATCAAGCCCCAGGACCTGGAATCCAAGGTGGCCCTAAGCGACGCCGAGGTCGCAGCCGCCTTTGAAAAAAACAAGACACGCTATCCCATCGCGGAGCGGCGCATCGCCCGCTACGCCCTGCTGGATATCAATCAACTCCGCCAGCACGTCCAAATTTCCAACGACGAGCTGCGCGCGCAATACTCAAGCCACATCGAACAGTACCAGATTCCCAACCGCGTCCACGCCGAACACATCCTGTTCAAGACCATCGGCAAAACCGACGCCGAGGTCGAGGAGATTCGCAAGAAGGCCGAGGACGTCCTCAAGAAGGCGAAGAAGGGAGCCAAGTTCGAAGACCTGGCGAAGCAGTATTCCGAGGACACCTCAAAGGACAAGGGCGGCGACCTCGGCTGGATTGTCCAAGGGCAGACGGTTCCGGAATTCGAAAAGGCGGCATTCAGCCTTCCGAAGGGCGGCATTTCCGACCTAGTACGGACCCAGTACGGCTTCCACATCATCAAGGTGCTGGATCACGAGAATGCCCACACGCAGCCGTTTGAAGAAGTGCGCGCCTCGATTGAGGCCCCCATGCTCCTGAGCCGCGCCGACCAGAAGGCCGAAGATGTCGCGAACCAAATCGTTGCCGCCATCCGCCGTTCGAATCGCACGCCGCTCGATAATATTGCCAAGCAGTTCAATCTAGCGGTGGGCGAAACGCGCCCGCTGGCGGTCAACGACCCCGTCCTGGAGCTAGGCAACTCCCAGGAGGTTCGAGACACCATTTTTCGCCTGCAAACCGGCGAGGTGAGCCAGCCGATTCGAACCGATCGCGGCTACGTCGTCCTCTCGGTCAAAGAAGTGCAACCCTCTCATCCGGGAACACTTGCGGAAGTGCGCGACCGCGTCGTTGCGGACCTAAAGCACGAGAAGACCGTCGAACTGGCGAAGAAGGATGCCGAAGAGCTTGCCAAACGCAGCCAAGGCGGCGAGAATTTCCAGGCGGCAGCGAAGGCGCTGGGTCTCGAAGCCAAGTCCAGTGACGCTTTTTCGCGCAGCGGTTCTATTACCGGCGTCGGCAGCGCGAAGCAAGTCAGCGATGCCTTCCACCTATCCGTCGGGCAAACCGGCCCGCCAGTCAACCTCGGCGCCAACTGGCTGGTTTATCGCGTCGTGGAACACGAGCAAGCCAAGCAAGAAGACTTCGAGAAGCAGCGCAAAGGTCTCGAAGAGCAGGTTCTGCAATCGAAACGCGCCATGGCTTACGAAGCTTTCCGCCAGGCGCTGGAAGATCGGCTTATGAAAGAGGGCAAGGTCAAGAGGAATCCAGCCGCCATGAAGGCGTTTGGTACGTTCGGCGGATAACCCCTGCAATAGACGTATACTACTGAAAATAAAAGAGTTAACTGTCCACATTTTTGTTGTTGCCTTCCTCCTTCCCCTTTGGGTAGCATATTGGTTCCCAAGAGGCGCCCATGAGACCATCGGGGCCAGAAGCGAACGTGCTTTGCCTTCCCAGCAGGACCCTCACGCGCTTGTGGAAATTCATACCGGCGGATCCATCCCGATGTCCGGCCGGGGAGGAAGCAGCCAATAATTGTCAGGCGAGCCGTCTATGAGAACAGCTTCTCAGGCGAGGTTGGTTATGCCGAACAAGAATGGTACCCAGCGAAACGACTATCGGTGCAGCATCGAGCGGAATCAGGGGGGCAAGTACTGCGTGCGCATTCGCGCCATCTTCCCGAGCAACTCCTGGTCGCTCTCGGTCTATTTCCTTGCCTCCTCGTTTGACCGGGCCATGAAAAAGCTCGAACAGTCCCTGCAATTCCTTCAGCAGAAGGAAGATAAGCTGTGGTTCTGGGGCGTGGATCGTTCTGACGACCCTAACTTCTCGAGCGAAATGCTCCGCGAAGCCGGTCTGAAGCTCGACCGCCGCACTGAATTTCCGCGCAAGGCCGCCAGCCTTTCGCTGCCGCCGCAAAAGGTCGTTCCTGCTTTCATGCTCGGGCCTATCCGCCGTGGCTTGGCCGAGTCCATCGAATCGGCACGAGCCGTCGGCGATTAGCTCTACCCGCGCGGCAGGGTAGCGCAGACTCCCGCCAATTTGCGGTCGTCGTTTGGGTTCCTGCTACTTTTCGCGGAGGATGACTTCGCCCGAGCCCACGAGCTGGTCGTTGAGCCACAAACGATACCGGTAAGAAGCCGGCTTGGTGCCCGGGCGTGGCGTGCCGGAAAGCAGGCGCATCCCGGCGGGGGCCTGAAAGACATTCGAGGAAAACGGGCAGCGGTTGGGATCGAACTCGATGCGCAGGCTGCC
>DASWCG010000312.1:0-1511 GCA_036390175.1 Candidatus Acidiferrales bacterium | reverse complement strand
CGAGCCGATGGAACATTCCGGCCTTGTCGGAAAGGACCTCTTCTCTCTCTATTCTCATTCTCACGGCGATGTTCTTGTGCGTTCCCAAGTCGTCGGTTTCAAAAAAATAAAATTTTTCACCCACGAAAATGTCGGCGCCGGCAAACTCGAACTCCCGGAAAACGAAATGCACACAACCTCCTACTGGATCACCTTGGAGCGGCCCCTGCTCGAGTCGCTTCCTTTCTCCGTCAGCGAACGTCAGAGCGGCATGTTCGGCTTGCTCCACGCGCTCGAATCCATCGCCACGCTCCTGCTGATGTGCGATCGCCGCGATCTCGGCGCCGCCATCGGCGAGCGCCCTCCCGCGCCGGATTCCGGCTGCGCCATCGCTGGGCCCCAGCTTTATCCCGAGGCGCTGCGGGGAGCTGCTGCGCCCCATCTCGACGCGTCTGCTGAATTCACCCCGACCCGCCTTGAAGATGCCATCTCCGCCAACGCAAAGGAATTCTTCGAGCCAAATCTCTATCTTTTCGATGCCTACCCCGGCGGCATCGGCTTTTCCGAGCCGCTTTTTCGCGCCCACGATCTCCTCGTGCAAAAAACGCGCGAGCTCATCGCCGCATGCGAGTGCGAGCAGGGCTGCCCTTCCTGTGTGGGCCCGGCGGGGGACCTTGCGCCGCGCGCCAAAGAAGCCGCTCTTGCCATTCTTGACGGCTTGTGTGCATAGATGGCTGCGACCGCCGATAAATTTTCCCGCCTCGCCGCGCTCAAGCCGGCCCGCGCGATGCCCGCGCGGCCAAGTTCGTTGCGCGCGCCGGACGAAGAAGACGCGCTCGGCCGCCTACTCGGCGCGGGTGTCTCGAAGAATCGTTTCGGCGAGCATCTGGCCGTTCGAAACTGGTTTTCCACGCCGGAATTTTCCGAGCCTTCTCCCATCGCCCTCGAATTGCTCTCGCGCACTCGCGATGAAGCTCTTTCCCGCAAAACACGCGCCGCCCTCTCAGATCCGGCCAAATGGCTTTTCCTCGACACGGAAACGACGGGCCTCGCCGGGGGCACCGGCACGTACGCTTTTCTCATCGGCCTGGCGTGGTGGGATGCCGGGGGATTGCAGGTCGAGCAATTCTTTATGCGTGACTTCGCCGAAGAGCATTCCCTACTTCATGAACTCGCAGCCCGCGTTGACGAGCGCCCCGTACTCGTCACCTTCAACGGTAAATCGTTCGATTGGCCGCTGCTCGAAAATCGCTTCACCATGACTCGCTCCATCGCCGTGCCGCGCTTGGCCGCGCATCTCGACTTGCTGCATCCCGCGCGTGCGTTATGGAAGCTGCGGCTAGGTTCAGTGCGCCTGGTGGAACTCGAACGCCTGGTTCTCGACGCTCCGGGTCTCGGCTGGCACCGCGACGATGACGTTGCGTCCGCGCTCATCCCGCAGTTTTACTTCGATTATCTGCGCGGCGGGCCGGTTGAACCGCTTGCTGGCGTGGTCCGCCACAATCAGATGGACCTGCGCGGCCTCGCCGCTC
>DASWCG010000311.1:0-10146 GCA_036390175.1 Candidatus Acidiferrales bacterium | reverse complement strand
GCCCCGCCCGCCAAAAATGAACTTGTTGACCAGCAGGTGGTCGCCGACTAGAAGCGTGCGCTCCATGGATGGCGAAGGAATCTTGAAGGCCTGGACAATGAAGCTCGTGCCGAACAGCGCCAGGATAACGGTCACCAGGAGGGATTCCAAGTACTCCTGGAGCGTTGCCTTTTCGCGCGCTGCCTTCTTCTCCACCGGTACTTCGGAGACTTGAGCCGCTTCAGCCATGTCCTCCCTCAACCTGCCGGGTCCGGTCCGGAAAGTTCCTGCAGCGCCAGACGCGCGGCAGACTGCTCAGCTTCCTTCTTGCTTGTGCCTTCTGCAGAGGCGACGGTCCGCGCATTCACGCTGACTTCCACACAAAATACTTTCCGGTGGTCCGGGCCGCTTTCCTTCAGGATGCGATAATTCGCCGGGGCATTCCCGCGCGCTTGCAGTAATTCCTGCAAAGCGGACTTGTAATCGGTTTGCCCCAGCCAGCCGGTCCCCTGCTGGATTGCGGGGTCGAACAGCCACCGTCCCAGAAACCGTCTTGCCGGCGCCAGCCCTCCGTCCAAATAAAGAGCGCCCACCACGGCTTCCACGGCATCGGCGAGTAGCCCAGGCTTCTCGCGGCCTCCGGTCTTCTCTTCTCCGCGGCCCAGCCGAAGGTAATCACCCAGGCAAAGCCGCCGCGCCACTTCCTGCAGCGATCCCTCGTTCACAAGACGCGATCGGCTTTTCGAAAGCGTGCCCTCATTCCAATCCGGAAAACGGCGGATGAGATATTCGGTCGCGAGCAGGCCCAGGACAGCGTCGCCGAGAAATTCGAGCCGCTCGTTGTCCCCGGCCTTTTGCGGCGCACCGTCAGCCTCCGAAGGGCTCCTTGGTTTCAGTTGCTGCAAGAACGAGCTGTGGGTCAATGCGCGCTCGAGCAGCTTTGCGTTCTCAAAGCGATGTTCGAGCGAAGCTTCCAATTCTTCCTGGGCGCGCCCGGGCATCACATCCGTCCGCTCGCCGCGCTATTTCGGCGCGCTGAGCTCGGTCGCGGCCTTCTTTTTCGCATCTTCCATGCGCGCCTTGCAGTTCGCCTGGAGCTGCCAGGGAGTTTCACTGCACTTGGTGAACGAAGTGACCGCGTCGCCGAAGTGCTGTGAATTCACTTGCGCCAGGCCCATCACGTAATAATTCACCGGATCGGGGTTCGGCACGATCTTGACGGCCTCTTCAAGGTCCTGAACGGATTCGGCGAACTTGTGCCGCTGGAAATTCACGACTCCCAATCCGCTGTGCGCCAGGGAGAGGCGCTGGTTGTTGGCACTCGCAAAATCCTGATCGCTCGTCCCGGCGGGCTTTTGCAATTTCGGTGTCAGTTCGATGGTGCGCTTTCCGTATTTCTCAGCCCGGTCCAGTTGCGCCTGGGCATCGGGAGCGTCAGGTTTCCAGGCGCGCGAAAGCGTCTGGCTCATCAGGGCCAGCACGAGAACGTCATCCGGGTTGAGCCCGAGGGCCTTGTCGCCCGTGTTGATCATTTTCTGAGTATTGCCAGCGAAAAAGTAATTCAGTGTCATGGCCGACAAGACCGATTCCAGGTAGCGGCTCTGCGGATATTTCGCTATGAATTCTTCGCCCAATTGGATTCGATGGGGAACATCGTTGGCCTTCGCATCCATCAAGGCCTTGTAGGCATCGTCCTCGGCCTTGGAGACCGGCGGAGGCGCATTGGAATCGTCGAGCGAAAAGGCCGAAGGCTGGGCAGGTTTCGGCTGGGTCTGTTGCGGCGGAGGCGGTTGCTGTTGTTGCCCGCTCCCCTGGCTTTTCCACGCCCATGCCGGCGAAAGCGCGAACAACATCGCCAGCACCAGCCATGAAGTCTTTCGAGTGCTTTCTTTCATGGAGCTCTCTCCTCAACAAGAAATCCCTGGAATTTGAAGCGCGTTTCCACGCCCCGAAAATCTATTTTTTCCTATCCAGGGCCCGTTGCGCCGCTTGCCGGGCGCTCTCTGGTGCGCCCTCCACGCCCATGGCGGCCCGGTATTCGCCCGCCGCGCGGTCATGCTCGCCCTCGTCGTCGTATATCCGCCCTAAGTATACGTGAGACATCGCCAGAACGAGAGGGTCCTTCGTGGCCGTCGGGCCAACCGCGACCTCCTGTGCCGGAGGGTCGTCGGGGCTCGCGGAGGCCTGCCCGACCAGGTGGGCAAACAGCTGTTTTGCTTTTGTACCGTTCCCTTCCAGCAAAGCCACCAGCGCAAGGCCATACCACGCACGCGGCTGGCTCGGATATTTTAGCAATACCTTTTGGAACGCTGCAGAAGCCGCGGAGGCGTTCTTCAGCGCAATCTGGCGCTCGCCTTCCGTCAGCGCCGCGAGCGCTTCCGGATCGTTCGGGACGCCCGCCGGGAAGACGGGCCGGGGCTTTACCGGCTCGCCTTCGGCCTGGGCTCCTTCGCTCGAGGCGGTATCTGCTTCTGCAAACTTGACGCTCTCCAACCGCTTCGCTTCTGCGCCAGTATCAATCGCCCGTACCAGGTCCGGGAAGTAATATTGCATCGCCGGTTCGGCTTTCTCGAAATTACTCAGCACACGCACCAGCGGCCGAACCAGAACAAACCCGCCGGCTTCTTCGCGGTTGATTCGCGACTCGATTTGCCCGGGAGAGAGCCGCTGAAGCCGCAACTCAACCGCGCGAACCAGACACTCGGTGAAAAATGACGGGAAATCGTCCTTGAACTCGACGGGAAGGCGTGGGGCGTGCACCGCGATGTCCAGCAGCGGGCGTTTGACGACCACCACGTGCGGGTAGCGAAGCGCCAGCGGGTCGAGCATAAAATGCAAGAATGCATGGCGGATTTCGTCCCGGGGGACATCGCCGAAACCGCCCAACACGATGGAATAGTGGTCGGTAAAGTTCAGGACATTCGTCTTGCGCCCGACCATCGGCTCCACAAGCACCGTAAATGTGCGCGGGCTGGACGGCTGAATCATCTCGCGCAGGTAGCCCGTCGCCTGGGTGACAATCTCCGTGATGGGCTCATGCAGCATGGCAATCTCCTGGTTGTACACGGGCTGAACATTCTGCCAGAGCTCGCCGATATGCTGCTCCGCGTAATAATTCGCCAGCAGGTCGTTGAAGTCTTCGATGGCCAGCACTTCAGGAGGGAGATCATCGTGCCGCAGGATGTATGCAAATTTTGGCGCGGGCCCGACTACCACTGCGAACCAGATGTAACGCGAGAGTGTCGCGCCTGGGTCGGCGAGTTGGTGCTGTTTGAAATAGGTGCGGATGGCGTCAACCGCCGGGCCCTCCTGCTTCAGCAGGAAGCCGCGAAGGCGAGCGCGCAGCGGGTGCCAGCCGGCCGTACTGACGTCGGCCTCGAAACCCGCGGCGTGCAACGCACACATCGTCGTGAACAGCGCCTCGCGGCCATCCACTGTGATATTGGTGACGGGAACCGGGGTTCGAGCCTGTGCGCCATGCGCCTGGGGGACCGCGTGCATCCAACCATTGGAGTGGGCTTCCCGGGCGGTTGAGTCCGTGCGAGCTGAGGCCCACTTGGTGCTGCAAAACACCGCTGCCAAGGCTGCAGCCACTGATAGAAGCCGAATTGTTTGACGCGAACGGATCTTTGGTCTCTCTGCAGACTGTTTGGATGCTTGCGGAAACCCGCAGGCTGCCTTGCGCAGGTCGTGCGCCAGCAGATGCGCAGCCTGTGAGCCGCCCCACTCTGTCTCTTCCCGAATCAGTCCAGCTTGCGGGTCTACAACATCCAATTTACAAGGGCCGTCTCGGGGAGTCAAGGAAGTGAAAGCGGTTTCGAGCGCTGTGGCTTGCAAGCGATTTCCGCGGTAACTATGCTAATAAGGAATTGTTTTCGGCCCGAGGCGATAGAATAAGCACCATGTTCCGCAGAGCCCAATACAAGCCAGCGCTTTGCCTCGCCTTGACCGCGTTTTTCCTTCTCCAGGCGCGATCCTCCGCGCAGCTTGTGAGGGAGGCCGCGGATCCTCAAACCGCCAAGAACAGCGCGGCCGCAGGCGCGCGGCGAATTCATCAGGAACTCGCGCTCACCGGAGACCAGCACTGGGCCGACACGGCGATTGATGCGAAGGCCGGGGAGCGCATTCAGATTTCTGCGAAAGGGACGCTGCGGTGCGCCGAGGCCCAACAAGAGAACGGTCCCGAAGGGCTTCCCCGCGGCTTCCGCGACCTGCTGCGCATTCTTCCGCTAAATCAAGCGGGACGCGGCGCGCTCATTGGCCGGATAGGTGATGCCGACATTGCCGAGCCATTTCTGATCGGCCCCAAAATTGAAATTGTCGCCCGCGTGCCTGGCCGATTGTTCCTGGGCATCAATCAACAGAAGGAAGAAGAAGCCGAGGGCAGCTTCACGGTAACAGTTGATGTTTTGGCCGCAAGCGCATCTTCCACAAACAGCGTGGTGCCGCTCGCAACCTCCATCTCCGGCCTCACTCCCGATTTTCTCCAAAAAATTCCCCGCCGCGTCTCAGACAAAGAGGGAAACGCCGGGGACATGACGAATTTCCTGCTGATCGGCAGCGAAGCGCAAGTCCGGCGGATCTTCCAGGATGCCGGTTGGGTAAAGGTTGACCGCGACACGAAAAACGCGGTGCTCCACGGCCTTCTGGCAAGCATGTCCAAGGAGTCTTACCTCACAATGCCGATGAGCGTTCTCTACCTCTTCGGTCGGCCCCAGGACTACGGCTTCGCTCACGCCGAGCCGCTGACCGTGGTCGCCACGCGCCATCATCTGCGCATTTGGAAATCGCCGCTCACGCTGGACGGCCGGCCCGTCTGGGTCGGCGCAGCCACGCACGACATTGGCTTCGAGCGCGACAAACGCAACAATGGCATCACCCACAAGATTGACCCCGACATTGACACGGAGCGCGAATACGTCGGCAAATCGCTTTCGGAAACGGGCGAGCTTTCCGCGATAATGCGCGTCCTTCCACCGGGCGCTCTGAAGGAGGCCCGCTCGGCCACGGGCGGCACTTTCCACTCGAGCGGCGAAGTCCTGGTCATACGCATTGCTGCCCCGGCCAATGCCTCCGGCCGGTAACAGCGGTTGAGGGAAAACTGCTTCCGATATGGATTTAACCCCAGTGCGAAATTGTCCGCTGAATGCTTATCGGCACGGAGGGGCGGGGGGCAACCTACCCGCGCACGCGCACTTCGTTGAAGCTCAGGACCACGTGCCCACCAGCGGTGGGACGCCCAAAGCTCATCTGTGGGTGGAAGCGCGAAATCAGCAGGATCTGGTCGAGTTGGCGGCGAACAGCGGGGCCATCCGGGCCCGCAAGGATCTGGTAATTAACCATGTGGCCTTGCTGGTCCACGGTGACGTCCACCAGCAGGCCGTGCTGGCCAAATGTGACAGCCTCATTCCCGCCTTGCGACGGCGTCACCGGGAGCGAAGCCAGAGAGTCCACGCTGGCTTCGCGCATCAGGTTAATGGGCACATCGTTGGGAATCGTGAGCGCCATCCCCGGGGCGATCATTTGCAGCACGACCACGAACACCAAGATGGCGGAAACAAATCCAGCGGTTGCGGGCAGCGCCAGCGGGCGAAGCATGTTTTCCAGCAGGAGGTTCAATCGGCTGCCCAACGCCCGTACACGACTCGCCCAAGCCCGCGACTCGCGCGCCTGTGCAACGACCACCCGAATCCGCAAAGCAAGGTCGGCCGGAGGCGCCGCGCCAGCGGTCCGCGACATCAGCGCAGAAAGTCTGCGATAACGGTCAAGTTCGGCCTGGCACGTGGCGCAGGTCTCCAAATGCGAGCTGACACGGGCGTGTTCATCTGTGCGTGCCGAGGATGAAAGCGTGCCATCCAAATACCCCGGCAGGTTTGCGCGTACTTTCTGGCAATTCATCGTACACCTTCCTTCGCAGACCTTGTGCCGAAAGGCCTGTGCGCCGAGCTTCTTTCCGGGGACCGGCGGGCCATCGTCAGCCCCGCTGCGGTGGCGCTCGAGTGCTGCCGGTCAAAAGCGGCTCCACGCGGCGCGTCACCCCGAACAGAAATATTGCGCACCGCACTTTCCTCCCCGCACGGCTTTCCCGATTGGGCAAGGAGAGGCTCGAGAACTTCCCGCAGGACGCGCCGCCCGCGCAGAATCCGTGATTTCACCGTGCCCACGCTCACTTCCAGCACCTCTGCAATTTCCTCGTACGCAAGACCTTCCAGGTCCCTCAAGATCACCGCGCTGCGGAAGACGCGGGGAACCTGGGTGAGTGCGTTCTGCACAACCGCCCGCACTTCGCGGGTTTGGAGTTGCTCAAATGGCGTCGCGCTCAGGTCTTCCAGTTCGAACGGCGCCGCCCCCTCGGGTGTCTCCTCATCGATGGACGTCTGGTGCCGGCGGTGCCGCCAGAACCAGCGGCGCTGGTTGAGCGCCTCGCGAATTGCAATGCGGTAAAGCCAGGTCTTTAGCGAACTTCCCCGGCGGAACTTGCCAATCCCCCGGAACGCCTTCAGAAACACTTCCTGCGTAACGTCGGCCGCGTCCGACACGTTTCCCAGCATCCCCAGAGCAAGGCTATAGACCGGGGCGTGGTAGTACGACACCAGCCAGTCGAAGGCCGCGTCGGAGCCAGATTGCAGCTCCGTCACGAGCTCGGCTTCGTCCTGGGCCCAGGAAAGGACGTTGGCCAAGTCGGACACTGTTGGCCTCTCTGGCCCGCCAGATTCAGGCGAGCCGCTCAGGCTCTTTGCGGGGCCGCCTGCTTGCGCATTCACTGGCAGACCCCTTGCCGGGCCGGTGCACCCTGACCCGGAATCTGTCTTCACTTACATTAGACACCGGATGCAGGCAGAATGTTTCCCGGTTCCTTGTCGAATTGTGAGCTTTAGGGCCTAGTTTGGCAATGGTACGAAAGATGGAGGGAAAATGGTGGAGCCGATGGGATTCGAACCCACGACCTCCTCGATGCCATCGAGGCGCGCTCCCAACTGCGCCACGGCCCCACCGATTGTGATAGTTACGACCTTCCCGGTTCCACCGGGACGCGCTCCCAACTGCGCCACGGCCCCACCGGGCGGAAACAACTGAATTCATACTACATCAGGCAGAGCACTTCGTCTAGAATACCGCGCCTATGGCCAAACTCACTTTTCTGGGCGCCGCCGGGTGTGTCACCGGCTCGAAGTACCTGGTGGAATCGGAAGGCAAACGGCTTCTGGTGGACTGCGGACTTTTTCAGGGAAATCGCGAACTGAAGGATCGCAATTGGAATCCACTTCCCGTTGACCCGAAAACGATTGATTGGTGCGTGCTGACGCACGCGCATTTGGACCACACCGGCTGGCTGCCGCGTCTGGTGAGCGAGGGCTACCGCGATCCAATTTATGCAAATGCGGCGACGATTGAGTTGAGTGGCATTCTCCTCCGCGATTCGGGCCACATTCAGGAAGAGGACGCGGAGCACGCCCAGGCCAAGAAATACAGCAGCCACGCCGAGCCTCTGCCTCTCTATACCGAAGAAGACGTTGAGCCCGTGGTGAAACTTTTCCGCGAGATTCCTCGGAGCGGGTCGTTCACGATCAGCCCGCAATTCACGGTGCGGTCTTACGACGCCGGGCACATTCTCGGTTCCTCGAGCCTTGCATTGACGATCACCGAGGGCGGCAAGTCCTTTGTGACTGTCTTTTCCGGCGACATCGGGCGTTACGACCAGCCGATTTTGAACAACCCGGCGACTCCGCCGCGCGCCGATTACCTGCTCTGCGAATCCACCTACGGCGACCGCGACCACCCGCGCGGTTCGCCGCTCGATGCTCTCGCCGATATCGTCAACCGCGTCTCCAAGCGCGGCGGCTCCATCGTGATCCCCGCGTTTGCCGTTGGCCGCACGCAGACGCTGATGTACATCCTGCGTGAGCTCGAAGACGCACAGCGCATCCCGCGTCTCCCCGTGTACGTTGACAGCCCCATGGCCATCACCGCCACGGACCTCTACCTCCGCCACCGCGAGGATCACTCCATTGAATTCACCCGGGAAGAAAAAGCCGGGGATCCGCTCAACACGCACGAATTTCACCTGGCGCGGACCGTCGAAGAGTCGAAGCAGATCAGCGCGCTGCGCACTCCCTGCATCATCATTTCCGCCAGCGGCATGATCACCGGCGGGCGCGTCCTCCATCATCTTACGCAGCGCCTGCCGGACGCGCGCAATGCGGTGCTGCTCGCCGGATTTCAAGCCGAAGGAACTCGCGGGCGTGCTCTGCTGGAGGGGGCAAAGACGCTGCGCATATTTGGGGAGGATGTTCCGGTGTGCGCGGAAATTGTCGAGTTGCGGCAATTCTCCGCGCACGCAGGCAAGAGTGAACTGCTCCGCTGGCTCGCCGCATTCCAGGCTCCGCCAAGACAGACTTTTCTGGTTCACGGCGAACCCGCTGCAGCGACTGCACTGAAGACCGCCATCGAAGCGCAAATGAAGTGGAACGTTTCAGTGGCGCGGTATCTGGATAGCGTCACCCTGGACGGCTAAGTCCACACACTCGATAAATTTCATACTCGTTACTTTCTCTCCGTAGTGCTAGAATCGCGCCAATTGCTGGTTCCAGCCCTGAGAGGTGATTATGCCTCGCCGCCTGGCATTAGTTCCTGTCTTTTTATTCTTTTGTCTGAACCTTTCTGCGCAGCAGCGAACCGGCCCGGGCCCCAGCCGCGGCGGGCTCTCCCAAAAGTATTCCATTCGGGGACAATTACGCAGCAACGAAACGAGCCAGCCTCTTGAAATGGTGAAGGTCCAGCTCGTCGCATCCGGCGGCGAAACGATGGCGATTCAATTTACGCGGTCTAACGGCGAGTTCGAGTTCAGCGGGCTCGGCTCCGGCGTCTATCGTATTGCCGTTGACTTGGAGGGTTATCAGCCTCTCCGGGAAAACGTCGAGATCACCAACGGTTCCCGTTACGGCGTTACGCTTTTTCTCACCCGCACCACTTCTCAGCCGCAGCCGGAACCCTCTGATCCGATTTCGGCGCACGAGTTGGCGCTTCCGCAGAAGGCCCGGGACTCCCGGCAGAAAGGCGATGAGCGCTTGTTCCAGAAAGCCGATCCAAGAGGAAGCATCCCTTATTTCGAAAAGGCCATCTTTCAGGCTCCTGGGTACTACGAAGCCTATTTCGATCTCGGCCTTGCTCACCTCCGCAGTTCCGAAAATGAACTGGCCGAACAGTCCTTCCGCAAATCCATCGAGTTAAGCGAAAACAAGTTCGCCCCTCCCCAACAGGCCTTGGCGGCACTCCTTTGCGATCGAAAGGATTTCGAGCCGGCGGAACTCCTGGCGCGCCACAGCCTCGAGATTGGTGGAATGCCTGCCGAAGGCCACTTCGAGCTGGGGCGGGCCCTCTACGGGTTGAACAGGTTGGATGAGGCCGAGAAGGAGGCGCTGGCGGCGCGGAAAGGCAAACTCGAATATGCCGAAGTAAATCTCCTGCTGGCAAACATTCATATTCGCAAACGCAATTATCCTGCGCTGCTCGAGGACCTCGATACTTATCTGAAACTCAAGCCCGATGGTCCCGAAAGCGACCATGTGCGGACCATGCGGCAAAAGGTCGAGTTGGCTTTGGCCGACGCCAGAAACAACTCACCACAATAACCTTGTCAGCTTTGATTCCACTTTCTGGGAAACTCCGGACATTCCTGGGATTCGAAAGATTTGTTGTTGGAGTCGGGAAACTTTTTTGAGGCTTCCTCCGTCTATATAGGCAAGGCCACTCGCGGGGTAGGGGGCTACCACCACAGGGCAACCGACCGTCAGCTTCCTACCCCTTTAATGCCCTGGTCAACACTAAGGTGCTCATAATTAAGCTACTTACGAGGCTAGGGCGCCGAGCCTGGCAGCCGCGCCCTTCATCATGGCCGGTATTTCCCTGAGCCGAAGCCCGAATTCGAACATAGGTGTGGGCGCGACTCGTCCCCAACGATTCAGTTCCCAGCGAGGCCGGATGAATTTCACTTCTGTGCGAGGTGTGAGGTCAAGAATAGTTTTCGTTTCGCCACAATAAAACCTCTGCGGCAATTTCAGAAGAGGCTTGGTACCCCAATTTTCTCCGTCCGCAGAGCCCCAGATGGAAATGTCGAGGGATTCCTGCTCCAGTTGATCCGTAATCGTAAGCGTGCAAAGGAACGTC
>DASWCG010000310.1:0-6240 GCA_036390175.1 Candidatus Acidiferrales bacterium | reverse complement strand
GACTTTGTAGCCTTCGAGAACGTGCTGAAAAGTGCGGACCCTGAAGCCGAACTCTTTGGCAACACGAAGGAGCATCAAAATTTCATCCTCCCGGTAGCAGTGCGAGTGCACATAGCGCTTGCCTTCCAGCACTTCGACGAGTGGTTCGAGGCGCAGATCGCGGCGCGGCGCGATGAGATTTTTTTCGCCGGCGGCGAAGCGCTTGTTGTAGTCATCCCACGTTTTCTTGTAGTCGCGGGCTTCGCTAAACGCGCCGCGGATGGTCTCTTCGACGCCCAAGCGCGTGGAGGGATACCGCCGAGGCTGGCCTGGCATGCTGAAGTTCGAACGCTTGGGATTTTCGCCGAGGGCGAACTTGATTCCAGGAAGCGCGCCTTCGAACGGTAGCTTTGCAGCCGGCTGGCCCCAGCGGAGCTTGATGACCAGCGTCTGCCCGCCGATGGAATTGGCGGAGCCGTGAAGAATGTTCGCCGACGTGACACCGCCCGCGAGATCACGGTAAATGTCGATGTCCTCCGGATTCAGTATTTCCGCCATGTTCACCATCGAGGAGACGGATACGCTGCCCTCGTTGATGCTTTCCGCGGCGATGTGCGAATGGCAGTCGATAATGCCGGGCATCACGAATTGCCCCGCCGCATCGATCACCTGAGCGTCTTTCGGGGCGTTAATGGACGGGCCGACTTCGGCGATTTTGCCATCCTTAATAAGGATAGAGCCGTGCTCGATGGTTCCATGCGAGACGGTGAGGATGGTGGCGTTTCGAATGACAATAACGGCGGGCGCGTCCGGCGGCGTGGCGGCGTGCGCCAGAACCGGGAAGTAAATGAGGTAAAGGACGCAAAGGAAGTAAACGAACGGAGTCCGCAGGCGGTTAGCGTTCAGCACATACGAGGTTTTCACTCCGCACCTCCCAGGTTGGCCATTCCCGATGAAGCCGCGCCGGGTTTTATGCCGGTAAAATCGAGTGAGATACCCTGCACCCTGATGCTGCCCTTCAAAGAAGTTCCGTCAAACGTGCCGGAGAAAATGACGTCGGCGGGGGATCCCTCAATCGGAATGTTGATGGTGAAGCTGAATTTGTCCACGCTCAGGTAGCCGCTAATGATCGAGGCGGTGCCGCGCTTGCTGGTGAGGGTGCCGGAGATCGTGCCGTCCTTGTCCATAGTGAGGTCAGCCGTAGATTCCTCGGGGCCATCCGGCGTGGTATAGGAAAGTTTCCATTTTCCGGTGATGTCGCCTTTCGGCGGATCCTTCGGTTTCTCCGGCTCGCGAACCTCAAACCTGCGGCCGTCGACAAAAACCATTTTGATCTTCGTTTTTTCCTCGAAGAGGTCGCCGTCGGTGATGACGAGATTGGCGATTTTCCCGTTTTCGATGGAGCCCAATCGGTCGGCGACGCCGAAGATTTCCGCTGCCGACAGCGTCAGCGCGCGAAGTGCAGCGTCCGGCGCGAGGCCCGCGTCAATCGATTTCTTCGCGGCCTTGAGAACATCCTTCGGCGCGGTGATGCCGCCAGAATAAAATGCAAACTTCACGCCCGCTTTGGCCAGCGCCGCCGGTGACGACGGTGCGCGATCGCGAAACTGCAGCGTTCGCAACGACGGCTTCTCTTCGGGATCAGCATCCTTCTCGACTTCCGGCCACTTGAGATTCACAAGCACGGGAAGTTTTTTCGCGGCAATTTCCGGAGCCACTTCATAGGCCATCTGGCCGCCATGAATGCCGTAATTGGCGCCGTTGACGTGCCAGCGATCAACAAGTTCGAGGGCCCGGCGGAGTTGTATGGAATTGTTCGCGGGAATCAGAACGAGCGCATGGTCTTCCAACGCCTCAGCGAGCGCGGCTTCGGTGCGGTCATAACGGGGCCGAGCAACGCTGCGAGGATTCTTTTCGTACGTAGCCTGCGCTTTGATGCTCCACTCCGTATCCAGCCAGACCTGATGAACGTAGGCTAGCGAGCCCATGATCGAGCTCGGAAACCCGCCGCCGAATCCTCCTGAAGTCTGGAAGGACAAGGGAATTGCCACCGGCGATTTCACCACCAGATCGCCGGCGCGTTCGCCCGCCAGATCCAGCACCGCCGCCTGCCCTGGGAAAATTCCCCCCTTTGGCGCGGAAACGACAGTGGTGAATCCCGCGCTGCGCCAGGTTTCGATGCGCTTGTCGCTCAGGATGACTTCGTCCGCCGCGCTGCGCCACGGCGTGGAGAAGGGCCGGTCCTCGGGACCGCGCGCGCCCTCTTGCGAGTGACGCGGGCCGCTTTCACCGCCCGCGGGTAGAGCAAGGGAAAGCCCCACATCCGTTAAGGAATCAATGAGTCCAGGGTAGACCGTGAGACCTTTCCCGTCGATGACCCAGGCCTCCGGCGGAATGGCGATGTCTTTTCCAACCGCAGTAATCAGGCCGCGAGAGATGACAATGGTGGCGTTCTCGGCAGCCGGCCCGGAAACGGGGACAACTTTGGCGCCGCGAATGGCGAAGTATTGCGGCTCGCCTCCTTGTGCGTGAAGGAAAGGCGAAGCGTCAAAAAGAGCCAAGAGAACCGTAAAGCACACTGCCGACACACACCTGAGAATCAGGTTGGAACGCATGCAAGACTCCTCGCGAAGGCGTTGAAAGGACAACCATCCCCCGGCAATCGTAAAGGTAGACGGATGAGGCTAGTGGGAAGTTTCGGAAGAGTCAAGAAGGGGAGCCGAAAAAAAAGAAAGAAAACCGGAAACAAAATGGCAGGGTCTTTCGTTTCTTCTATTGCATTCCCATAGGGACTGTAGCATATAGATATGGGTATCCCATAGGAGCTACAGGAGGAAACGATGGGCGAACGGGCGGACGTCTGGCAAGGAACGCTGGCCTTGATGGTGCTGAAAACGCTGCAAGCCCTGGGGCCGCTGCACGGATACGGAATCGCGCGCCGCATCGAACAGACCAGCGGCGATTTGCTGGCGGTGAACTACGGAACGCTCTACCCTGCTCTGCTGAAGCTGGAGCAAGAGGGCTACATTTCCTCCGAGTGGGGCACCTCCGACAACAACCGCAAGGCCAAGTACTACAAACTGACGCGCGCCGGGCGCAAGCAACTGGAGAAAGAAGCGCGCGAGTGGGAGCAGACCACGGAAATTCTGGCGCGATTTTTGGCGCCGGGAAAGGAATCCGCATGAGGCGGCTGCGCGCGCTGCTTATCCGGCTGGCCGAGCTCTTCCGCAAGGACCGGCAAGAACGGGAATTTTCCGCTGAGCTGGAAAGCCATCTCCAAATGCACATCGAAGACAATCTGCGCGCGGGCATGAGCAAAGCGGAAGCGAGACGGGAGGCACTTATGAAACTCGGCGGTATTGAACAGACCAAGCAAATATACCGCGAGCGCCGCGGGCTTCCACTTCTGGAAACATTGTTCCAGGACTTGCGCTTCGCCGTGCGCATGCTCCGCAAAAATCCCGGCTTCACCGCCGTCGCTGCCCTTACCCTAGCCCTGGGCATCGGCGCGAACACCGCCATTTTCAGCATCGTCAATGCCGTGGTGCTGCGTCCGCTCCCATACAAAGACTCTGCGCGAATTGTCACCTTTCATACTAAGACGGCTATGTTCCCCAACTTTACGCTGGCCCTGACCTGGCCGGCTTTCCAGGAAGTTCGCGCGCAGGCCACTCTCTTAGAGGAGGCCGCGGCGTACTGGGCGACAGACAGGACGTTGACCGGTGTGGACCAACCGGAAGTGCTGCGCGTGACGGGCGTCACCAGCGGATTCTTCGAAGAGCTTGGGGGAAGCGCGGAGCATGGGCGCTTGCTCTCCGAACAGGATCACAAGCCAGGGCAGGATCGCGTAGCGGTCGTCAGCGACGCGCTGTGGCGCACTCGTTTTGCAACTGATTCAGGTGTGATTGGCCGAAAACTGATTCTGGACAAGGAGGTCTACACCATCATTGGAGTCGCAGCTAAAGGCTTTGCGCTTCCGGAACGGTCCGAAATCTGGCTGCCGCTCTTGCTGACCCCGGAAATCGAGCAGAATCAAAAGTTCTTCAGGTTCCAAGTCCTTGGCAAATTGCGGAAAGGAGAAAAGCTCGAAACGCTACAAACGGAGCTCGCAACCATTGCGCAGCGTATCGCGAAATTAGACCCGGCTCTGGGCAAGGGCTATAAGCTTTCCGCAGAGCCGCTTCTGGAGAGCCGCGTGCACGAGGCACGGCAAAGTTACCTCGTCCTGCTGGCGGCAGCCACTTTTGTGCTGTTGATCGCTTGTGCAAATTTGACGAGTCTGCTAATGGCGCGCGGCTGGGGGAGAAACCGCGAAATGGCCGTACGCGCCGCACTGGGCGCCTCGCCGGGAAGACTGCAGAGGCAAGGCTTGGTCGAAAGTTGTCTCTTGGCATTGCTCGGCGGCGCGGCGGGAATTGCCCTGGCCGAGGCAATTGTGCAGGTTTTTCGCGCCATCGCACCGAGCGGCACACCGCGGCTGGCCGAAATAGCGCCGGATTGGACGTTACTGTGGTTCGCGCTGGCGAGTTCTCTGGTATCAGGTGTTGTATTCGGTCTCGCTCCGGCCCGTCGTGCCGCACACATGGCTCCAGGCGATGCCCTGAAAGAAGGAACCGCGGGAAGCGTCGGCGGCTCTTCACGATTTGGCAGCGCGCTCGTTGTCGTGGAAGTGGCCCTGGCTTTCATCCTTCTGATCGGCTCGACCCTCATGATGCAGACGCTCGCCCATCTGCTGCACCAGAATCCCGGCTTCCGCACCGACCATCTTCTGACGTTTGACCTGCCGCAGCCGCCGCAGTGGAACCGGAAAGATTCCGACGCAAGTGCCGCTGGCCAGATCGTGCGTTTGAAAGACACGCTGGCGCAGGTGCGCCACCTGCCGGGAGTGGAAGAGGTTGTGGCTTCCGATCACGGCATCTTAGACGGAATGATGTATGAGCATTCCGGCTTGCAACTGGAAGGCGCGCTTTCCGGACAATCCGCGGTTACGGAGAGCATCATCGCGCGATACATCTCGCCGGACTATTTTCGCATGCTGGGCATTTCTCTCGTGCGCGGACGGGAGTTCAACGAGCAGGACCAACTAGGCACGCAAAAAGTCGTCATGGTGAACGAAGCGATGGCCCGGAAATATTGGGGCACGCTGGACATCGTTGGAAAACGTTTGAGCGTGTCCACGGACGGCAAGGGAACTCCGCAATGGAATGAGATTGTCGGCGTCGTCGCGAATGCCCGGGATGTGGAGATACAGGATGGGGCCAGTCCCGAATTCTATCTCGCTCTTTTTCAGTGGGGCGTGGGATCGCATCACCTGATTGTCCGCACGCAAACGAATCCCGATGCTCTGGCCGTCACGATTTCGCGGCAAATCTGGGCCGGTTATCCGGACCAACCGGTGCGCCACGTGATGACCTTGACAGAAACGATTGTTGAATCCGTCGGCGATCAGCGCATGCACACGGTGCTGCTCGGAGTATTTGCCGGTGTGGGCTTGATGCTTGCTCTGTTGGGAGTTTATGGCGTCGTTTCGTATTCCGTGGCGCGCCGCACTCAGGAAATCGGTGTGCGGATGGCGCTAGGGGCTGGGAGGCCCGATGTGCTGCGCATGGTCCTGCAGCAAGGATTGACGCTCGTGGCATGCGGGGCCGCCATCGGTGCCGCAGGAGCGCTGGGAGCCGTTCGCGTGATTGCCAGCGAGTTGTACGGCGTCAAGTCCAGCGATCCTTGGACATTCTCCGGAGGCGCCGCTCTGATTTTGATCGTGGGTTGCCTGGCCTGTTGGATCCCGGCGCGGCGGGCAATGCGCGTCGATCCCATGGTGGCGCTGCGCTACGAATAGCTTTCAGAGGTGGGGGGCCACTTGTTCAACGATTCGAATCCCGAGTGGCGGAGGGCGTTATGAAATGGCTGCGTGGATGGCTGATGCGCCTGGGCGAAGTGTTCCGCAAGGAGCAGCTCGACCGCGAGCTCAGCGCCGAGATGGAAAGCCATCTCCGGATGCACATCGAAGACAATCTGCGCGCGGGCTTGGACGCAGTAGAAGCAAAACGGGAGGCGCTCATGAAACTCGGCGGCATGGAGCAAACCAAGGAACTTTATCGCGACCGGCGCGGACTTCCCCTTCTTGAAACGCTATTCCAGGATTTGCGTTACGCCGGCCGGATGCTCCTGAAAAATCCCGGCTTCACGGCCGTGGCCGTGGCGATCATGGCGTTGGGAATCGGCGCGAACACGGCCATGTTCAGCGTTGTGAATGCCGTT
>DASWCG010000309.1:0-15221 GCA_036390175.1 Candidatus Acidiferrales bacterium | reverse complement strand
TTGCGCCTCCCTTCGAAGCAGCGGTTTGCGGGCGAGGAAACCGCGTCCAGAGCCGCTGCCAAACGCGCGGAGTATGACTCATGCACAATTCCGCCGCAAGGCTCTCGGCCCAGAGCGTCTCTCCCTGCGGTGTCCTGGCCTGGCAGTTATCTTTGCGGTGCGTCTTGCCGCGCAACCGTTGCGCCGGATCTCCTCGCGAGCTAGCATAAACACGGACCCTCGGAAGGAAGGCACAACCATGAAGTTCTCTCCATGGAAAGCCGCCGCGATTCTTTGTGCGCTGGTGTCTGCGGCAATGTGGGTCAAGCCTGCGGCGGGCCAGGAACCGCCGAAGACGGAATCGGTGGCCGAAGCCGCTCGGCGGGCAAAAGCTGAGAGAGAACAGAAGAAAGCAGCTGAAAAGCAGGCGCGCACCTTTGACAACGACAATCTCCCCGCGCCCAAGGTAGGCGAAGCCGTCAACGTCGTCGGCCAGCCCGCCCCGGCGCCCAGCGCGGTTCCCGGGCAGGGGCCGGCAGCTTCCGCCCCTTCGCGTGAAGACGCACAAGCGAAAGACCAAGAGCGCCAAAGAACTGCGGAGCAGATCAAAGACGCCAAGGCGCAACTCGAGGATGCAAAAAAGGATTTGGAAATCGCCAAGCGCGCGTTTGATCTCGACCGGGATTCCTACTATTCCGACCCCAATTTCCAAAGCAACAAGGCGGGCAAGACTCACCTGGATGACGAACAGGCAGGCATCGCCGCCAAACAGCAAGCCGTGGACAAGCTTCAACAATCGATCAAAGACCTACAAGACAAATTGAAGGCCCTCGGCGGAACTGCCGAGGAAAAAACGGCACCTCCGCCCCCGCGATAGAACTAGTCTCGAATTCACACTCCTGTCCCGGTCGCGGCCCGCGAACGATTCACCCCCGCCTGAGCCTCCGGCTTGGCAGTCTTATCTCGGCTCGAGGATGAGCGGCAAGCCCGTCTTGCTGTTGCCGATAAGAACCACTTTTGCGTTCGAACTGGTTGCGAGCTTCTCGGTGGCTTCGATGCCCTTCCATTCGAGCAGTTGGGGGCTGATGCCTTGCGCCACGATGCGCTGGAAGTCGGCGATTCCTTGCGCCTCGATGCGCTTCCGCTCGGCTTCCTGCTTCTCTTTTTGAAGCACGAAGCTCATCCGCAGCGCGTCTTGCTCAGCCTGCTGCTTGGCCTCGACGGAGGTCTTCAGCAAGGCTGGCAATTGAACGTCCCGCAGCAGCACGTTTTCCACGGTAAAACCTCGCGCGCCCAGTTCGACAATGAGTTCGTCCTGAATCTGCTTGGCCACGAGTTCGCGCGCGCTGGTATAGAGCGCATTGGCGGTGTGCGCCGAAGTCGCCGAGCGGATCGCGGCACGCAGCGTCGGTTCTACAACTTTGGCAGAGTAGTCATCGCCGATCTTTTGATAGACCTCCGCGGCCTTGGTGCGGTCCAGGTGAAACAATAGTGTGCTGTCGAGAGCCAGAATGAGCCCTTCGTTCGAGGGGACATTGGCGGTTTCCTTGATGGACTGCGTTTGCACCGAAAGTTTGTTCACCGACTTCAGCGGGTTGATGAGGTGAATGCCTTCGGGAAGAATTTCGCCGGTCACTCTGCCGAACAGCGTCAGGACACCAACGTTGCCCGTGGGCACGGAAGTCACCGAAATCCACGCCAGAATCAACAGCACAACGGCAGTCAAAATGCCGCCCAGCCTGCGGGGAATCAAGTCCTGGACCCGTGACATCCGGAAAACCGGGGAGTCTCCACTGTCTTTGCCTGAAATGGTCATGTTCGCCTCCATAGCGATGGGTGGTAAAAATCTCGTTCCCGGAGATTCTACACGCCTGCGGCGTCGCGCCCACGGCAATCGCCGTGGCTTTGGCAACGCTACCCCCACTAATTGTGGTATTTCCGCTTGACACACAAGTCACCCTGGAGCACAATCCCGCCAACTCTTCCGGCCACAGGGGAAAACTTGGCCGGATTGCCCACGGGGGGAACGATGCAATATTTGCCCGGATGGACGGTGCAGTGCATCAATCCGGAATGCCAGGCCCGCGGACATTGGCTGCGCATCGACGTCGGCCGTTCGGACCGCTGCAGCAATTGCGGCGCTCCGCTGCACAATGTCCCTCCGCCGCTCGGCCCGCGTCTGCGTTTGCACCCGCGCCCGCTGAGCGCCTACCGCCCCTCGTTTCGCCCGCGCTGACGCGGCCATCGAAGGCCGGCGGAAGCCATCCGCGGATTACCGCGCACCCTCCACCCCAAAATGATGCTTGTGGCCATTGATCCGGACCTGAAGCAGAAGTGCCCGCGCACCGCGCTCGCCTGCGTGACGGCAAGCGTTGTCACGTGCCCTTCCTCCGGGGAACTTGCCGGCGAATTCCGCGCGCGCGAACGGGCCATCCAGCAGCTTCCCAACCCGTCTTCCGTGTTGGCCGAGCCGCAGATTCACGCTGTCCGGGAAGCCTACAAAGCTTTGGGCAAAGATCCGGCGCGCTACCGCGGCTCCGCGGAAGCGCTGCTTCGCCGCGTGGTCCAGGGAAAGGGCTTGCCGCTGATCAACAACGTGGTGGACATCATCAATCTGGTCTCCGTGGAAAGTCTTCTGCCGCTGGGTTTGTACGACCTCGAAAGGGTCCGCGAACCGATTGTGCTCCGCCCCGGGCGGGCCGGCGAAACCTACAAAGGGATCGGCAAGTACGATCTCAACCTCGAAGGTCTTCCGGTGTTCTGCGACGCACTCGGACCGTTCGGCAGCCCCACCAGCGATTCGGAGCGCACCATGGTCACCGCCGCCGCAAAAAAGATTCTGCTGGTAATTATCTCTTTCGGCGGCCGGCAGGACATCGAGCGGTGGACTACCCGCGCAATGGATCTGCTCACACGCTATGCAGCCGCGGGGCAGCTCGAGTCTCAAATCGCAGAGTAGCGGGCGCTTCCAGCGCCGGCGATTCTGCTAAATCTTCACCTGCGGGGCGGCGCGTGCGCCGGCGTCTTCCAGCGCAAACATGTCCGCGGGACGGAATCCAAAGGGAGCCGCCACCAGGTTCCGCGGAAAGGTGCTGCGCGCGGTGTTGTACTCCATCACCGAATCGTTGTAAAACTGCCGGGCAAACGCGATTCGATTCTCCGTGGAACTAAGCTCCTCTTGCAGCGCCAGCATGTTTTCGCTGGCCCGCAACGCCGGGTAGGCTTCCACGACGGCCATGAACTTGCGCGTGGCCAGAGTGAGCGCGGTTTCCGCGGCGGCGACCGAATTGACATCGCCCCCCGCGGCCATGGCCTGCTGCCGCGCCCGTGTGACGCCTTCGAGCACCTCTCGTTCGTGGTCCATGTAGCCCTTCACCGCACTCACCAGGTTCGGAATCAGGTCGTGCCGGCGCTTGAGCTGCACGTCAATCTGCGCCCAGGCGTCCCGCACGCGATACCGCAGCGACACGAGCCGGTTGAACGCCGCAATAATGTAAACAACCACGGCAAGCGCCACGCCGATGGCAATCCAATTCTGCATTTCGTCGCTCCTTAACGGCCCAAGGGGAATCCGCTGCCCTTCACGGAATCAGCCGCACCAGGGCCAGAATAATCGCGAACGCGATGGCCACAAAAACGAAGTTGAGCCCAATGAGCATCACCACCACAGTCAGAAGCAGCCCCACGACCAACAAAATCAGCGGCGAGAAGAACAACAGAAGCAGGGCCAGCACCACCCTTTGACGCGGTGTCTTGTGCGGGCTCCCGCCCGCCGCATAATGCGCGCCCAGCGCCTGCAAACGCTTCAGTCGTTTCCCGAGCGGCGGGTGAAACGAAACCGCGCCTCCGGTGGTCTTTTCGAGCGTCTCCTCGCGGGCCGGCGGCGCCTCGAGCTGGGAAGCTCCTCGTTGCGCCATCACTTCCCGTGCTACGGCCATCATCTGCTCCCGCGTGGGCTGCTGTCCCGGATGCTCGGCGCGGAATGCCTGCAAGCGCCGGGCAAGCTCCGGCGGCATGCTGCCGCCGCCATGTTCGCCCACTATAAAAAGGTGCGAGGCCCATTTCCCGCCGGGGATGAATCCGCCCATTTCCGCGAGCCGTTGCAGAGCCTGGGCCAGCCCGTCGGGGTTGCGCGTGAGCTGAACCGCGGTGGCATCCGCCAGATAGCGGCGTGTGCGCCACATCCAGGCCAGCGGCGGCTCGAACAGCAAAAACGAAAACACCCACATCGTAAACTTCAGGGAGAAATTGAAAAAGAAAAAAGGAAGCATGACCAGCGAGAAGGCGTTGGAAAAACAACCGGCTTTGCCCTGAGCTTTGTCCATCCGGCTTTCCAAATCGTCGCTGGATGCCTGCAAGCCCTGGGTGAGCATCTCGGAAACTTGGTCCGCTTCCGCTGCGCCGCTTCTCCGAAAACCGATGCGCATCAGCCCCCAGAGGGCGCGGCGCGCGCGCGGCCCGAAGGGAGCGTTGATCAACGTAGTCAGCAGCCCGAACGCCTGGTAAACGGAGACCATGGTCATGGCGATGTGCAAATCGCCGTTGCCCGCGGAGCCGATCAAATGCGCGACCACGGCTTGCAATTCCTCGCGGTCCATCCCGTCGAGCAGCCGCCGGGTAACCACCAGTGTCGCATCCTTGCGCGAACCTTCCACCACCGCGGCGTTCCCGGCATCCACATCCAGCAGCATCACCTTCGGCGCAGGCAGGCCGCCGGCAAGGGCCATTTCGGCGGCCACGTCTACGAGCTTTTTTTCCTTGAGATCCTGCTCGTTGGGTGCGCGCGCGCCGAGAGTCAGCAGCACCCCTCCCGCTCCCGCGCGCAGGAACAGCGCGCGGATTCCCAGCCACATAAAAAACTGAATCACAATGCCGGGTAAAAGCACCGCAGCGGCGGTATACCCAAGGACATCCAGCGGAGGAAGCGGTTTGTTGTCGGAGAAGTGATTGAGGACCGCGCCGACCGACGACCCGATCTGCACCAGGGTTTGCCAGACTTCGGGAGGCACGGCTGCGTACCGCTTGGCCAGGGCCAGTCCCAGCAGAAGCAAACCGTAAAGCGGCGGCGCGAGAATCAGGCTGAGCGGAATTCCCGTGAAGAGAATCGCCAGCAGGCAGAACAGCGAAAGCCGCCACGTCGCCCGGCGATTGCGCCGCTGCGCTTCAAAGAAACTCGTGCGGTTGACCGGGCCGGGGATGGGCGCCCAGGGCTGTTCGGAGGAATGCGTATTTTCGCCGGACGGTGTCACGCGCGCGCGTCTCGCAGGGGCGGTGGAAACCCCGCGATGTCCTGCGGATTCTACCGGAGAAGCGCTCCGGCATCGCCGGGATTTTCAGAATTTCCTTCAGTCAAAATATCCGCCGGAGGCGAGCAACTCAGCATTCAGCAAAGCCGCGCCGCGGCCAGGGGCGGCCTTTCACTTTTCAGCAGTTTCCAGCAGACACGGAGACACTTGCAGCGAGAGGGGATTCGTGGCCGCGCGCTGTGACGCGTTCGACTCGCTCGGCCGCGCCGTTGCGCACCAGGAGCGCGTCGTCGAAGTTGTTCACCGTCGGGCAGACGTGCCGCGGAAGCAAGTACACAAAATCCCCGACGGCGGGCTTCGCCGCGCCCGCAGGAACTTCGATGGGAAGGTGTTCTTCGCTGGGCGCGCGCGGAAGCAGATCTTCGCGTCCCAGGACCATGCAGTTCGGCACGCCGCAATCCGCCGAGACGCTCTTGTGCCCCGCGTCGCAAGTGAAAATATTCGGCGCCGGATGGCTGACGACTCGCGCGAGCACCACAACCGCGGGATGGTAACCGTAGTCTGCGGGCAACTGCTCGCGGCTGGTCGCATCGCCATAGACGACTGTCCCCGGCGAAACACGGTGCGTGAAGCGCGCATCGCGGAACCCGGCGTATGAAAGCGAGCCAGGCAGCGCGGGCGTCCCTGCTGTAATCACTTCCGCGGCACGCATGCCGGCGGCTTCGAGTGCGCCGACAAGGGCGAGAAGTTGATCGTAGCCTCGGTGCGCCGCGGTGGTGCGTTCGGGTAAATCGAGTCTCGACAGGTGTCCGTCGTAGTAGTGCAATCCGCGGAACTCCAGGCCCGCATCGAGCACGGCGCGCGCAACGCGGACCACCTCTTCGGCCCGGTTCTGCTCGATGCCGGTGCGGTTCATCCCGGGATTCACGTCCAGGAACAAACCAATCGCGCTGCCCTTCCAGATTTCCGGTGTCTCTGCGGTGTCCACGAGCGCCGAAACGCGCACCGCGGGAAACTGCCGCGCGATTTCGCGGACGCGCAGGGCGTTGGCGCCTTGCAGGGGATACGCGACCAGAACGTCGCGGGCGCCCGCGCGGCAGGCGGTCAACAATTCGAGCGTCGTCGCACACTTGAAGTTCGTCACGCCGTTTGCTGCAAGCATGCGCATGATGAATTCCAGCTTGGCGGTCTTCACGTGGGGCCGCCAGCGGTTGGGATCGCCGCCGAGCAGGCGCAGCGTCGCGCGGATATTCGCTTCGGCCAATTCCGGATAAATGAGCAGCGCCGGTGTCAGAACCTGCGCCGCATTTTGGATGCGATAGGGTTCGAGAGAAAGTCCAGGGACCGCAATCGTCGCGCTCATCTGTTTCTCCAGCAAAAGCTACTTTATCAGATTCCCCGGAGAAAGATGTCGGCGCTTTCCCGAACGAGAGCGGAATCGTTGCGCCGCCTCATTGAAGCCTTCGAAAAAAGGGAATACACTTGCGTCGAATCAATCTGGGGGATCGCACGGAGGTTCCAACATGGCAGAAGGTGCAAACACGCTGCGGCGGCTGATCGCGGTGGCAATTCTGATGGCGGGCGGGGGAGCGCTGTTGTGGCTGGGCCAAGCCGGAAACTCGCGCGCCTCCGCTGCCGAATCCAGCGATGCGGTGATCGCTGCGGCCCGCGCCCGGGCGGCGGCATCCGACCCGCGCCTTGCGGGGGCCTACCGTTTCGAGCAGGGTGGATGGATTTACGTCCATCTCGAAGGCGAGCCCGAGAAGATTGGCTTCGCGCATGGTTATCTGCTCCAGCCGGAAATCGAAGACGCCTTTGCGGCCGTGAAGCTCGGCATGACGCATTCCACCCAGCGCGATTGGGATTTCTTCCGCAAAGCCGCGCACGACATGCTCTGGCCGAAAATTGATGCCGAATATCAGCAGGAGTTACAGGGCATCGTGGACGGCCTGCGCGCCCGCGGCAGCGCGCTCGATGTGGACGATATCGTGGCCTTCAACGCCTTCGAGGAGCTGCCCGGTTATTACGTGCCCTGGTACAACAAGCGCAACCAAGTGGCCGGGTCGCCGAAGCTTGTCAGCCCGGGCAACTGCAGCGCGTTCGTGGCCACGGGAAGCTGGACGAAGGACCATCAAATCGTCATCGCGCACAACAATTGGACCAGCTACCTGGATGGCGAGCGCTGGCGCATCATGTTCGACATTGCTCCCGCGCACGGTTATCGCATCCTGATGGACGGCTTTCCCGGCGTAATCGCCAGCGACGACGACTTCGGCATCAATTCCGGCGGGCTGATGGTTACCGAGACGACCATCACGCAATTCGAGGGCTGGGACCCCAACGGCAAAGCAGAATTTGTCCGCGCGCGCAAGGCGCTGCAGTATGCCGGCTCGATTGACGACTATGCAAAAATCATGCTCGACGGCAACAACGGCGGCTACGCCAACGACTGGCTGCTTGGCGACCGCAACACCGGCGAGATTGCCCAGCTCGAGCTGGGCTTGAAAAAAACCAGACTTTGGCGGACCAAGGACGGCTACTTCGCCGGCTCCAACTGGGCCCGCGACCCCGAAGTTTTGCGCCTCGACACACCCGCGTTCGACCCGAAAAACACGGAGACCTCGCCCAACGCCCGCCGCCTCCGTTGGGAAGAGTTGATGAAGGAGAATCGCGGGAAGGTTGACGTCAATCTCGCGCAGAAAATGCTCGGCGATCATTTCGACACTTTTGAAAAGAAACAAGCCGACGATGAGCGCGTGCTCTGCGGCCATAGCGACTCCTCTTCTCGCGGAATAGGAGTGTGGGAATGGGGTGCGTACTACCCCGGCGGAGCGGTGCAGGGCAAAGCTACCGACAGCAAAATGGCGGAACGCATGAGTCTCGTCGCGCGCATGGGTCATCCCTGCGGCGGAAACTTCAATGCCAAAGCCTTCCTCGCGGCGCATCCGGAATACGCGTGGCAGGCGCCGCTGCTCCGCGACATGGACGCCGGCCCGTGGACGAATTTTCAGTCCGGCGAGCGCAACCCACAACGCGCTGATTAGTTCCCGATCCTCCGACACGCGAGGGCCCTGTTCTGGAGCTGTCCTTTTTCGGTATTGCTCCTGCATCTCTGCAGTGGTAGTCTCCGTGCTCCATTTGCCGGCAAGAAACAACTCCTCTTAACAATATTGCTTCCTTGCGTTCGTGGGAGTACGCTTCGCCCACGTGCAAGGAGATGAGGAGGCGGGTTCTCATACAGCAGTGGCGCCTGTTCACTCAGCTCCTATCTGGATACGGGCATTTGGTTTCCAGAGCGCGAATCCGATCGCAGGATGAAAGCTGAGGAGACTTCATGAAGAAGCTTTTCGCAAGTTTGACTCTCGTAGCCTTCCTCGCCGTTTCCGGCTTGGCCTACGCGCAAGCGACGGGAGGGTCTACCGACACTAAGAAAGAACCCACAAAAACAGAAGCGTCAACGTCAGGAAAAAAAGCGACCAAGACCAAGAAGGGCCACAAGGGCGGCAAGAAAGGCAAGAAGGGCTCCAGCACCACGACCACAACTCCGCCTCCGAAGTAACTGGGCTCCGTTATTTCTCGGGACACGAACTCCGGGCGGTTTCGGCGCGATCTAGAGGCGCCGAGGCTGCCCGGAACTTTTTTCAAGCGCCGAAAATCGCTTTGGATATTCTTCTGCTGTGTCCGTGCTCGGTCACGCGGATGGACGTCGCACGAGGCGCAGGACGACATTCACGAAGAAAGCGACCTGCGCGAGAAAAAACATTCCAATCGCAAAAATAAGCTTCCGGTTTTCGGCGAGCACAAGTTCCCGCAACTGAACATCGCCCGCTTCACTTCCCCGTGCCACGCCCAGGCGATGGAGGACCCAGAAAAACAGGCAAGCGGAAGCGAGAGACATCCAAAAATGCAAAAGACCCAGGAGGAGAGGAGCGTCCGCGGGGGTTCGCGGCCACAGGAGGCGGTACACGCCCGCGAAGATGCCGAAGAACGCCGCGAAGAGAAAATAGAAGTGGAAGGAAGTCAGGACGGCATACGTGTCGTGAAAATACAAATCCACGGAGAGGGAAGGCCGGCCAAGCAAGAGCAAAGCCACAGCCAGCATGCAGACCCCAGCCCCGGCAAAAAACACAGAAGGATGCAGCAGCGAAGACCAATTTATGGGGCGGCGCATCGCGGCTTAGTGCTCCTGCGCTGCGGGTGCATCGGCAGCGACAACCGGCGGAGGGTTCATGGCTTCTCCTAGTGCTCCGAGCTCAGCGAGGTATTGCTGCCGGTTGACGGCAGCGGTTTCGACACTTGCTTCGCCTCGCCCCGCGTCATATTCTTCCCGGCACGCCCGGGCACGTTGTGCCCGGCGCTCGGAGGGTTGCCGATGAGACGGGTTACCTTCGCTGCGTCTTTCTCGTTTGCAATCGCATGTCTTTATTTCTGGCCGGGCGCCTGTGGCCTGGAGCCCGCCGCTGCTCAGTCGAGGCCTCCGTTTTCTCCGGGGGTCCGTGACTTCATCAAGATTGATTCCGCGTCGGTGGCGCTCATTCACGTGCGGGTGATTGACGGCACGGGCGCGGCGCCCCGCGAAAACCAGACCGTGGTTTTCACCGACGGGAAAATCACCGCGGTCGGCGACTTTTCCAACACGCCCATCGGCGGCGGAGCGAAAGTGCTCGATCTCACCGGCTATACGGTGATCCCCGGCTTTGTGGGAATGCACGACCACATGTACTACCCTTCGCCGAGCGGCCCGCCGGCCATGTATCCGGAGCACGCCACCAGCTTTCCGCGGCTCTATCTCGCCGGAGGCGTGACCTCCATCCGCACCACGGGAAGCCTCGAGCCCTACGCGGACCTGGCAATCAAGAAGGCCATTGACGAGGGCCGCATGGCCGGCCCGAAGATGCACATCACCGGACCTTACCTCGAAGGCCCGGGCTCGTTCACGCCGCAGATGCACGAACTGCGCGACGCCGAAGACGCGCGCAAGACCGCGGAGTTCTGGATGGACCAGGGCGTGACGTCCTTCAAGGCGTACATGCACATCACCCCGGACGAACTGGCCGCGGCCGTGAAGGCGGCGCACACGCGCGGCATCAAAGTGACCGGCCACCTTTGCTCCATCGGGTTCCGCGAGGCCGCGTCGATCGGAATCGACGATCTGGAGCACGGGCTGGCGGTGGACACCGAGTTTTTCTCCGGCAAGAAACCCGGCGTCTGCCCCAACGCGCAGGAAGCAGACAAGGAAATTGCAGAAAAGCTCGACATCGAGAGCGCGCCCGTGCAGGACATGATTCGCGACCTCGTCGCGCATCACGTGGCGATCACCTCCACTCTGCCGGTGTTCGAAACGCTGGTGCCGAACCGCGCGCCGCTGACAAAACGCGTGCTCGACGCGATGCTTCCGGAAGCGCGCATCGCATATCTTTCCACGCGTTCGGCAATTTCCGATAACGCGGCGAACAGCTTCTGGCCCGCGCTGTTCAAGAAGGAACTGCAATTCGAGCGCGACTTCGTCAAAGCCGGGGGGCTGCTGCTCGCGGGTCTCGACCCGACCGGCTACGGCGGAGTCGTTCCCGGATTCGGCGACCAGCGCGAAGTCGAGCTGCTGGTGGAAGCGGGCTTCACGCCGCTCGAAGCGATCCACATTGCTACGGCCAACGGCGCGCAGTTCCTTGGCGAACTGGACCGCGTCGGCACGCTGGCCCCCGGCAAGGCCGCGGACATGGTGGTGATTCACGGCGACCCCTCGGCCAATATCGCCGACATCGAAAAAGTCGAAATCGTTTTCAAAGATGGCATCGGTTATGATTCGCCGAAGCTGATCGAGTCGGTCCGCGGGCTGGTAGGCTTGCGCTGAGCGGGCCGGCACCGGTAAGAGTGGCTGAGCCACAGACTTTTGGCGTCCTCCTCAGTGCGCTGACTCCTTGAGCAGTTCCGCGAGATATTGCTGCCAGTTGACGGCCCAGGTGTGCGTGCCGTGGCCGCGGGTCAGGTCCGTGATGGGCAGAAGGATAAACTTGCCGTTTTTCACTTTTTTGATTTCGCGCTCGGCGATGCCCAGCTCGGGTGGATTGATGAAGTCGTCGGCGGAATTGACGAACATCACCGGCGCTTTGATTTTATCGAGCTGCGGCGAGGGATCATAGTTCCGTGAAGCGTCCACGGCGTAGAGAAAGTCGTTGGCGTCGAGACCTTTGCCGCGCGTGGCCATGAATTCGTCCAGATATTTGTCGGCGGCCTCGCGCGTTGGATAATTTTTCTGCATTTGCAGCGGGGCGCTCCCGGCCATGAGGAGAAAGTCCAGCGCTACTTGCACGGCGCAGCCCGGCTCGGTGGTGTACTCGCCGTTTTTCCATTCCGGGTCGTTGCGGATAGCGTCCATGGTCATCTTGCGCCAAATGCGGTTGCGTCCGGCAATCTGCACGGGCTGGCAGGCCAGCGGCATGAGCGCGTCCATGAAATCGGGATAGGTTTCGCCCCACATCCAGGAGTGCATACAGCCCATGGAGGTTCCCAGGATGAGGCGGAGGTGATTGACGCCGAGACCTTTTTCGACCAGTTCGTGCTGCAAGGCAACCATGTCGGCATATTCGTAATGCGGGAAACGCATGTGCAAGCCATCGCTGGGCTTGCTGGATTTCCCGTGGCCTACGCCGTCGCCCAGAATGATGAAATATTTTGTGATGTCGAGAAGCTGCCCGGGGCCAAAGAGCACGGCGGAGAATTGCTGCTGAAGGAATTGCCGGCCGGAGCCGCCGGTGCCATGAAGGACCAGGACGGCGTTGGTGACTTTGCCGCTCGCGTCGCGCGCGGGCTTGCCTAGAGTTCTGTAGTGCAGGCGCACTTCGGGGAGAGCTTCGCCGGACTGGAAATGGAAGTCGTGGACGACGTAGTCGCCCTCCTGGGGGACGAGCCAAGATGGGAGCGGCGTCTCCTGGGCGCAGAGCGGCGCGGCGGCGAGAAAGAGCGCGGCGACAACGCCATAGATGGCAGCTTGCAGTAGACGCTTCATGGAGTCACCTCTCGGAGCCGTGGAATGTAGCACAGAAGAGAGAGCGAGGGAGGTTGACAACCGGGGCTTCGGCTGCTCCAAAGCAGGAGTGCCAAGATGTGACCCCCTCCCCCCACCCTATTTTTGGAAGTATGTGATTCAAAAGGGTTTGCGAAAAGGCCTCGCGCAAGTATGTGTCCCTAAAGGGTTTGAAAGCCATTGTTTTGATATAGATGTGTAATTCTTTGGAAGTATGTGAATCTGCGGGGCTTACGGCTGCGCTTTGGGGGTGAGAGAGGCTCAGAGCGATAGAATTTGTAAGAGCCTGAATATAAAGAGGTTGAGAGTCAAAAGCAGAGTGTTCGAAGGGAGATCGCCGAGGGGCCGTGGAGACGAACGACGCCCTCTGTCCCGTCTCAAAGCTAATTGAGTACATCTAGTTTTCCTTTGCCGTTCCCTTCGATAGCTCTCAGCGTAAACCTGACTACGTCGGCGGTCTCTCGGCGTGAAACTACCTAGCGGCGCCCGGCGATTACGACTAAGGTAATTATACCAAAACTGACTAGCGGTTGTCAAGGCCTGATTTGGGCCGGTGGTGGGTCAGTTTCCGATAACCCGACTTATCAGGAGTTGACGGGGCGCAAACGGTGGTAGTGGGTCAGTTTTCGATTAGCGTGTTAACCAGGCACTATCGGAACGTAGGGTGCATAAAGGAAATGAGGATTATTGACGCAGAGCGGCGCGAGTTTCGGCCAATTTTTTCTGTCACTGTTTCAAGTAACGAAGCGCAACACATCCTGATTTAAATGGCTTTGACTCAATCAGTTTCAATTGCAATTTCTCGGGCAGGCTGACGCCCTCCATCAATCGTCTGCCTTCTCCAACAATGGTTGGCATAACGACAAAACGATATTCGTCAATCAGGCCAAGCTCCATTAGTTGTGAAGGAACATCTACACCGCCGACCAAAATATTTTTGCCCTGTTCTTGCTTCAGTTTAAGTATTTCGTCGCGAAGGTTCGTACGAACAATTCTCGTATTTTCATCTTCAGCGCTGGCCAACGATCGTGAAAAAACAATCTTCTTCTTGGAGACAAAGGTCTGAGCAAATTCGATACCCGCTTTTGTCTCGGACTGGCTTTTTGCGATATCAGGCCAATAAGGAACCATCAATTGATAGGTTTTACGCCCATAGACGAGCAGGTCAAACTCTCGCAAGAGGTGCGTGTAATGTTCAAGTACTTCGTCATCATCGGGCGGCTTGAATTTGGTATGGTCGCAGCAGCCATCCAGGGTAAGGTTGATTGCGTAGATTACATTTCTCATTTTCGCCTCGGATTGAGCAGCATGGTCTTCGAACATAAATCCAATAACTTTGAACCGCGCGTCATTGCAACACGAAGATTCGGTGCATCCGGCTGGAAACGGCCGTCCCCGATGTTGCTGGCTTTCGTTGGTCGTGAACAGCCTATGCCTTTACCGAGCAGCCCGACGTGTAATTCTACCGTAAAGTCTTCGTTCATATTTTCAGATAGCGGTGTTGCAAAAGTTGCTTTGTGCCTGGTTTGTCGCGTTACCGGAAACTGACCCACCACCCAAACGGTCACGGCCTTTAATTGTTCGATTTTAGAATCAACATGAATCGCATCGTTGTTCTCCTGAATGAGTGTCCGTGGCCGGCGAAGCTCAATTCCCGGCCTCACTTCTACGTCGAACCGCAAACGCCGAAATCGACATCCACCGGAGAATTCCCCCCGAAATCCAACAAGCGCCCTAATCTGCTGCAAACGCGACGGTTAACGGAATTGCAATCACAGAAATCACGAGCGCGACTACCGTGAGCAATCAGACCTTTCGCACAGGGCCGCCTCTCATCGTTCAGACCTAATCAAGTATGCCGAGGGCATGTAAACGGGGCAAGGTCCCGATTAACGCGCTAACCGGAAACTGACCCACTACCTTTTTGGCCCGAAGAGATGGCCACTGGCCCGGGCAGGGTGCTAGTGCCGTTCCAACTTATTGGAGCAAGTCTCCCAGAAACGGCTGGCCGCACGTTCGGATCGAGGCTTCGGCTCAAATAGTTGGAACGGCACTAGCGGGGCCAAAGCCAGCCAAAGGTGCCCGCGGTCAGCAAGCCGTAAACGAGTCCATCGATAACTTCCTTGAGGGTCGCGCCCCATGTCTGGCCTTTCCAGATGGCGTTGCTCAGGTGTCCCAGACCGTAGGCCAGGAACGCCGCCGTGCCGGCTACGCGAAAAACGGCCAGGTACTGTGCGCCGGGCGTAACCGTGCGCCCGGTGAGATAGGCGACGAAGAAGCCGACGATGAGGCAGTAGGCAAACCACATCCCCAGGAACTTCGGCATGGCCGGCGGGCCGCTGGACAACACAGTCAGCATTCCCACCGGTCCCTGCTTGTATTTTTCTATCAAGGCGGGCGACTTCATCTCCTTATGGGTCCCAAAAGGAAAAAAATAGAGACCCCGCTTCAGGCCAGCGGGGCGCAGCGCAGCGAGGAGTTTGTCTTCATCGGGGAGTTGCCGGTAATCGCTGCGGTGATAGGTAAGCAGCATGTGCATGACGGAGCTGGCGACGAAGACGATGATGGCCGAGAGCAGGATCGGGAGCCAGAGGGCAGTGAGAGGAACCATGCGCAGCCTCCTTCAGTTCGCCGGTGAATGCAGAGATTTCGCAGGCGAGGTTACGCTTGCCGGGAGCCGTGGTCAAGCCGGTCCCCTCGGATTCCTACCAGAGAGTTTCACGCAAGGGCCATCCAGTGTAGACTTATACCCCCCGAAATTATGGGCGGAGGGTTTTTCCATGAAGAGGAAAGCGGCGCTGTTGGTGTTTGTGCTGGTTCTTGCGGCGGGGGTTTACGCGCAGACCCGGGAGATTGATATTCCCTTTCAGGAATTCGTTTTGCATAACGGTCTGACGCTCATCGTCCATGAGGACCACAAGGCGCCCATCGTGGCCGTGAACATCTGGTATCACGTGGGATCGAAGAACGAA
>DASWCG010000308.1:0-7870 GCA_036390175.1 Candidatus Acidiferrales bacterium | reverse complement strand
TCCCATTTGCTTTGGTCCATGGCGTCGGCGGAGAAGATCGAGACACCTGAGGCGCCGCCTTCGAGGGCAGCCTGAACGGTGCGGCTAAACTCCACGGCGTTCATCTCGTGAACAAACAAGCCGCTGTAGAGCGGTTTTGTGACCGTCGAGACTCCTTCTTGCGTCTCCTGTTTGACCCACTCCGGCCCTGTTTCATAGAAAACGTTGTAGAGCATCGGGACGAACGCATCCAAGTCGAACCTCCCCCAATCCTGGCGAACCATCTGGCGCGCCAATGTGGGCCCGGGAAAAACGGCGGCGGTGATGATCTTGCGTTTCGCATGCGCAGCGGGAACGAGATATTGATTCACCAGGTCAACCACCATATCGAGCTGGAATTGAAACCATCGCTCTTCGAGCGAGGAATCCTGGAGTGCGAGCGGGTCGGCCCCGTATTTCTTTTGGAATTCCTTGCGCTCATACTGGCTGTAGCCGTAATCGTATTGCGGGTACACCTTGTCCTGGATGATGTTGTATTTCTTCCAGAGTCCCTTTGGCAGAATGGCGTCCGGATGGCGAATGTAATCGAGATGGATACCGGTGAGTCCCGGGATGCTGGCGAGTTCCTGCACCGTCCCCCGGACCCATTCGCGGACTTCGGGACGTCCCGGGTCCAGAAATTTGTAGTAGTCCACGTAGGCGGGCTTGTCCAGAGCTGATTCGCCCCGGGCATTCACGTTGTACCAGTCGGGATGTTTCTCCATGATTTCCGGAACCATGCAGGGCATGCACCACATCCATGCGTGGACTTCCAGCCCCTCGGCTTTGGCCAGCGGCAGCATTATTCCCAGGAGATCCTTCATCACCGGCAGGCGATGGCTCGCAAAGTAGGCCTGCTTGCCGTTATAGATCTCCGGAAGGATCGCTTGAACGCCCGACTCTCGCATCAGCGCAAAGCTGCGCTTCCAATCACCGGCGGACTTGTCAGGGTCCATCGTGATCCAGACCCAGTTCTTCATGCGGTTGCCCCGGGGATTCCGGTAAACTGCGGCGGCGGCGGAGAAAAAGCCTCTCTTACCGAGCGCCAAAGCGCCCACGCCGAGTGTCTGCAAAAACGTTCTTCTATTTGGAAGCATTTTCCAGCTCATCGAAGCAATACCGCTTCGCGGACTCTAGCAAGGCGCTCCGTGGAAGAGCAATCTCACTCAGAAGAGAACTTCAACGTTCCGAATCGTTCGGGGACGTGAAAGTTCGGCTTTGGCGCGTCCGTCGCCCGCCACGCGGAGTAAAAGCGGTTTGGATCGGCTCCTTCCGCGCGAAAGAAGTTCACGCGCCAATCGCGATTGGAATTGAAATCCTCCGTGAGGCACCTCATGGGTATGGCCAGCTCCGCCACCCAGACGCGCGACTTGTCGTCCACGGTCGCCCGCGCCTTCAATTCGCACATTAGATTCAACGCGTCGCGCGGGGAGATATCGAGGTCAATCCAATTCCCATTGGGGCTGACTTCAAATTCTTTGTAATGCTTCATCTCAAAGCCAGGCGGCTGCAGAAACGCCTCGGCGACGTCGCGATCCCAGAGATGGTCGCGACGCTGGTTGACCTCCGGAAAAACATGAATCTTTCGAAACTTGCAGCGAAAACGGAGACAGAGAAATTGCGGAGACCACAACAGGCGGACTTCGGTTTCCCGCTGAGGGTCGGGGTGCTTCCCCTGCCAATCCGAGCAGAACACAACCGGCCGGGCGTTTTGCCAATCGCCGGCTTCCGGGAATCCTTGTTCATCCAAAGGGTTCGGCAACCGCGCGGCTACCACCTGAGCGTTGCTCTCCGCGCAATCGGAAGGCGAACTCACGTGCCGGTCTCCTTGCATCGGGCGCGCTCCATAGCTTAGCTCTCCGCGGAGCAGGATTCCCAACAGAGCCAAGAGTGCGATGAGCACCACCACGGACAGCGAACCCTCGAGGCGGTTATCGGCGGGATTCATGCCGTCACGCTTCCGGATGAGAGTATTGCATGGACACAACCGGCGGGAAGGAAGAAACAACAGATTTTGTCACCGGCGGGCGACTGCCGACAAATCAGGAAAGCGAGGAATCGCCGAGATCGGCGCGGCGCCGTTCAAACGTGATTTCGCAGAGCTTGCCGTGCTCGCGGTACCGGAAAACGATTCGATGCCCCGTCTGCAACTTGCCTCGGTTCGGACTCTTTGTGTTGGAGAGGACCAGCCATTGGCCGCGCACCGAATAATGACCTTCCGCGCCGCGGAGTTGATAGCTTCCGTCGGAATTCAGAATCAGCGGGGGGCTGGTGCACTTGGCGCTCTTACCGGCGACACTTACCTGCGCGCAGACATAACTGCCCGCCACAGGCGATTGGGCGCGACTCACGGGCGAGCACAAGAATGAAAAACCCGCGAAGAACACCAGGACCCACCGAGGGTTTGTCCAAGGACGCATGAGAACCTTCCTCTCCGGCAAGCTTGCCCTAACCCTCAGGATCCGCCGCAAGCTGCACCCATGCTAGCAAGCCGCGAGCCACGAGGGGAATTCCTAACCCCTTATAATGCAATCGTTTAGTGGAGAGCAAATACAATCTTGTGAGGCGATAGGCAAAATCTCGTACCGAGTTGGACTTTTGAGGGAAATCCGGTTCACACGGAGACTTAATTTGAGAGGTTAGGATTTCGCCGATTGGCGGGCTAGGCCAGCACAAGCCGGGCCGGCTTGGAGCTCAGGCCGATTGCCGCAGGAAGGCCATTCGCCGGTCTAGTGCTACACCCACCATGTGGGCGCAGCCGCTCCGCTCGCGATCAAACCAGGAGCAACTCGCCGGGAGGAGGAGGCAGAACTTTTCCAGGGCCGTCAGGACAGCATAGTAAAGGCGAACGGCGCCGAGTTCCGTGGAATCGTCCGCCACGACGCGGCACTGCCGGACAAGGCCCATAAGCCGCGAGAACTCTCCTGCGTCCACGTGTCCTGCCGGAAGACCTGCAGTTTCCATCGCTTCAGGAGAGATTTCCACCTTCGCATATACGGAGACGAGCGAGCGGCAATAGGAAACAAAGAATTGCACCAGCGCCGCAACGGAAATGGCGAGGATGAGAAGCGCAATCACCGGGACACCGCCACGGAGAGCTTCCCAGGACTGCTTCCTAACCAAAGAATGTAATTGAATGAACCCAGCATCGCTTTCCCCGAGCCCCCTGTCTGGTAGCGCATCGTCAGGAACAAGTGTGGGACATAGGAGTTGGCGTGCCAATAGTACGGGTGGGACGACAGTAAGAACGAAAGTACTCTCAAGCTATATTGACGACTGTCGAAGCTCTGTAGCAGGGATGTGCCAAACTGGAACAGGGAGCCCGGGGCTGCATTCCTTTCATATCCTCATCCTGCTTGAAACCCTACTTTTCCCGCGGAAGTTCCGGGATTGCGGCCCCGTCTTTGCGCGGGTCGGAAGCGCCGTAATTGACTCCAGCGGCGAAATCGCGCATCACAGACTGCCCTCCTCCCATGAAGGAAGAGAAGGCGCCGCGCAGGTCAATCTCGTGCCCTTTGTCCTGCAATTCCTTGCGGACATTGCCCGCGAACCGGTTTTCCACTGCGACGTCGCACCCTGCAAAAGAATGCTTGCTGAACCGAGGGTTTTCGAGCGCCGCCTGGATGTTCATTTTGAAGTCCACGACGTCCGCGACAAATTGCGCGTGGGCCTGCGCCTGGTTCCAGCCACCCATGATGCCGAAGGCGATGCGCACATCGCCCTTCTGCATCATCGCCGGGATGATGGTGTGGAGCGGCCGCTTGCGGGGCTGCAGTGCATTCGGGGATGCCGGATCGAGGGAGAAGAGTGCGCCGCGATCCTGCAAGGCAAAACCCGTTCCAGCAGCGACCAGTCCAGACCCGAAATTCTCAAAGTTGCTCTGGATGAGCGACACCATGTTCCCTTCGCGGTCCACGACGCTCAGATAGATGGTGTCGCCGCCGGGAAGATTCGGCTCGCCCGGGGCAACGTCACAATTGGCCTTGTCCATGTTGATTTTTGCGGCGCGTTCCTTCGCATAGGCCTTTGCGAGCAAGCCCTCGACCGGCGTTTTGGCGAAGCGTTGATCGGCGACGTAGCGCAGAACATCGGCGTAGGCCAGCTTCTTCGCTTCGATCATCACATGCAGAGCCTTGGTGGAATTCGCTCCGAACTGTCCCAGAGGATAATTCTCCATAATATTGAGCATCAGCAGAGCGCCGATGCCCTGGCCGTTGGGCGGCATTTCGTACACCGTCCAATCGTGGTACGTGGTGGAGATGGGCTCGACCCATTCGCCGGCATAGTCCTCAAAATCGTCCAGCCCCATGACGCCGCCATGTTTCCGCGAAAGTTCAACGATGCGCTTGGCGATTTCGCCCTTGTAAAAAGCGTCGCGGCCGTGGTCGGCGATCTGGCGCAAGGACCATGCCAAGTCAGGGTTGCGGAACACTTCGCCCAGGCGGGGCGCACGGTCGGAGATCAAATACGTCCGCGCCGCAGCGTCGTTGGCGCGCAGCAGGTCCACCGTGGTGGGCCACAGCATGGAAACCATTTCCCCGACGGGAAAACCGTCCTCAGCGGTGCGAATGGCCGGGGCAAGAAGCTCGTTCAATTTCTTGCGGCCAAACCTTTCGGCGAGTTTGTGCCAGCCATCCACGGCGCCCGGCACCGTGACGGAAAAGATCCCGGTCGTGGGCATGGAGCGCAGCCCTTTGCCCTTCAACAGCTCAATGTTTATCCCCCGGGGCGCCCAGCCGCTCGCGTTCAGACCGTACAACTTGCCGGTCTTCGCGTCGTACACCATCGCGAAGAGGTCGCCTCCGATTCCGTTGGACATCGGCGCGATGACGCCCATCATGGCGTTCGCCGCGATGGCAGCATCCACGGCGTCCCCGCCGCGCTCGAGAATTTCCACGCCAGCCTGCGCCGCCAGCGGCGACTCCGCGGCAACGATGCCATAGCGTGAAACAACCATCGAGCGGGCCTGGCCGCGCTCCTGCGCTTCGATATGCTGCATAGGTATCATTGCGGCACTCACCAGCAGCGCGGCTCCGAGCCACCGCGCCAAACGTGAACTTTTCGCCATAGCACTTCATCCCTCCGCGGAACCACCGCCCCTCGAGGGCGCGTTCCGTGATTCGCACCGCGCACTCTAGCGTGAATCGCAGGCGCAGGCAACGGCATCTTGCCACGGACGGCCGGGGGGCCAATGCGGCTGTTGACACAATCGAGGAACTGAGTGAACCTCCCAGTGTGGCGCGCTCGCGCGGCCACCCCGAATCGAGAGGCTGGAATCATGAACGAAACTCCGCAGGAATACACGCAACGAATTCTTGGTTATGTGGACGGCAAGGATTCCGTGGCGGTGCAAAAGAGCACGCCGAAGAAAATTGAACGGCTCATTGCGCGGCTTTCGCCGGCACAACTTCGGCGGCGCCCGGCTCCGGAGAAATGGTCCATCGTCGAGATCCTGGCACACCTGGCCGAGACGGAACTGGTGTGCGGGTACCGCATGAGAATGATCCTCAGCTCGAGCGGCACAGCGATTCAGGCATTCGACCAGGATGCCTGGGCGCGCGCCGGGAACTACGCCAAGGCGGATGCAAAGGCCTCGCTGAAAATGTTTCGCACGCTGCGCGAAAGCAACCTGTCGTTGCTGGGGTCGCTGCCCGCGGAAAAGTGGGAGTACTTCGGAATGCACGCCGAGCGCGGCAAAGAGACGATTGCGCACATGGCAAAAATGTTCGCCGGCCACGATATCAACCACTTGATGCAGATCGAGCACCTCGCCAAACAAGGCCGCGCGGCCCGCAAGTAACCCGCGTCTGCTTTGGGCGCTGCCTGCCTGAAGCAACAACGCGTCCTCCATAGGACGGCCTCTCGCACGAATCTTCGGCACGCCGTTCTGGAGGTATCCAGCTGCGTGGTGTCCACAATGGGTTGGAGGCGCGCGGCAGTTCCGATAGAATGACAGTTCGCAATCACGAGAACTGTCTTGGCACAGAAGAACACACCATTGCGCGCAGGTTCGGGGACGGCCGCCAGCGCGGAAAGGCCTATCGCCGATCCCTATTCCTTTCCGCCCCTGCTGAGCGATTTCGATCTTCATTTGCTCGGCGAAGGCACGCACTACAACAGCTACGAGAAGCTCGGCGCGCACTTGAAGACCGTCCAGGGCGTTCGCGGCGCGCATTTTGCAGTGTGGGCACCGAACGCCCGGCGTGTCAGCGTCGTGGGTAACTTTAATAATTGGGACGGCCGCGTGCATCCGCTGCGCTCGCGCGGCGCGTCGGGAATCTGGGAGCTGTTCATTCCCGGCGTAACGGAAGGAATGATTTATAAGTACGAGATTCTCCCGCATAAAGGGCCGCCGCTGCCATTGAAGGCTGACCCTTACGGATTCAGCGGGGAGTTGCGGCCAAAGACCGGGTCGGTGGTGGCCAACCTCGATGGCTTTTCGTGGAATGACGCGAAGTGGATCGCCGAGCGCGCCCAGCGGAACTGGCTCGACGCGCCGATCTCCTTTTATGAAGTCCATCTCGGCTCGTGGCAGCGCGTCCCCGAAGAAGGCAATCGCTGGCTGACGTATGGCGAACTGGGCGACCGCTTGATTCCGTACGTCAAGCAAATGGGATTCACACACATCGAACTTCTGCCGGTGATGGAGCATCCCTTCGACGGTTCGTGGGGCTACCAAACGCTCGGCTACTTCGCTCCGACCAGCCGCTTCGGCGCGCCGCGCGACTTCATGCAGTTTGTGGACCGCTGCCACCAGGCCGGCCTCGGCGTGATTCTCGATTGGACGCCCGCGCATTTTCCGCGCGACGAACACGGCCTTGCCTATTTCGACGGCACGCATCTCTACGAGCACGCCGACCCGCGCCAGGGCTCGCATCCCGATTGGGGGACGCTGGTTTACAACTACGGCCGCAATGAAGTGCAGAACTTTCTCATCGGCAATGCGCTCTTCTGGCTGGACAAATACCATCTTGACGGCCTGCGCGTGGACGCTGTCGCCTCGATGCTGTACCTCGATTATTCGCGCAAAGAGGGGGAATGGATACCCAACGAACAAGGCGGACGCGAGAACCTCGCGGCCATCACGTTCTTGAAGCGGATGAATGAAGCGGTTCATACGCGGTATCCCGGAGTGCTGACGGTCGCTGAGGAATCCACTTCGTGGCCGCTGGTTTCCCGCCCGACGTACGCGGGTGGGCTGGGGTTCAGTCTGAAGTGGAACATGGGCTGGATGAACGACACGCTGAAGTATTTTGAGAAAGATCCGGTGTACCGCAAGTACGAGCACAACCGCATGACCTTCTCGATGCTTTACGCGTTTACGGAAAATTTCGTCCTGCCGCTTTCCCACGACGAAGTGGTCCACGGAAAGCGCTCGCTGCTACACAAGATGCCGGGCGACTCCTGGCAGCAGTTCGCCAATCTCCGTTTGCTGTGCGGCTACCAGTTCGCGCATCCGGGGAAGAAACTCCTGTTTATGGGGAGCGAACTGGCGCAGCGCGCCGAGTGGAACCATGACGCGAGCCTCGACTGGCACCTGCTGGAATACAAGCCGCACCGCGGGATTCGGAATCTTGTCGCCGAATTGAACCGTCTCTACTCCGCCGAGGGCTCGCTGCATGAAGTGGATTTCGATTGGCAAGGCTTCGAGTGGATCGATTGCAACGATGCCGATTCGAGCGTGCTGAGTTTTTTGCGGCGAGCCCGTGATCCGGGGGACTTTCTGGTGGTCGCAGCCAACTTTACTCCGGTTGTAAGGGAGTCTTATCGCGTCGGAGTGCCCGAGCCGGGATATTATCGAGAGTTGATGAATACAGACTCGGCGTACTACGGCGGCAGCAACGTGGGCAAT
>DASWCG010000307.1:0-3601 GCA_036390175.1 Candidatus Acidiferrales bacterium | reverse complement strand
GCCGAGGAAGTGGAGAAAGCGGGGCGGCGCGCTGCGTCACTGACGCGCCAGCTCCTGGCCTTCAGCCGGCAGCAGGTGTTGGAGCCCACCATCCTGAATCTCAACACACTTGTGGCCGACACGGAAAAGATGCTGCACCGTCTGATCGGTGAAGACATCGGACTCTCCGCGTCGTTCGATGAGGGGCTGGGCCGCGTGAAGGCCGATCCCGGACAAGTCGAACAGATCATCATGAACCTCGTCGTGAACGCCCGCGACGCCATGCCGCAAGGCGGCAAACTCACCATCGCGACTTCCAACGCGGAAATGGATGCACTCTTTGTGCGCGATCACCCAGGATCAAAGATTGGCAGCTACGTCATGCTCACCGTGGCGGATACAGGTTGCGGCATGGATGCGGAGACACAGGCCCACATCTTCGAACCCTTCTTCACCACCAAGGAGCGCGGCAAGGGGACCGGGCTCGGATTGTCCACGGTGTATGGAGTGGTCAAGCAAAGCGGCGGGTACGTCTGGGTGGACAGCGAACCCGGAAAAGGCTCGTCCTTCAAAATCTATCTGCCACGGTTCGAGGAAGCGGTGAACGCGCCCGCGGCGAGTGCAGCGCCCCCGGAAGCCACGCGGGGAACGGAGACGGTTCTGCTTGTGGAGGATTCCGAACCCTTACGGAAACTCGCTCACCGTTTCCTGGAGAATAATGGTTATCGCGTCCTGGCGGCTGCGAACGGCGAAGACGCGTTGCAAACTGCCGTGCAGGAGCGCGAGCCGATCCAATTGTTGCTCACCGATGTAGTAATGCCCGGAATGAATGGCCGCGTGCTGGCATCGCATTTGGTTCTGCGGCAGCCCGGGATGAAAGTGCTGTACATGTCGGGATATACAGACAGCTTTATCTCCGGGCATGGCGTCCTCGAGCCGGGAACGTACCTATTGCACAAGCCTTTCACTGAGGAAACGCTGATGCGGAAAGTGCGTGAGGTCCTCGATGGCGGGAAGGGCCAAGCGCGCGAGGCTGGTCCCGTGCTGGCGGGAAGCGACGCTGCGAAACGCTTGTAGACGAAGTCACAGGAGAGCGCGCCGAAATGGGACGACTGCTGATCATAGATGACGACGACGCGATGCGCCGTTTGCTGCGGCTGAATCTGGCCGGGAGCCACGAAATCATTGATACCGGAGACCCGGAGGAAGCGCTCGCGCTGGCCTTGCAGCATAAGCCCGATGCGATTCTGCTGGACTTGCGAATGCCCAAGTTTTCCGGGTTCGAGCTGTGCCAGACGTTTACATCCTTCAGCTCGACGCAATTGATCCCGGTCTTTGTAGTGAGCGGCGAAGCAGGAGCGCGAACCAAGCAGATTTGCCGCGACCTCGGAGCGGCGGAATACTTCGAGAAGCCGGTGGATTTCGAAAGGCTGCGAGTGAGCCTGGAGAAAGTGCTCCGCGGCAAGCGCCCCGAGCGGCGAAGCGAAGTGCGCGTCCGATTGCGCGTCACGCTGAAACTGCGCGGGACCGACGCCCATGGGAAACCCTTCGAAGCATTGACGACCACGGAAAACGTGGGTTTGAGCTCATTTTTCTGCGGCTGCCAGGCCGCGCTAAAAGACGAAGCCGTGGTGCAGGTCTTCCTCGTGAGCGGGGGGGAGCAACATGTCGGCAGCGCGCGTGTGGTGCGGTCGGAGGGTGCAGACACCGCGTATCCGAAATATGCTTTTCGATTCGTGGAAAAAGTGGGCGACTGGGTCTTGCAGTAACGCCTCACTTTCTTGCGCTTCTTTGAAGTTATCCTGCTTTCCTCCCAGTCTCAGTGGAACGCATCGCCAGAAACTGATTTCCTCTATTCATAGCGCAGGGAATCAACAGGTTGGAGCTTGGCGGCCTGGCTCGCGGGCAAATAGCCGAAAAACAATCCCGTCGAGCAGGACACCACGAAGGCCACGAGAACGCTGATCCGCGAGACCGGCACGCGCAGGTTCCCCGGCATAAACGGCTGAATGAGCACGGGCACGGCCAGACCGACCAGGATGCCAAGCAGCGCGCCGCCGCCGCTGATCAAAAAGGCCTCCGTCAAGAACTGGTAGAGAATTTCCCGGCGCATCGCGCCGATGGCTTTGCGAACTCCGATTTCACGGGTGCGCTCCTTCACCGTGACCAGCATGATGTTCATGATTCCGATTCCGCTGATGATGAGCGCAAGCCCTGCGCACACCAGGAGAACAATCGTCAGGGCCAGGGAAATATTTTTTGCCGCGCTGAGAATTGATGCCAACGTGTCGACGTCGTATTCCGCTTCCGCAGGGTGGCGGCTGCGGATCACCTGCGCCATCTGGCGCTGCACCTGCGGAACGTCTTCGGGGCGCGCGGCGCTGGCGAAGAGCCCGCGGACGAATTCCTCGCCGGTGTAATACTTCATCAGCGAGAACGGGATGATCACAGACTCCTTCTGAATCTCCGTGAAACCGAACGTGGCGACGCGCTCGCGGAAGACCCCGATGACCGTGAAGGTCAGCTCGCCCATGCGGAGGGTCTGGCCGACGGGGTTCTCGAGTCCGAAGACGCGCTCGGCGAGCGGCTCGGTAATCAGACAGACTTTGCTGCGCGTCTGCATATCGAGGCCGTCGAGGAAACGCCCGCGGAGAATCACCAGGCGGCGGATGGTCTGGTAGCCTTCGGTCACGCCGATGAGATTCACGGGCTGTTCGACTCCGGAAACGACCACGGACATGGGCAGCTCACGCGTGCCCGCAACCTCGACCACGTTGTGGATGGACCCCTTAATCGCCTGGATATCGCCCTGGGTTAGCTCGAAATCCTGAGGCTGAGGCTTGTCGCGCGGGGTCACCAGTTCGGCCCAGACCAAGTTGGAGCCGATTCCCTCTATCTGAGCGATTACGAATTTTCGGCCGGTGAGCGCGACGGTGACCACCAGAACGATACAAGCGCTCCCGATGACCACCCCGAGCGTGGTCAGCAGGGCGCGGAGCTTGTTGGCGCGCAGGGCGTCAATCGCTACCGTGATTGTCTCTCGGATGTCCATCATCTTCGGCCGTCCGCCCTCAGTATTCAGCGACCAGCCATTTGACTTCAACCTGAGATCCCCCTCCCGATGGATGAAGACTCGTAAACAACAATCGCCCTCCACCCCCATTTTCGCAAGTGTTGATTCCCCAGTGTTTACGAGACAGGGTTCCGTATGTGTTGATTCTACAGGACTTCTCAGGCATTCTTAGCGGTCATTTTTGGGCCGCGCTTGCGATGGGTCATTCTGCGCGCAACTTGCAGAAGCAATTGCCGGTCTTTCGCACTCATTCTTGCCAATGAGCGCCTCAAGTGCCTTATCAGCCGTTCATTCTTCCGGGACTCTCCCCGTCGGATGGCCGTCAGCGGAAACGCGGGCTTCGGCGGCTCTTCGCCGTCGTAGAAGATGGCGTACAAGGGTATCTCCAAGGCGTGCGCCAACTTCTCCATCGTTTCGATGCTCGGCGTTGTGTGACCGTTCTCCACTCGTGAAATGTAGGACCGTGCGAGGCCGGTGCGGTTCATAAGTTCGCCCTGGCTTAGTTTTTTCTCTTCGCGCAACTCACGAAGGCGGTCACCTACAATCATA
>DASWCG010000306.1:0-4827 GCA_036390175.1 Candidatus Acidiferrales bacterium | reverse complement strand
TTGGTCTGGGCGAGGGGACTTCCAGTGGCTGCGGAGTTTGCCCCGCGGCGAGGGACGAGGGCAGGCTTGGTGATCATGGAGGAACCGCTGTGACACCCGGGCTGAAGGTCATCTATTCTTCGGCGCGGATTCGGACTCAAGTGGCGCGAATGGGCCGGGAAATCTCCCGGGCATACCGCGGCCGGACGCTGGACGTCGTCATCCTGCTGCAGCATGCATTTATTTTTGCGGCGGATCTGCTGCGCAGTATTTCGAGCCCGGTGGTTTGGCATTTTGTCCGCGCCGACATGCACGACGTCGAACAAGCCGGCCGTTGGCGGCGGGAGATTTTTTTCAGCGAGCGGCCGGTCTTGAAAGACCGCGATGTTCTGCTGGTAGACGCCGTTTTGCAGAGCGGAGTGACGCAGGATTTCTTGATACGGCGGCTCTTGGAAAACGATCCCCGCTCGCTGCGCCTGGCGGTGCTGCTGGACAAGTCGCAGGAGCGTAAAGTGGACTTACAGGCGGATTACTTTGGCTTTCGCGCCGCATCTAATGATCATGTGGTGGGTTACGGCCTACCGGGCAATGCCGGAGCACGGCGTAATCTGCCATATGTTGCGGGAGCCGGGCAGGCGGGTCGCAAGGGACGAACCGCAGGGAAGCGGGCCGCGCGAAACTCGCGGAGGATAAACTGAGAGTCCGGCCAATGAGGGAATCGTGAACACGAGTTCGACAGCCAAGACCATTCTGTTCTGGATGCTCATCATTTTCCTGGGCGTGATGCTCTGGAAGATGGTGTCTGCAAACGGGCAATCGCAGCGGGAGCTCGAGCCGAGCTACAGCGAATTCATGGCCCAGGTGGAGACCGGAAACGTCCGTGAAGTGACCCTTTATCTATCGCCCGACAGCTACGAGGTCCAGGGACAGTACCGCCAGCCCGCAAACAAATTCACCGTCACGATTTTCAAGGAATCCGCGCCGGATTTGGCGAAGACCCTGCAACAGAAGGGCGTGCTGATCAACGTCAAGAAAGTGACGCGCGGCGACTGGATCATGTTCCTCCTCAATGCCGCGCCGCTCTTCCTCCTGGTGGGCTTCTGCATTTTCCTGATGCGGCAGATGCAGGCCGGCGGAAACAAGGCGCTGAGCTTCGGCAAATCGCGCGCGCGGCTGCTTTCCGCGCAACAGAAAAAGGCCACGTTTAAAGACGTTGCGGGCATCGAAGAGGCCAAGGAAGAACTCCAGGAAATTATTGATTTCCTGAAAGACCCCCAGAAATTCCAGAAACTCGGCGGACGCATTCCCAAGGGCGTCCTGCTGGTGGGGCCTCCGGGCACGGGCAAGACGCTGCTGGCGCGCGCCATTGCGGGCGAGGCCAACGTGCCGTTCTTCTCCATCTCGGGCTCTGACTTCGTGGAGATGTTTGTGGGCGTGGGCGCGAGCCGCGTCCGCGACCTGTTCGAGCAGGGGAAGAAGAACGCTCCCTGCATCATCTTTATTGACGAAATCGACGCCGTGGGGCGTCACCGCGGCGCAGGCCTCGGCGGCGGACACGACGAGCGCGAGCAAACCCTCAATGCCCTGCTGGTGGAAATGGACGGCTTCGAATCGAATGAAGGCGTCATCCTGATCGCGGCCACAAACCGCCCCGACGTGCTGGATCCCGCGCTGCTGCGGCCGGGCCGCTTCGACCGGCGGGTGGTCGTGCCGCGACCTGATATCAAGGGCCGCGAAGAAATCCTGCGCGTGCACACGCGCAAGGTTCCGCTGTCCGACGACGTGGACCTTTCCGTAATCGCGCGCGGGACGCCGGGCTTTTCCGGCGCCGACCTCGCCAACCTGGTGAACGAAGGCGCGCTGTGGGCCGCGCGGCAGGGCCGCAAGTTTGTCATGATGGTCGACTTCGAAATGGCCAAGGACAAAGTCCTGATGGGCGTCGAGCGCAAGTCCATGATTTTGTCCGAAGAAGAAAAAAGGAATACCGCTTATCACGAGGCCGGGCACGCCCTGGTCGCGGCCATGACGCCCGACGCGGACCCGATCCACAAGGTGACCATCATCCCCCGCGGGATGGCCCTGGGCGTCACCATGCAGTTGCCCATCGACGACAAGCATACCTACACGCGCGAATATCTCCTCTCCATGCTCACCGTCCTGATGGGCGGGCGCTCCGCGGAAGAAATTTTCCTCGGCCACCTCACCACCGGCGCCGGAAACGATATCGAGCGCGCCACGGAAATCGCCCGCAACATGGTTTGCGAGTGGGGCATGAGTTCCCTCGGGCCGCTGGCGTTCGGCAAGAAAGAAGAGGCCATTTTCCTGGGCCGCGAGATCGCGCAGCACCGCGATTATTCCGAAGACACGGCCATTCAGATCGACCGCGAAGTGCGGCAGATTGTTACCGGCGCTTACGAGGGCGCGCGCAACATCCTGAAGACCAACCGCGAAGCTCTCGAGCGCATCGCCCAGGCGCTGCTCGAGCGCGAAGTCCTCGACGCCGCCGAAATGAAGCTCCTCATCGAAGGCAAGCCTCTGCCGGAAAAGCCGCGCACGCCGCCTCCGATCCCGCCGCAGCCCGTTCCTGGGACCGAGCCCAAGCCCGCGGCGCGGCCCGAACTCCGTCCTGCTCCCGGATTCACCAAGGGCGGAAAGCCCGCTCCTGCATAAAGCAAGTTGAATCGCAAGATTACAGATATTGGTTGGCCGAGGAACCTGCCATTACCGCCACAGTCTTCTGTCCTTGCGTGGAACGCTTTTCATCGATTAGGTCCAGCAGGATAAACACATTCGGAACTTTCTTGACGGCGACAGCTATGTTGTCAAGCCATTTCCCTTCGGCTTTGATACGCAAGGTCGCTCCATCGATTCTGCTCTTTGCAATCGCTGCGTAGGGGATGGGCTCCTTTGCCTTCCAGACCACACCAGCGGGCGCCAGCGAGATGTTGCCGAAGGACACTGTTCCTCCCGAGTTGAGCAGGCGCTCGGCATCCTGGCGCAATCGCGGATTGACGGCTGCCAGCACCAACCGCACCACCTCTTGCACGCCGCGGATATTGGAGCCGATGGTGATTTTCTGCGGCCCGATTAATTCCAAGGTTCGTATCACCTTGCCACTACTGCGGGCGATCGCAGCCACTAGCCATCCGATGAGCCCAAAATGGAGAGCGACGTTGATTTGCTGCTGGCCATAGCGGGTCTCTGTGATTTCGTTCCAACGAAGATCCGTTTGTTTGAATGGCGACTTGTATGAAATCCCTTCCTCATGCAGAGTCACCCTCGTTTTCGTCCATAGCCAGGCATAGGCAAACAACAGCGCGAAGATTCCAACGAACAACCACAACGCCGGGTCAAGGCTGCGGCTCTCATAGAAATCGTAGGCTCCCCAGGCCAGCAGGGCAACGAAAGGCAGAGCCGCTGTGATGCACCAGGCGATCGTGTATCGAAATGTTTGAAGAGCAGGCGAGGGAAACATGAGGCCACCTCCAAAAGAGCATTATTACCCGGAGTTTCACAAAAAAAGCAAATCTCGAAACAACGTGTCACGTTACGCTAACTCCCGGCCCGGCAGTTTTCCGTCCGCGGCCGCGATGCACGGCCCTTGCGCTCTTACCGGCAGCGGCGCAATGGGCGTAGAATATAAGCATGGGGAAAGAGCCCGCGCCGCCGATTGAAGTCACCTGCCCGTGCTGCCATGCCAAGCTGATGGTGGACGCGCGGCTTGCCGTAGTGCTTTCGCACGAAGCCCCGCCCAGGGCTGCCCCGGACGTGGACATCAACGACTCGGCGCGAATCTTGCAGGAACAGGCGCAGCGCCGCGAAGACAAGTTCCGCGAATCGTGGCAGGCCGAGAAGATAAAGGAAGATGTGCTCAACCGGAAATTTGAAGAGGCGCTGAAGAAAGCGAAAGACCGGCCCGCTGACCGGCCCCTTCGCGATTTCGACCTCGAGTGATACGCGGGATTCCCTCCTCTGGCATACTTTCTTTCTGTGAAACGACGCGCCATTGGCAATTTGTTTTTACTCCTCTGCGCAGGCGCTCCGGCGGCAGGCGGGCCGCCCCCGCAAGCGCCGCCTCAAACCGCCAAGCGCGCAAAGTTGCCGAAACCTCGCGTCTTCGACCCGGGCGAACTCGAACGAGATGGAGAAACGGGCGAATTGCAAAGGGCGCGATCAAAGGACGCGGCGAAGGCAAAGCCCCGCGCACCGGATGTGATCCGGGCGCGGGTGAGCCTCGTCGAAGTCGGCTGCACAGCCCTTGGCGACGATGGAAAATCCATGAGAGGCTTGCGCGCAGAGGATTTCCGCGTTTTCGAAGACGGAGCCGAGCAGCGCATCGCGCACTTCGACGCTTCCACGGAGCCGGCATCCATCGCGCTGGTGATGGATGCCAGCCCGAGCATTTATCGCGAACTCGGCGAGATGCGCGCGGCGGCGCGCTCGCTGGCGGCGAATCTCGCGCCGCAGGATGAAGTCGGCGTCGTCGCCTTTTCGCGCGAAGCGCATCTGTTGCTGCCGCTGACACCCGACCGCGCGCTGCTGGAGCGCGCGCTGGAGTCGCCCGAGCTCGCGCGCGTGGCCAACGAATCCACGTCGAACATTTATCGCGCCGTGTATTTGACCGCGCGCGAACTTTTCGCGGGGCGCAGCGGACGCAAGGCCATTCTGTTGCTGACCGATGGGCAGGACAGCGGCCTCGGCCTGGGCTGGAATCCCGCAAGCGCTCTCCCGCGCGCCGGAGAGACGGCTGGGCGGCTGACATTTGAGGACGTCATTCGCGAACTCGCGGCGGAGGGCATCGAAGTGTACGCGATTTCGACGGAGCCGCATCCGCGCGCCTTGGCGCCG
>DASWCG010000305.1:0-8803 GCA_036390175.1 Candidatus Acidiferrales bacterium | reverse complement strand
TACAAGGTCTCCCCGTCGGGAGAGAAATCCGTTTTCTTCGAGCCGAAAACAAAATATATCTGGGACCTCGCCGTGAGCGCCGGCGGCACCGTTTATGTCGCCACCGGGGATAAAGGCCAGATCTTTGCCGTTGCGCCCGATGGCAAGGGCCAACTTTTCTATGCCGCCGAGGAAACGCACATTCGTTCGCTGGCGCTCGACTCCCAAGGGAATTTGCTCGCCGGCACCGAGCCGAGCGGGCGAATCTTGCGCATCTCCACCGCAAAGCTTCCCGATAACAAGAAAAAAGGTGATAAGGACGACGCCGCGTCCTCTGGCCCTGCATTCGTTTTGTACGAAACCTCGAAGAAAGAAATCACCGCTCTCGTTGTGGACCGCGCAGGAAACATATTTGCCGCGGCCGTCGGCGAAAAGCAGCGGCCCGGAGTGATCTTTCCGCAGGCCCCCCAGGTGCCGCTGATATCGCAGCCCATCATCACGACGGGTCCTTCCGTCACTGGGAACGTCAACCCCGGCGCAGTCATCCAGCAACAGCCCGTCTTCGTTCCCTTTCCTCCGGCTGTTTCCAGCGCCGTCTATCGCCTGGCCCCGGACGGTGCTCCCGAGGAGATCTGGAGTTCGCGCGACTCCCTGGTCTACGCGCTCGGTTTTTCCGCCGAGGGAAAGCTGCTGCTGGGCACGGGGAATGACGGCGCCATCATCGAGGTTGAGAGCGCGGGAGTGTTCTCCCATCTCGCAAAAGCCGCCTCGGCGCAGGTCACCGGGTTTGCGCAAGGCCCTTCGGGCAAGATCTTTCTGAGCACGGCAAATCCCGGAAAGGTGTTTACGCTCGGGCCGGACTATGAAGCTGAGGGAAGCTTTGAGTCGCAGCCCTTTGACGCGCGCATCTTTTCCGAATGGGGCCGGCTGGAATGGTGGGGACAAGGCGCAGCGCGCACCGACGCGACAAAAAACGGGGGTGCGCGGGTTTCCTTTTATGTGCGCTCGGGAAATACGTCCGACCCGGGCAGAGAGTGGAGCCCCTGGGCCGGGCCGTACAGGGCGCCCTCGGGAGAAAAGGTGGAGTGCCCGCCCGCGCGGTTTGTGCAATGGAAAGCGGTGATCCGCCATGGCCGTCCTGGCGATGATATTGACTGGGTGAACCTGGCGTATCTGCCGAGGAATGTTGCGCCGGCGATTGATGCCATCGTGTTGCAGAACCCTGGTATTCGCATCCAGAGCCCAGCCGCGCCTTCTGCTGGCCCACAAATGCAGCAGCCGGTGCAGTTGAAAATGCCGCCGCAGCCGAATCCGCCGGGGAATATTTCGGTGAACATCAGTGCGGCCCAGATCGAACGAGCGCCACAGAAGTTCGAAGCCCCTCCGCAAGGATTCCAGCACAGAGGCTGGCTCTCGGTGGTGTGGAGCGCGCATGACGACAACGACGACGAACTGCTTTACTCGATCTACTACCGCGGCGAAGGCGAGAACGAATGGAAGCTCTTGAAGGACAAGATCGAGCAGAAACATTTTTCGTGGGACACAACCACAATGCCCGACGGCGCCTACACTCTGAAGATTGTCGCTTCGGACGCGCCGGCGAATCCGCCGGGCGACGCGCTCACCTCGGAGCGCGTCAGCGAGCGGTTCGAAGTGGACAACACGCCGCCCCTGGTCGAGAAGCTGAGCGCAACACCGTTTGTCACTCGCGGCGGCAGCCCTGCCGTGGAAGGCGTTACCATCCGCTTCGAGGCGCGCGACTCCTCGAGCGCCATCGAGCGGGCGGAGTACAGCCTCGACGGCGGCGATTGGACAATCGTTTATCCAACCGGGCGGCTGAGCGACTCGCCGCACGAAAGCTACGAATTCACACTCACCAATCTGGCGGCGAGCGAACACACCGTCGCCGTGCGCGTCTTCGACCATTTTGAGAATGCCGCCAGCGCCAAGACGACGTTCCGCAGCGGTTCCCACCAAACAGGTCATTAGATAAACCGAAGGTCCACGGCGCGCACCTATCCTCCCATCGATTAAGGATTCCCGCGCTCTTCGGGCGGCTTGATGCGCCGGAAGGAAACATAGAGCAGGATGTCGTAGGCCATCTTGATGCCCGCCCCAAAGAACAGAGGGCTCGCAAAAGAAAGGCCGCTCATCGCCAATCCGGCGCCCACGGGGGCCGTGGCATAGGCAACGTTTCGAGTAAGCACCGACATCCCCGTGGCAATGGCGCGCTCGTCGGGCTCGACCACGGCGACAATGTACGATTGGCGCGTCGGGACGTCCATTTCGACGAGCGCTTCGCGGCAAAGAAAGAGCACCGTGGCCCACGCGAAATTCGGCGCAAACGGCACAGCCATCAGAAACAGGCTCGACGGCAGATGGGTGAGCACAATCGTGTTCAGCAATCCGATGCGCCCCGCGAGCCAGGCCGCCACCAGATGGGAAGCAGCGTTGGCCACTCGCGCTCCGAAAAATAGCGGGCCAAGATACTGCTCGCCGATGCCGAAGCGCCGGAAAAACCAGAAGGAAACCAGAGCGGTGGTCAGGAACCCGCCGCCGAAGCTGTCCATTCCGGTCAGCAGGGCGAGGCGCGTGATGCGCCGCCGCGATTCCGGCTTGACTTTGGGCAAGCGGCTGAACGAGCCCGCGCGCGCACTCCCGGGCAATTCCATTCTCGGGGAAAGCGATGCCGACAGAATCGCGGAAAGGAGCGACAGGCAGGCGGCCAGGATCCAGGCCGCGCGGTAGGCCGGCTGCGAAGCCCACAGCCAGCGCGTGCGCAGGAGATGCGGCGCCCCCGCCAGCAGACTTCCCAAAGCAAGGCCGCCGTCGAGCGTCAGCGCATACCAGGCGAGAAGAAAGGTGCGGCGCTCGGGTGTGGTGGTCTGGGGCAGGATGGCCTGCTCGAGGGCGTAGGCGGGCCCGCGGTCCCGTCCCAGCGCGTTGACCATGCCAAAGAAGGCTGTGAGGAGCAACAAACCGGGGCGGCGCGTCAGCACCAGACTGAGCGAGCCTGCGGCATTGAGCAGCGCCAGAAGAGCCAGCGTCTTGCGGCTTCCCGCGCGCGCGGAGAGGAGGCTGGTCAACAGTGTCGCGGCGGCGCTTCCCGCCAGGCCCGCGGTGACGAGAGTTCCAATCGTCTTGATGTCCCATCCCGAGGAACTCAAGTGAATTGCCAGCAACACGCCGGTCATGCCGATGATCAGCGAGCGCAGAAACGCGGCAAGGAACAACAGCGCCTGGTCGGCGCGAGTGCTGCGGGCCAATGTGGATGGTCTGAAAGAAGATTCCGGGGCGGGCATGACGCATCCGACTATGCCATAATTGCGGGATAAACTCGCATCGAGGAAACGGACCGAAATGAGCGCGACACCCACTGCCGAGACCTCCAAGAGCACTGCACCCGACTGGAAGGCCATCTGCGCGGCGCACGAACGCATCGCGCCGCACATTCATCGCACGCCGGTGCTGACCTCCGCCTCGCTCGATCAGATGGCGGGCGTGAAGCTGTTCTTCAAATGCGAAAACCTGCAGAAGACGGGCTCGTTCAAAATCCGCGGCGCAACGAATACGGTTTTTTCGCTCACCGCGGAAGAGGTGACGCGAGGCGTGGTCACGCATTCCTCCGGGAACCATGCGGCGGCGCTGGCGTATGCGGCAAGGAAGCGCGGGGCGCGCGCCTGGATCGTGATGCCGTCGAACGCTCCCCCGGTGAAGGTCACTGCGGTTGAGGGATACGGCGGGCAGATTACGTTCTGCGAGCCGACGGCCTCGGCGCGCGCGGAAGCGGCAGCGCGGATCGAGCGCGAGACGGGCGCGGTGATGGTTCACCCGTATGACGACGACCGGATTATTGCCGGTCAGGCCACGGCCGCCAAAGAGCTGCTTGAAGAAATCGCGGACCTCGATGCGCTGCTCGCGCCGGTGAGCGGCGGAGGCTTGCTGAGCGGAACGGCTCTGGCGGCAAAGCACATCCGGCCGGGAATTCGCGTCACCGGGTGCGAGCCGGAGAAGGCCGACGATGCGTACCGCTCGATGACTACCGGCCGGCTCCAAACCATCGAGAAGAGCGACACGATTGCCGACGGCTTGCGCGCGGGGCTTGCGCCGCGGACCTTCGCCATCCTGCGGCGGAACGTGGACGCCATCGTTCTGGTCAGCGAGGAGGAAATCATCTCGGCGATGAAAATGGTCTGGGAGCGGATGAAGATCCTGATCGAGCCGTCGTCGGCCGTGCCGGTGGCGCCGCTGCTGCGTCGCGGTGGATTGGCCGCGCTGGGGCTGCCGGCCAAGAAGCCCGGCGACGTTCCTAGAATCGGAATCATCCTTAGCGGCGGCAATGTTGATTTGGCCGCGCTTCCCTTCTCTCAGTAGTCTACTCTTGAACCCTAAGGGCTGCTGTGAAGGCCACCCCCCACCTTTTTTTGTAAGTATGTGATTCAAAAGGGTTTTAAGTCCTTTGTTTTGAAAGTGTGTGAAACTAAAGGGTTTGCGGACGTGTTTTTGCGAAAGTGTGTGAAACTAAAGAGTTTAGGCGGCATTTCAGCCTCCTTTGAGGTTTCTCCGTCCATTTTCGGTCCCAGGCCGGTGTTTCTTCCGCGGGCCCTGGAGTGACTTCCTTCAGAGCAACCAGAGGCAACATCCGTAGCGGCACCCTGCGCGAAAACCGCTCAGGGTAAACCTGGCGATTACGACAGAAGTACGTATAGCACAAATGACTACCGATTGTCAAGGGCAAATTTGGCGGGACTCGGAAAAATGGAGAGGGGCGAAACTGCGCCCTTTCTCTGACGCGCTGCATTCCTACCCCACTGGCAATGGTAACGCCGCGATCGTCAGTTCACGACGAGCGTGAGGTTCGCCGTGTGCGAGGTGCTGCCGGACGTTCCGGCGACAGTTACCGTGTAAGTACCTGCGGGCGTGCCATGAGGTCCGCCTCCTCCTCCGCAGCCGACGGTTTCAAACAGCAGAAATAGCGTGACGAGTGCAAACGTCGCGCCTGCGAAGCCGCGCTGGCGCCTTGTCCGCTTGGCGGAGAGCAGGATCGCCAGCACGAGAAGCGCGACAAGGATCATCGGCGCAGCCAGCGGCCAGTACCTCTGAATGCGGAGAGGCTGCAAATAGGGCAGGAAGGCGCGCGATGTGGTGGTGACCGCGACCGTGAAATTGCCGGCCTGGTTCACTGACGGTGGGCTCGCCGAACAGGTTGTCGCCGTGGCAGGCAACGAGCAGCTCAAACTTACTGTTCCGGCAAACCCGTTCAAGGCAGCGATGGTCAATGTGTACGTTGCGGTTTGGCCGGCTGTGACCGTCATGGTCGTTTGGTCCGTGAACGCCAGCGAGAAGTCACCGCCGCCGGTAACCACAAACGTCAGCGCGTTCGTCGGGTTCGCCTGGAGCGGGTCCGTCACGGTCACTTGCGCGTCGCCTCCGGTCTGAATCGCCGCCGCCGGGATAACTCCGCTCAAATGCCCCGCATCGAGGAAAGTTGGCGTAATCGTTGTCGTGTTTGCGTTTAATTTGAACAGGATCTTCGAATTCATGGTGAAGCCATGCCCATCAACCAGAAGTGGGAAAAAAGCTGAGCCGGCCGCTGCCGATACAGGGTTCAGTTCAGAAATGTTGAATGTAGGCGTGAATGTGTTCAGGACGACGGACCACGCACCACGGCCGTGGGTTGCCGCCGTCAGCACGCGTGAAGGAGCGTGGAGCCGGAGTGAGAACACGGCCACGTTCGGCAGGCTGCTGTTGTTGAACGACGTCCAGGTCGCCCCGCCGTCAGCGGTTGTGAACACCCCGAGATCGGTTGCGGCATAAAGTGAGTTGTGAGTCGGGTCGCCTGGGTCAACCACCAAGTCGTTTACAGGAATGTTGGGCAAATCGGTTGCGGCTGGGGCGCTGCAATTCGCAACGTGACAGCTCACGTCGGCCCAGGTGGCGCCAGCATCTGTAGTTTTGAAGATGTGACCCAGGAGGTCGCCGGGAAGTCCCGACGCCGGGTATATGCCGGCAAAACCAGAGTATAAAACGTACGCGGTCTTTCCCGTGGTGTCCGCTGGATCTGTCACGATCTGGGTTACAGAACGGTTTGGGATGGATGTGCTAATCCCTTGCACTCGATTGAAGGCTGCCGAGCCGGCGGCTACATTCGTCGCCACAGAGACCGCACCGTCTGAGGTTCCGCCGTATACAACCGATCCTGTACTTCCCCCCACCGCCAGCGCAGTGAGCACAGATGGGACAGCGGCGGGGTCAATGTTCCCGGAGATGGGGGCCCACGAACCCGCATTGTCGGTGGTTTGCCAGACGCGCGTCGTACCAAAGTAGAGCCGGTTGGGATTGGCAGGATCAACGGTAATAGGCGGAATAAAGTTGACAGTATCTCCGGAAGTAGCTATCGCGCCTGAGACCGTGGTGAACGAATTCGGCGCGCCGCCGGTGACCGACTTATGGATGCTGATTCTCTGGCAGGTGACGTACACATTGGTCGGCGTGACGGGGTCAATCACGGTCCAGCCGCCGTCGCCGCAAGTACCGTTATCCACCCAGTTGAAGGCTGACGACGCCGAAGGATCTCCGAGATTCTGGCTGGCATTGTCTTGGGCACCAGCAAAGGCGATATTGGGATTGGATGGATGAATGGAAAGGCTCGGATAGAACTGCGTGAGCTGGAGACCGGTCAGGGGTGAAGCGGATTGATTGAGATTGGCCCAGGTGACCGTTGTTGCCTCGGCGTCATCGGTGCGCCATACTCCTCCATCGTTGCCCAGATATCCGATGACCTTCCCCGAAGAAGCCGCCTTGAAAAGCGTGATCGTATGGTTATCTACATGGGGCAAACCCGGACCCAGGAAGACAGGAACAACCGATGCCCACGTGGCACCCGCGTCTGTACTTCGCTGGATCCATGCCGGGTTCCCCCCAGAGGTTACAGCGGACCCCCCGAAGAAAACCTCTCCATTAGAGTCAACTTTTACAACATTGTCGAACCAACATTGCTGGCGGCAAATGTCCGGAGCTGCGGTCTTGGTCCAATTGGCTCCGCCATCGGCAGTCTTGAAAATACCGAGATCCGTGTTGGATTGAGTCGTGGCGTCGGCAATTGAGGCAAATATAGTATTCCCAGTGAGATCGTTCGGCGCGATGCCAATGTCAACCCGGCCGATTTGCGCGGCCGTGGGCGCACCTGTTCCATTAACGGTGATTTGGCTAAACGTGATGGCACTGCATTTCTTAGTCCCAGTTCCATCCGCATTTATGGACTTGTAGATTCCATTCAGATGGGATCCCCCCAATGGGCCAGGGCTTCCGAAAGGACGCCCGAGAGCGGCGTAGGCGATAGTGCTCGTAGCATACCCGACAAACGTCGCCATTTGCCCCGGCCAGATATTCGCCCACGTGGCCCCTCCGTCGTCCGAACAATAGACTCCGGCGGTGTCACCCCCGGTGAAAACCTGCGCGCCGACGAGAATAAGATTTGCGTTCGCAGGATTCACCGAGAGGTAGCTGATGCGGGCGCCGCCGCCAGGGAAGAAATTATTGCTGAATGGCCCGATGAAAGGACATGTTGGACCAGCTGTAGTGCAGGCCTGCGCCCAAGTCTGGCCGCCGTCGGTGGACTTAAGTACGCCTGCGCCATAGTAGACGTCGAACCCCGTCGAAGCCTGTTCGCCGGTGCCTGCGTAGACGGTGAGTGGACTGGACGGGGCGAACGCAATCGAGCCCATCGCGAGCGATGGATTGGCGTCACCCACAGCGGTCCATGTGGCGCCGCCGTCAGTGGAGCGCCAGATCCCTCCTTGAGCCCCTCCAATCAACACGGTTTGACCAGTCGTTACGCTCGGATCCACGGCGATCGTCGTGACGCGCCCAGTAACAGGGCTAAACGTGCCGCCAGTCGTCGGCGCGGGACCGATCGGGTTCCACGTCGGGCTTCCAGGAGCTGGCGGAAGGGCGAATGCAACGGCCGGGAACCCGCCATTCGGCTGGCGAACGAGCTTGCCTTCGTTTTCCATCATGCGCTGCATGTGCTCGAATGCTTTCATGCGCGCGCCGGCGGGAATGTGACCCAAAGGAAACGCGCGCTGCTTATAGAACCACTCCATGCGCTGCCGGATCAGGTCTGGGCCGTCTTCCTTGGATCCGGATTCTGCGCGCGCGTTTTCGAACCTGGACGATGCAGACTTGGCGTTCCCCATTGATTTCCGCTGCCGAGCCTGAGCCATGGAGGGGTTTCCATAGAAGAAGCAAGAAACCACGATAATCGCTACAACGACGACTAACGGCCAGAGATAAACAGATGCGGCTTTCGTCCTGCTCCACGCCCATTGTTTATGAGTCATGTGGTCCTCGTTATCGAAGAGGATTGATTGTCCGGTAGGATCGCGGCGGACGCGAAAATCGAGTTACCGAGTGCTGCACAAAAAACGCGAGACGAAGCCGGGAGACGCCCAGCGGCGGAAGGATTGCGAGTCTGCAATTCTGAACTGGGAAATGTATTAACCCGGTCATGGCTCAGGATTCGTTTTCGGCACGTCCAATGGATAAAGTCTCTACGATGCGGGCCGGGCAGAAAGGGTTTCCGACCGCCACTCAGGATGACTGCGAGACCCCACCCACGGAGAGAAGCTACTCTTACCCGAGTTGATTTTCAAGGGGTTAAGAGACTGCTGAAAGACTCCCGCGGCGATCCTATTCCCAAGGCCGTCTCGGCGACGAGGAATCGCGGGAGCAAGGAATCGCTCTTCCGCGCTGCTACAGAGGAAAGACGATGTTCCAGAAGCCGGGCATGGGCTTTTCGAATTCGAGAGGAAGCATGGCGCCC
>DASWCG010000304.1:0-13107 GCA_036390175.1 Candidatus Acidiferrales bacterium | reverse complement strand
TCGAACCCTCACGCCTTACGGCGCCACCCCCTCAAGATGGTGCGTCTGCCAGTTCCGCCACTTCCGCACGAGGAAGGTGAGAGATTGGATTGTAACCGGGAGCGCCGCACCCGGCAAGAGAGTGTCCGCTTAGGGCTTCTTTGCCGGGGGCGTCTGCGCGGGCGGCGAAGCTGGGGCCGATGACGACGGCGCCGGCTGCTGCGATTGCGGCTGCTGTTGCGAAGCCGGAGGCTGCTGCGCCGGGGTTTGCGCTGGCGGAGTCTGTGTTACGGGAGCCGGAGTTTTCGGCGCGGGCGGCGCCGGCTTGGAGAACTTCTGCAATATCGAGCTGCCCTGCGGTTCCGCGCGATCCTGACGCAGCACCAGCACCATGGCTGTGAGCATGAACATGATGGCGCACCACGTGGTGGCCTTGGACAAAATGGTGGCCGCGCCGCGCGGGTTGAACGCCGTCTGGCTGCCCGCGCCGCCGAAGGCGCCCGCGAGATCTGCCGCCGAACCGCTCTGAAGCAGCACCACGATGATCAGGACAAAGCAGATCAGCACAAAAAAGGTGTTCAACACGAACGGGAACTTAAACCAGCCGAGGGCTACGATGCCCAGGCCAATCAGCAAGGAAATGAACCACTTCATCCAACTCGGCATTCGAGGCTCCGTACTCTAGTAATTCACGATGGCTGCAAACGATTTGGCGTCGAGGCTCGCGCCGCCCACCAGCGCGCCGTCAATCTCCTCCTGCGCCATCAATCCCCTGGCGTTCTCGGGCTTGACGCTTCCTCCGTAAAGAATTCGCAGCCGGGAAGCCAGTTCCGAAGAGAGCGCCGTGGAGGCAAGACCCCGCAGGAAACGATGCGCTTCCGCAGCCAACTCCGGCGTAGCCGTGCGCCCCGTGCCAATCGCCCACACCGGCTCGTACGCAATCAGAATACGCGAGAACTGTTCCGGGGTCAACGCGGCGAATCCGTCGCTGAACTGCCGGCGCAGCACGGATTGCATCTGGCCGGACTCTCTTTCCTGAAGCGTTTCACCCACGCAAACGATGGGGATGAGGCTGGTGCCGAGGGCGGCCTGAATCTTCTTATTCACCGAGGCGTCGGTCTCGCCGAAGAGCTGGCGGCGCTCGGAGTGGCCGATAATCACGTAGCGGCAGCCGGCCTCCGCAAGCATTCGCGCGGAGATTTCGCCGGTGAATGCGCCTTCCTTCTCCCAGTGGAGGTCCTGCGCGGAGATGGCGATGGATGTTCCGCGAGCCGCCTCAACCGCCGCGGCCAGAGCCGTGAAGGGAGGCGCGGCAATAATATCGCAGTGGTTTGCCCGGGCCACCAGAGGAGCCAGCGCGGCGATAAACGCGCGGGCTTCTCCCTGCGTTTTATACATCTTCCAGTTCCCGGCGATGACGCGGCGGCGCATGGCGATTTATTTGTTTGCTTTGTCGGTAAGCGCATCCACGCCGGGAAGACGGCGGCCGGCCAAGAATTCCAGCGTCACGCCGCCCCCGGTGGAGATGTGCGAAATCTTGTCGGCGAGGCCGCACTGACGCACGGCGGCTACGGAGTCGCCGCCTCCCACAATCGAGGTGGCGCCCGCGGATGTAGCCGCGGCAACGGCCTGGGCGATTTGCAGCGTGCCCTGCGCGAATGCCGGCACTTCGAAGACGCCCATCGGGCCATTCCAAACAATGGTCTTTGCGCGTGCGATCTCTGCCGTAAATGCCGCCACGGTCTGCGGGCCGATGTCCAGACCCATCCACTCGGGGGGTGTGGACGCGACGGAAGCAACCTTTGTATTTGTGCCGGCCTTGCATTCCACCCCGAGGACCTGATCCACGGGCAACAGCAGGCGGAAGTTGCGCTGCTTCGCTTCGCTCAGAAGCCGGAAGGCCAGCTCCACCTTGTCGTTTTCGACCAGCGACTTTCCAATGGGCAATTTCTGCGCCTTGAGGAACGTATAGGCCATTCCCCCGCCGATCAGCATGGCGTCGGCGATCTTCATCAGATTCTCGACCACTTCAATCTTGTCAGACACCTTCGCGCCGCCCAGAATCGCCACAAACGGCCGCGTTGGGTTGGTGATGGCGTTGCCGAGATACGCCAGCTCCTTTTCCATCAGCAGCCCGGCGGCCGCTTGCTTGACGTATTGCGTGATCCCCACCACGGAAGCGTGCGCGCGGTGCGCTGAGCCAAAAGCGTCGCACACGAAAATGCCGTCGCACAGCGCCGCCAATTGTTTTGAGAAGTTGGGGTCGTTTTTTTCTTCTTCGGGATGAAAGCGCACGTTTTCAAGGAGCAGGACGCCGCCCTCGGGAAGCGCCTTGCTCATGGCTTCAGCCTCGGGCCCGACGCAATCGGAGGCGAACTCCACGGGCTTGCCGAGCAGCTCCGCCAGCCGCTTGGCTACGGGACGCAGCGAATAGCTCAGGTCGGGCTTGCCTTTCGGGCGGCCCAGATGCGAAGCCAGCACCAACCGCCCGCCCATGCTCATGGCCAGGCGCAAAGTCGGCAGAGTTTCCCGGATGCGCGTATCGTCGCTGACGGCGCCATCGGCAATGGGAACGTTGTAGTCCACGCGGATAAAGACGCGCTTGTTGCGCAGGTTGAGGTCTTTGACGGTGAGCTTGTTCATGGAGGAACCGTGAATCTCGATTCGCGGCTCGACGACGTCCGTTATAACCGCGCGGCCATGAACTTGATCAAATCGCGGCAGCGGCACGAGTAGCCCCATTCATTGTCGTACCAGGCCAGCACCTTCACGCAGCGGTCTCCCACGACTTTCGTGTATCCCGCGTCCACAATCGAAGAGTGCGGGTTGCCCTTGAAATCCGCGGAAACCAGTTCTTCCTCGGTGTAATCGAGGATGCCCTTCATCGGACCTTGCGCGGCGGCGCGCAACGCGCCGTTCACGGATGCAACGCTCGCGGGCTTTTCCGTCATCACCGTGAGGTCCACCACGCTGACGTTTGGCGTAGGCACGCGCATGGCGTAGCCGTCCAGTTTGCCCTTGAGCTCGGGGATCACCAGATGGAGCGCTTTGGCGGCGCCCGTGGAGCTGGGGATCATGTTGATTGCGGCGGCTCGCGCGCGGCGCAGGTCGCTATGCGGCAGGTCCAGCAGCCTCTGGTCGTTTGTGTAGGAGTGAATCGTGGTCATCGTCCCCGCGACGATCCCGAAGGTGTCTTGCAAGACGCGCGCCACCGGCGCCAGGCAATTCGTGGTGCACGACGCGTTCGAGACAACGTGGTGCACGCTCGGGTTATAGGTCTTTTCGTTGACGCCCAGCACCAGTGTGTTGTCGGGGTCCGTGGCCGGGGCGGAGATAATCACCTTCTTCACCGACCCGCGGAGGTGCCGCTTGGCGTCGGCGCCCTTGGTGAATAGCCCGGTGGACTCGACCACAATCTCCGCCCCCACCGAGGCCCAGTTCAGCTCGCCCGGGTCTTTCACCTTGAACACCTTGAAGCTCTTGCCGTCCACGGCGATGGAGTCGGCCGTGTGCGTCACCTTATGCGTCAAATTGCCGAGGATGGAGTCGTACTTCAGCAGGTGCGCCAGCGTTTTCGGGTCGGTGATGTCGTTGACGGCGACAAACTCGATGTCCGCGTCGCCAATGGCCGTGCGGAAAATGTTCCGCCCGATGCGCCCGAACCCGTTGATGCCCACTCGAATCGGCATGCGTCCTCCGGAAGTTGCGGTTGTTTCTGCCCCGCGTCGAGCGAGGGGCCAAATGAGAGTGGAAAGCGATGATGCTAGGGTGCGTAGCCGGAAAAGTCAAACGCGATAAGCGCGGCGCCCGTCAATGCGGAAACTGTCTTACGCTGGTGACGCGCTCGCCCAGGAAACGCACGAAAATCGTCTTCGAGGGCGGCTTGCCGTAAATCCAATCCTCGATTTCGTTTCCGTCCTCGTCGCGCTCGCGCACCTTGTGTTCCGGCTTGCCGATGGCGGCGACCACCATTTCCCGGTCCATTCCCACGATGGCGCGCTTTTCCTGGATGGCCTTCTTGATGTCCGGCGGAAGCGTGTCAATCCATTGCACCGCCGCCGAGCGCTGCTTGGAGAAATCCAGCAATCCCGACAAAAGCTGTTTCAGCTCGTCGGGCGTCATGTCCGGCACAGGACGCCCAAAATCCAGGTCAATGGTGCTGCCCGTGCCCGGCTGCAGCCCGGGAGTCTGGTTCGGGTTTGTCGTTGTAGTTGTGGCCGTAGGGATGCCGCCCAAATCAATGTGGATGCGGTCGCGGAGTCGTCTTTTGCCGCGCCCGCCGCCGTTGATGTCTATCAAAATGTCCTTGTCGCGGATTTCCAGGCGGGTCAACTGCACCGAATCGCCGGGGTTGATGGCCGCGCCGTGTGTGGCCACCGCGCGGTGCAGCAGCTCCTCATTTATCGGCTGGCCCGCCTTCACGTACAGGCCTGCTTTCCCCGCCGGCAGCGGCCTCACGGCATGCGCGAACTCCCCCGAGACGTACCGGATCAGCGCGAGGCGCGATTCCGGGCTGAGCGGCTGATCTTTCTTTACCTTCTTTGCCTGGCTCGGCGTATCCACCGCGGGCATGAGCGACGGCAAGACCGGCAGGTCCTGCCCGGCCGGAAACTCCACGCTGCGGTGGCGCTCCGGCACCAACCGCATCGCCGTCGGCACGTTGCCGTCCCACAGGAACATCGCCGAAATCGCGATTAACATTAGACGCAACATTGCACCGTATCCTGCCCCTTATTGTAATTGTTCCATGCTGCCTTGGGGAAGAGGGTCGCACTTTTAGGAGAGATGTCCGGGCAACCGCTGACAATTCCTGGGAGTTCTCCAAATACCAGAGAACGGTGTGAGTATTCAACACCGCGCTCATAGTTTGATGTCACGAGGAAAGTTGCCCCACATTTCGCGGCGGGCCTCGGCAATATCTTCTTCCGTGATATGTATGTTCAGATCAGCCCATAACCCCAGCAGGCTGCGGCGCGGCTTCGCGGAACGCTTCTTCTCCTTCAAGGAGTCCACAAACTCCAGCACTTCCTTCTGCTTCTCAGGAGGCAAATCGCGCAGTTTTTCCAGGACCTGTTGTTCGATGGTCATGGGCGCTTCTCGAACGACCTCCTGCTTACTATTATACGCCTCCTGCATGCGATTCCGTGCCATTTGGCAGTGGAAGCAATGCCTGCCGTCAGAATCCTGCGATGCTAAAGCGCATCCCGTCTACGCGGAAGGCTTCTCAGCCATCCTCGGCAGTTTCGCCCATTAAGTCTTCCCAAGTTGCCGGTATAAATACATTTCCCCGTGACACGGAGCGCTGCGTGACTTAAACTTCTAATTGACCTGCTGAGGTATCTCATGACGCTGGACTTAAAACCCGAAATCGCCGCCGCCCTGGAAGCCCTAGCTTCTACGCAAGGGTTGTCTGTGGAAGACTACGTTGAGCAGCTCGTGGAAAGAGAGCTCCCGCTCAAGCCGGAAAATGCCGCCCAGTTGGAGGGCAGTGGCATGGTTTGGGAAAACGGGCTATTTGTCTACCGTACCGGCAAGCCGTTGCCATTGCGCGTAGTCGATGATGCTATCCGCCGGGTCCGCGAAGAAAGGGCGCAGCACATCCTGGGCAAGCAGTCTTGAAGCAGTTCTTCGACAGCTCTGTTCTGGTTCCGGTCTTTTACGCTGACCATCCGCAGCACGCATCTAGCGCAAAATTATTCCTTGCCGCAGGAAAAGACGACTTCTGCGCGCTACACACGCTCGGCGAGGTCTACGCTACGCTCACTGGCCTGCCTCTTCGGCCCCGCATCACCGGGCCAGAGGGCATAAGCATCGTAAAGCAGATACGCGAAAGGCTCACCCTGATTACTCTTAGCGAGCAGGAATATGTTTCTGCTCTGGAGCTAGCTTCCTCTCGGACCATCATTGGCGCAGCAACCTATGACGCGCTCATCGCTCATTGCGCTCTGAAAGCGGGGGCAGATATTTTGCTGACTTGGAATGTCCGCGATTTCACAAGGCTCGGATCCCTGTCGCTCACCTCGTGAAAACGCCGCTGGAACTGTAGTCGCGAAGAGCGGGTGCGGATAATCAAGAAGGGATAGTCTGTACCGGCAAGATTTCGAAGTGCGCGCCATGCTCCTTAGATGACAACGCCCGTGTTTTCATGACCGTGATCGCCACCACGCATGAATCTCCCCCGGGTACCTCGGAAAAGATGGTGTCTTTGAGTGCATCCAGAAATCTCTTTAGCAGGTTGTCGAGGTCCGAACCGTAAGGCAAGTCCGCGGGGAACTTGTTCGCCGGCAGGATAAACGTCACCTTCATCATACAGGCGTGCTTCAGGCGAGGTAATGACTTCGTCTGCCTCTTGATAGCTTCTGTCCACCGATTCGCTGCTTCCCGATCCCCGCGCGTCTTGGCTTTGCTATAGGGGATGCCTTCGATGAAACGATTTATATAACCCATCGGTGGCTTCAACTCCTTTCACTTCGCTTGTGCTGCTCGCGTCTTTAGGTCCCCTGCATTATAATCCGGGCGTTATCCCTATGGTAAAAACCTCACAGCGCATCGCGCGCCCAGAGTTCTGGACTGCCATTTCCACGAGCGTCCTTGCCGCCGCTGCGGTCGCGGCACTGTGGGTAGCGCGCTCGCAGCTTAGGGAGTTTCACGCAGAATCCCAAGTCGAGCACCTACTCGCGTTAGCGCAGCAGTTCGAGCAGGAACCGATGGCAACATACCGTCGCGGGCTTGCCGCGGATATCTCGATGAATCTGACGTGTGGAACACTTTCAGCTATTCGGTGTTCGTTCTAAATGCTGATGCTCGGCAGATCATTGAGCAAAGGCAGCGAGAAGACCCTACCACATACACAGAATTCAGTTCTCTAGTCGACCGGCTCCAGCGCATCGAGGCGGAAAAACACGGTACGAGTGCTCACCCGTCAAAAGAAGAAATTGTCGATTACTGGAAACAAGAATTATTGGCAGGCAGATCGATCCCCATGTGCCCCCATCCGGGCAAGAAACAGACCACGAAGTAGGCTTCGGACCAAAAAGACTCCATTCTCGCAAGAGAGAATCCACCCCTGCGTTAACATCCTCATTCCTAAGGATTTAATCGAATACTTCGTTCCGAGGGAGAAGAGTCAGTCGAGAAGCCCCTCTGCCAACCTCTTCATTCACAAGGATTTAACTTCCTATTGACTTAACTTATGGATTATGGTACAATGCACCCCGGAAAAATGGACGATGCCGATCATGGACGACGCAACTTCCAAGCAACTGAGGTCCAGCCTGCAACTCCAGGCTTCCAACCTCTGTTCTTTCCCTATCTCGTTTAGATTCACACTCTTATGCAAAAACGCGTTTGCAAACCATTTAGAATCACACTCTTGCGAAAACAAAGGACTTAAAATCCCGTGGAATCATACTCTTACAAAAAACATAGGGGGGAGGGGCGCCTTGAGGTTTCTCTGTCCAACTTTCCGAATTCTGACCTCATACCTCCGTTTTTCGCTAACTCCTTTAGATCCAACACTTACATCAAAATGGGCCACTAAGTCTTTTAGCTTCAACACTTACAAAAAACAGGGGGAAGGGGGTGGGGGTAGGGGGTGCTGCCGAGTTTCGAATTTCGCATTTCGAGTTTCCCTCGGACTCCGGCTACGGGCCCCTTGCCACGGACGCGCCGAGGCCGTACTCTTTTCCGGTCACCAGGCCCTGTGCTTCCAGCCGCAGCACTGTCCGAGTGCGTCCGTATCGTGCGTTGAGGTGAAACTGTCATGAAGCGTGAGACGGCGGCGATTATCGTTCTGGTTTTTCTGGTGAGTGTAACCGCGGTCAGCGTTGCGTTGATCCGCCCTCCGGCGGCGCTCCCCCCGAGCGCCCCCCAGACGGAGTTCTCCGCCGACCGCGCCCTGGGCTATCTGAATCTTTTCGCGCAGAGGCCCCACCCCATGGGAACCCTCGAGCATGGGTATGTGCGCGAGTATTTGATGGGTGAGCTGATCCGCTTCGGCGTCAATCCCGAGCTGCAAGCCGCTACCGGATACGTGCAGAAATTCTCCGCGGCGGGCTCCGTGGAGAACATTGTCGCCCGCTTGAAGGGAACGGCCTCTGCGCTCCCTGCGCAGCCAAGAGGCGGAAGCGGCGCGGTGATGCTTGTGGCGCATTACGATTCCGTTCCCGCGGGACCCGGCGCGGGCGATGACGGTTCCGGTGTGGCCACGCTGCTGGAAACCCTGCACGCGCTCAAGGCCGGCCCGCCGCTCAAGAACGACGTCATCTTTCTGCTCACCGACGGCGAAGAGGACGGCCTGCTGGGCGCGGCGGCCTTCATGGACGAGCATCCCTGGGCCAAGGATGTGCGCGTCGTTCTGAATTTCGAGGCGCGCGGAAACTCCGGGGTCTCGCAAATGTTCGAAACCAGCGCGCAGAATGGCGAACTGATACGCGAACTGGCCGAAGCCGCCCCTCGCATAGCCGGCTCTTCGCTAACTTACGAGGTTTACAAGAACCTGCCCAACGACACGGACATGACCGTCTTCAAGCAGCACGGCCTCGCGGGATTGAATTTTGCCTTCATTGGCCACTGGGAGGCCTATCACACGCCGCTCGACAATCCCGCCGAGCTCGACCGCGGCAGTTTGCAGCAGCATGGTTCCTACGCGCTGGCCATGGCGCGCCGTTTTGGTAATCGCGACCTCGGCAATCTGCGCAAGCCCGATGAGATTTATTTTTCCATTCCGGGCGTGTTCTTCGTCCATTATCCCGGCTCCTGGGTGCTTCCGTGCGCCGCCGGCGTGCTTGTGCTGTTCCTGCTGCTCTGTGAGGGGATGGTCCGCGCCCAGGTCCTTGAGTGGTCGCGGATCGTTCTGGGGTTGCTCGCGTTTTTGCTGGGCCTCGCCGCGTCCGCAGCGGCAGGGTACGGCTTTGTGCGCGGCGTCGCGTGGATGCATCTGCGTTGGCTCCCCGAAGGCAATGTAATCACCAGCGGCATTTATATGTTGAGTCTGGTGGCGCTCGTCGTGGGGGTGTGGTCGGCGCTTTACGGCCTGCTGCGCATAAAACTTTCCGCCGAGTCGCTGGCGCTCGGTGCGCTCGCGGGATGGGTGATTCTCGCAGCGCTCTCCGCGTTTTATCTCCGGGGAGGGAACTACGTATTCGTCTGGCCGCTGGCCGGCGGATTCCTTTCGCTTTTCGTAGGGCGGCGGGCGTGGAAGCGGAGCGAGTCGTTTCCGTCAACCTTCGTTGCGCCGCCGGTGTTGCGCGACGATTCGCCGTCGTGGATTTGGGCGGTGCTTGCGTGCCTGTTGGCGCTGCCCGCGGTTGTGATTCTCGCGCCCCTGGCGCAGGGTTTGTGGGTTGCGCTCGGCTTGACGGTTTCTGGTGCTGTGGCCATTGCGGTCATCATCGGTCTGGGACTGGCCGTCCTGTCGCCGCAGATCGAATTGATCGCCGGGCTCAAGCCCGCCACGCTCCCGCTCGGAGCCTTTGTGGTTGGCGCGGGCCTGCTCGCGCTGGGCGCCGCCACGGTTCGCTACACCGAAGAGCATCCTAAGCCAAGCATCCAGTTGTACGCCCTCGATGCCGACTCCGGCAAAGCGCTGTGGGCCAACTCCGCCGGCCGCGTGGATTCCTGGATTGCGCAGTATGTCACCAGCGCGCCGCAACGCGGGCCACTGAGGGGCTTCTTCCCGGACTCGCTGCCGTTCAGCTTCCTGAACCACGAAGCGCCGGTGTTGCCGCTTGTTCCGCCCACTGCCGTGCTGGTGCAGAGCACCCCGGAGGTTTATACGCGGTTGCTTACCCTGCGTATGTCGTCCCCGCGCCATGCCCGCTCCATTGGTCTTGCCGCGCCGGACAACGATGTCCTGGAAGCCTGGGTGAATGGGCGTCACAGCGAAAAGCCCTGGGTTTCCCGGTTGAACCCCGACGGCAAATGGATCTTGGAGTACGCCAACGTGCCCGAGGCCGGCTTCGAGCTGAAACTCAGGGTGAAGGGCGCTGGGCCGGTGAAGCTCATTCTGCGGGACCGCTCCCTCGGCCTGCCGGAGATTCCCGGACACCCGTTCGCTCCGCGTTCGGGAGCGATGATGATGCACCATTCGGGCGACCAGACCATCGTGCGCCGGACCATGGTTTTCTGACGCTCGCAGCGCGTGGCACAGAAGGAGAACTGGTGAGTTGTCCGATCTGCTCGAAGCGAAAGCCGCAGCGCTACTGCCCTGCAAAAGGGGAAACCATCTGCGCCGTCTGCTGCGGCACCGAGCGCGAAGTCACCATTGATTGCCCGGCGGATTGTCCGTACCTGGTTGCGGCGCATCATTACGAAGAAGAGCACCGCAAGCCCGTCGATTCTGCCAGCATTCCCTTTGCGGACGTGCACTTCCCGCGGACCGCGATCGACGAGCGCCAAAATGTCGTCGTCAGGATCGGATTCGCCGTTCTGAGGTTTGCGGCGATGCATCCCGACCTGAACGATTCGCAAGCATTGCACGCCTTGCGGGCGCTCGCCGAAACCACGCGAACACTCAGCAGCGGCATCTACTTTGAACGGCCCCCGGACGCGCCCTTGTCCCGCGCGCTGTACGATGAGCTGGCCAAATCTCTTGCGGAAATAAGGCAGCGCGAGGCGGAGCCCGCCGGGTTCCCCACCGTGAAGGACTCGGAAGTTTTTTACGTTCTCGTGTTTCTCTTGCGCATAGGAATGCAGGCAACCAATGGCCGCCCGCGCTCCCGCATGTTCCTCGAATTCTTGCGCAGCCAGTATCCGGCAACGCCGGAAGTTGCCCGCGACGAGCCCCGCATCATCGTTCCTTGAAAAGCTCCGGCATGCCTCGAAGGAAATCGTTTGCCCCGCTGGGAACTCACCCGGCCGCGCAGGAGCGCAACGTCTCACTCGCAAGCAAAGTCGGCTTGTCGCAAGTCTCTTCGAGGAGCGCCAGCGCAAGTTGCGGCGCGTTGTAAGCGCGCGTTTCGGCGCCGAATGGTCTCGCGCCGAGATTGTACTTGCCGCGGATTCGCGCCAAGCGCTCCCGGATTTCGCGGCGATACTCTTCCGGCGCATATCCCGAGCGCGCATACCAGGTCCGATACTGTTTCAGGAGCTTTGGAAATCTCTCCTGCAGGAATCGGAAGAACTGCTTCTGCGAAGACGGCATCAGGAAGACCGCTTCACCCAGGAACCACTGCGCCCCCGCATCGCGCGCCGCGCGCGCCAGCGCATCCAGGTCATCTTCCCTGTCGGTGAGGACCGGGAGAATCGGCGAGGCGAAGACGCCCGCGGCAATGCCCGCGTCCCGCAGGGCTTTCACGGCTGCCAGGCGCAAGTCCGGCCGCGGAGCGCGCGGCTCGAGCAGACGAGCCAGTCGAGCGCGCAAGGTTGTGACAGTGACATTGACGAAGACAGTGGAGCGCGCGGCAATGCGCTTCAGCACATCAATGTCGCGGACCACCAGGTTGGACTTTGTTGTGATGGACACGTTCAATCCTTCGCGCAGCGCCATCTGTTCGAGGATCGCGCGCGTGGCGCCGAACTCGCGCTCGGCCGGCTGATAAGGATCGGTGGCAGTGCCCAGGGCGATGTGTTCCGGAGATGCAATGCCGGATGTGGAACGCCGGAAGGAATAACGATGGTCCAGATCCCGCGCCAATAGCGGGCCGGCGTTCTGCTTGACAAAGATCTTGTTGTCGAATTCCCCGCCGTCGAGCTCCATGTACTCGTGCGTATAGCGCGCGTAACAATAGCGGCAGGCGAATTCGCACCCGCGGTATGGATTGATGGTCCACTCAAACGGGACGCGCTCGGAGTCGCAGCGATTGAGGATGGAGCGCACCGGCAATAGAAAATACTCCGGACGAGAGTCCGCGCCGCGCTGGGTGCGCGCGGGCGGTGAGAAGGCCGCGAGGCGGGCAATGCCGACGAGCTCGGCTGCGGGTTTCCGGTGCCGGGTTTGTGTGCTCCCCGTGGGATGAGGAAGCGCCGGCAACGGCCCGGTGCTGCTGGCCGTGGGGCGTCCGGAAACGCCGCAGCCGTGGCCCGGAATGCCCGGGGCGACGGGCTGGGCCGCTGGCTCGGTGTCCCGCGGATGCGGGACGGCGGGAAATAGGGAGGGAGTTAAGATCTTCGCGCGGCGCCGTCGGGGCGTCCCGATTGGCTCCGAACGAAGTGTGGCAGAAGTAGGCATGACCGCCTCGCAAAGCAGCACACATGATATTCGCTTTTTGTTCGCTGTGTCAAGAACTATTTTCGCTTTTAATTCGCCTCGCACAATCAGACGAGTCGCAGGAGCGAAGGTGTACCGAAGATGTGAAGAGGGACAGAATTGCTCAGCGTAATATTTCTATCGTAGGGTGAAATTTGCATATGGCCATCGGGTGTTTACCCTATGCACCTGCGAGAAGCCTTGACCTTGCAGCCGTTTACAGGCTTCCCGTTTGGCATGGAGAACGCTCATAAGGGAAACCGCCCACCTTCAAGACACCCCTGTGTTGGCCACGGGAGCCCGAGGGCTCCTGGAAGAAAGTCCCTATGGCGCAAGCGTACATCGCACTTGAACCGATGCTCGCGATCCGGCCGCAGCCAACTTTCTCTTGGTCTATCGGTCAGCGGATGGCGAAGAAGAGGAACCAATGGCCGCAACCATCTTGCTTGTGGACGCTGATTCATCGAATCGCGCCGACTGGGAAGCGCTCTTAGACAACCAGGGGTACAGAGTTTTCGCGGCAGAAAATGGGAAGGCGGCACTGGAAGAATGTCCGCGCCTTCAGCCCGATCTAGTCTTGCTGCATACCTCCTTGCCGGATATCAACGGCTTTGAAGTTTGCCGGCGGCTCAAGGCCGATCCGCTCAATCGCCTGACACCCGTTGTCCTGATGTCCCCGTTATCGAATGCCACCGATGCTTGGCGAGGGCAGGAAGCCGGCGCGGATGATTTCTGGGGACGTCCCGCGTCGCGATGGGAAGCGCTCAGCCGTGTGCAATCCATTGTTCAAATGAAATCCTACATTGACGACCAGGCCGCGGCGGTCACTTATTCGCTGGCGCGCAGCATTGAAGCGAGAGACCCGACGACGGAAGGTCATTCCCAGCGGGTTGTGGAATTTGCCGTCGGGCTCGGAGAGAGTCTTGGGCTGTCCCAGGATG
>DASWCG010000303.1:0-3109 GCA_036390175.1 Candidatus Acidiferrales bacterium | reverse complement strand
GCGGTCAGTCGTTGCGTTTCATGATCATCAAGAAGCCCAACGGCTGGGGCGCGGCGCTGGACGCATGCCGCATCTGCGGGGCGGAAGGTTACCGGCAGGACGGCCAGAATGTCATTTGCCGCCATTGCGCCTCGGCGATCTATATCCCCTCGATCGGCGATCAGGGAGGATGCAATCCCATTGGCGTACCTTCGCATGTGGATGGCGGGGATCTAGTGATCGATATTTCGTCCTTGACACAAGCCGCGAAGGAGATTCCTCAGTAGGGGCGCGAACTATCATGCCCCTACCCGAACGTTCGGCAATTCTATGTTTCTACGACTTGTAGCGGATTCTTTTGGGCGGCGGCCGCGCCATAAGCTCCTGACCGGGGCGGCGCTGGCGCTCGGTATGGGAGTAGCTACGGCGGCGCTGAGTGTGTCGCTGGATGTGGGCGACCGGCTGGCGAAGGAATTTCGCAGCCTGGGCGCCAATCTTCTTGTTACCCCGCAAGCGGATTCGTTGCCACTCGAAATTGGCGGTGTCGATTATCGTCCTGTGAATGCTGGCGCGTATTTGCCCGAAGCGGACCTGCCCAAACTGAAAACGATTTTCTGGCACAACAACATTATGGCTTTCGCGCCAGTACTCGAGGTGCGAGCCAAGGCTTTGCCGCTTGCGCGCAAAGATGGGAAGTATGAACTAGGGAATTGGATTGAGGACGTTCCTATCGTTGGAACGTGGGCTGACCATGCTGTCCCGCTCCCGGACGGTGGAGAATTTCAGACTGGAGTTGCCAAAACAAACCCCTGGTGGCAAATCGACGGCCGATGGTTCTCAAACAACGCTATGGAATGCGTGGTCGGAACCGCGTTCGCACAAAAAAATCACATCAATATCGGCGACTCAATTTCCCTAGCAACTGGCGCCGTCTCCAGGATTCCCGCCCCGCTCAAAGTCACAGGGATACTCACTTCCGGCGGTCCAGAGGATGAGTCTGTCGTGGTTCCGCTCTCCCGCGCCCAATCCCTCGCAAGCCAGCCTGGACAATACCGCAAGTTATATGTCAGCGCGCTGACGAAGCCGGAAGACGATTTTGCGCGGCGCGATCCGAAGACAATGAACGCCAGCGAGTTAGAGCGCTGGTCCTGCAGTCCGTACGTCTCCTCGATTGGGTATTCGATCAAGCAGGTGTTGCCAGGGGCAGATGTACGGGTGATTAGGCGCGTGACGGAAGGCGAGGGACAGATCCTCACGCGGGTGCGCACGCTGCTGTGGCTGGTCACGGGAGCGGCCCTTTTAGCGGCGGCGCTGGCCGTGGGAGCCTCTTCGGCCGCTTCGGTGATCGAGCGGCGCACCGAGATCGGCTTGATGAAGGCGCTTGGCGCGGGTTCCGGCACGGTTGGCTTCCTGCTTGCCGCGGAGCAGCTCCTGCTCGCGTTTGTGGGCGGGGGCATTGGCTATTCCCTTGGCATTCTTTTGGCACGCCTGGTTGGTGAAAAAATCTTTGGCGCCGCGCCGGAGCCTTCTCTCATCGTTTTACTGGTGATCTTAGTGCTTGCTATCGGGATCACGCTTCTTGGCAGCGCCATCCCCTTGCGCCGCGCTTCGCTTTACGAGCCGGCGCCAATTCTGAGGGGCGAGTAATGCCGGACTCTCGCACAACAAATAGAGCGATGTTCTGGCGCATCCTCCGACGTTTGCTCGGCGCCAATCGAGGCCGCCTCGTCGTGATGTTGCTGGCTCTCGGCGCGGGCGCCGCCGTCACCGCAGCTCTCCTCAACCTCCAAGTCGACGCCAAGCGCCGCCTCACCACGGAATTCCGTGCCTTTGGCGCAAACATCGTAATTGCGCCGACTAGTTCGAACGGGCCAAGTAAAGAGTCGGCGACCCTTCCAGAAAGAGAAGTGACAAGCACGGTCCAGAGACTGAGCAGTCCATCAACAACGGCTGTTCCCTTTCTTTATTTGGTGGCGCGGGTTCAGAAGGGAACAGAAAGTTTAGTTCCTGAAAGTCGGCCACAGATACAGGTGATTCTCGCGGGAACGGATCTTCTGCACCTCCAACGAATTGCTCCAGGTTGGCGGGTTCCCGTGTATTTCATGATGGAACCTGGGGATGAAAAACTGGTGGTGGAGTACTGCTATTTGGGAGCTAAGGTCGCAGAGCAATTGCACGCGACAAAAGGTGATACCGTCGAACTGTTTTACGACAAACGCGTCGAGCGCTTGCGCATGCTTGGAACGGTATTCGCCGGTGGTTCAGAAGACAATCAAATCTTCCTACAGCTGGAAGTGGCCCAGCGTCTTGCAGGCATTAGCGGGCAAGCAAGCCTTGTACAGGTCAACTTCGCTGGAACACCATTAGAAATTCAGAATTTCCGTGCCGCAGTTGCTTCCAAATTACCGGGCGTCGACGTTCATCCCATCACCCAATTCACGGAGGGCGAAGCAAGAATTTACAACCGGATCAGCGGGTTGCTGACGGCGACGGTTGGCATTGTGCTGTTGCTCACGGGGCTGTGCGTAATGGCGGCGATGACGAACGTGGCAATGGAGCGGAAGATGGACGTCGGCTTGATGAAAGCCATCGGCGGAGCGACGCGGCGCGTGCTGCGACTGTTCCTTGCCGAAGCAGCGCTGTTGGGGCTGGCGGGTGGCTTGCTTGGCGCTGCGGCCGGCATTTTTCTGTCGATTGGACTGGGAAAAGCTGTCTTTGGCGTAGCAGCGCAGCCGAGACTGATTGTGTATCCTGTAGCTGTGGGGCTGACCATACTCGTCGCTATTCTGAGCGCATTTCCGTTACGGCGGCTGGCGCGTATTCGTCCGGCATCGGTTTTTCGAGGTGAAGCGTGAGCTCCGTCGCCCAAACGCAGCCGCGAATCGCGGAGCAACAGGTGGTCATCGACAACCTGATCAAGCAGTACGGTTCCCTGCGCGCGCTCAACGGCGTCAGCTTCGCTGTGAACTTTGGCGAATGGGTCGCGCTCATGGGGCCTTCCGGCTCGGGGAAGACCACGCTCATCAACATTCTCGGCGGGCTGGACACGCTCACTTCCGGCAGCGTGGTCGTTGACGGCGTGGACCTTTCGAAACTCAGCGAAAGCGAACTGGTGCGTTACCGCGCGGAA
>DASWCG010000302.1:0-2251 GCA_036390175.1 Candidatus Acidiferrales bacterium | reverse complement strand
AGCCATTTTCTTCTCGTCGATCTTTTTGCTTGCATGGAGGCCGCGGTAGGAGCGGAGCTTGCGCTCGATGCGCTGGCGGACCATGGCGGTTTCGTCGGAAGTCTGGGCGACTTCTTCGAGGGCGGATGCAATGTGGCGGTCCGGAATGCCCCGGGCGCGCAGGTCGCGGGCGACGCGGTATTTTCCTTGCTTGCGCGATTCAGTGCGTTGCCGAGCAAATTGTTTGGCGTACCGCGCGTCGTCGATCATGCCGTTTTCTTTCAGGCGCGCCATCACCACTTGTACCAGCAGCTTGTTGTCGCTCCGCCGCTCCAGCTTCCGCTTCATCTCGTGGACGGAGTGCGCTCGCCGCATCAGCGCGCGCACCGCTACCTCATACAACTCTTCTTCGGTCTCAAGTTGCCGCGGCCTGGAGAACATGGGAGAAGCATAGAAGTAAGGAAGTAGGGAAGTAAAGACAAACAAGAGGTTGACAGTCGACAGTTGAAAGTTGAAAGGAGAAGAAAAAGCTAACGCAGAGACGCTGAGGACACCGAGGAACCGCAGAGAAGGAGACTCCAGAGCAAAACAGTCCAGCCGGACTCCCCGGACCCGACCCGGCTACTCGGATGCGGGCTTGGCGCTGGGAAGGCGGCTTTTCAGGAGCTTGATTTGGCCGTTGTGGTTGGCTTCGTGTTCCGTGACGTGGAACCACTTGCAATAGTTGTTGGTGGGTCCCCAGCCCCAGTCTTTATCGACGGCCATCAGCCACTTGTCGTCGCGCCTGCGGAACTCGGCAAGGGTTTTCTCGCGCGTATCATTCAGGAGGTTCAGGTAGAAGTCGAGGCTATGCCCCTTGATCGCTTCCCGGGCATGGTCGCCGAGCTCCTGGGGCACGCCCCATTTGTCTTTGAACTCTTTGGGCAAATTCTTCGGGGCCAAACCTTCAAAGGTGTTGAGCTGAAAAAAAGTTTCCACGGCGGCCAGATGGTTCAGCAGCGCGCCAATTCTGTTGGCTTTGGCGTCAAGAAGAAAATCGAGATCTTGTTGCGACATGCCTTTGACGGAGCGAAGGACCTGTGAGCGCATGAATGCCATCATGGCAGTGAGCGTTCCAATTTCGGGCGAGTAGCCCTTCTTGGGGCCAACGATGGTGTTGGGCTCTTCGGAGTCTGGGGGTTGCGCGCGAAGAGGAAGTCCAGAGAACCCCGCGGCGAGGGCCGCGCTGGTCTTGAGAAAGCTTCTGCGGCCAGGCAAGCATTCGGATGGAAACATGGTGGTCTCCGTTCATAGAAGAGCAGGCGCTGATTATTGGAATGAACAGGCGGATGATACTGCGGAACGCGTGATTGGGCAAGAATGTTGCCTAGCAAGGCAGAGCCCCCGACGCGACGGTCTATTTGCGGGCGAAGCGCTCGAAGTCGGCCATTTGGCGCTCCATTTCCTCGCGGGCGGAGTCGGAGGCGGAGCGGATGCCCTGGATGCGCAGCTTGAATTCGTCGGCGTTGGAGGCGCGCGCGAGGGCTTCGTCGAGAGTGATGAGCTGTTTCGAGTACAAGTCGAAGAGCGATTGATCGAACGTTTGCATGCCGTACTGGCTGGTGCCCGCGGCGATGGCGTCGTGAATCAGGCGCGTCTTGTCCGCGTTGATGATGCAATCGCGGATGTAGCCGGTGGCGATCATGATTTCGCAAGCTGGCACGCGGCCTTTGTCGTCCGCGCGCCGCACCAGGCGTTGTGAGACGACCGCCTTCAGCGTGGCGGCAAGCTGCAAACGAATCTGCTTCTGCTCCGGCGGCGGGAAGACCGCGATAATACGCTGAATTGTTTCCGTGGCGTCGAGAGTGTGCAAAGTGGAAAGAACCAGGTGGCCGGTTTCCGCGGCCAGCAGCGCGGTGGAAATGGTTTCGAGGTCGCGCATTTCGCCGACCAGAATCACGTCGGGGTCCTGACGCAAAGCGGCGCGCAACGCAGTGGAAAAGTTCGCGGTGTCCACTTCGACTTCGCGCTGGTTGATGAAGCTTTTCTTGTCGCGGTGCAGGAACTCGATGGGGTCTTCGATGGTGATCAAGTGGTCGGCGCGGTTGGCGTTGATGCGGTCGATCATGGCCGCCAGGGTGGTGGACTTACCGGAACCGGTGGTTCCGGTGACCAGGACCAAGCCGCGCTGCTCTTCGCAAATCTTGTTGACGACCGCGGGGAGATTCAGTTCTTCATTGGTGCGAATTTTCGTGGGAATGACGCGGAGCACCATGCCGACGTTGCCGCGCTG
>DASWCG010000301.1:0-1567 GCA_036390175.1 Candidatus Acidiferrales bacterium | reverse complement strand
CGGAATCCGCCGGCTCGGGCAGCGCGACCAGGGTCAGCAGCGCATCGTGTAGTTCTTCCGCATCCCGAACATCAGGCCAGGCTTCTTCGCACACCTCCGCAATTGCCGCAGGGTCAAGCCGCCCAACTTCGGACAAGACCGTATCGGGCAGCGAGCGGCGCATTTCCACGGCGCGCGCGCGGCGCTCCTCGAGGGGAGCATCGTCGAGATAGGCATAAGGATTGGCGTTGAGAATCTCGTGCGAAAAGGCCGAGGGCGCCGGCGTGTCCACGGCAACGCAGCGAATTCGACCCTCGAAAATATCGGCTAACACCTTTTGAAAACCTTCAAAGTCCATCGCTTCAGTCAGAACGTCTTTCATCACCTCGCGAATCAAGGGATGGTCGGGGATGGCAATGGGGCCGGAAACATTCTCCTGGCAGGCCTGAGCTTCCGGGAAAACTGCTGCCAGCAGGTCATCCGAGCGCATACGCTGGATGGGCGGGGGAACTTTCTTCCCGTTTCGAAAGCGGACCAGGGCCAGCGCACGTCCCGCGTCCCAACGCCAGCGCGATGTGAACAAGGGAGACGCGAGTGCCGCCTGTTCCAGCACTTCCCGCGCCGACGCAGGTTGCAGGAAATGAAAAACGTCGGCCAAGGGGAAGCTGTGCTGCTCGGTGAGCGAAATATTGAGCCCATTGTCTGTCGCGGCGGCCTGCAGCTCGAAATTGAAGGAACGACAAAAGCGCTTTCGCAACGCCAGCCCCCAGGCTTTGTTGATTCGAGCGCCGAACGGGGCATGAATTATAAGCTGCATGCCGCCGCTCTCATCGAAGAAGCGTTCCGCGATCACGGTGTTCTGCGTGGGCACGGCGCCCAGCACCGAGCGCCCGGCCACGACATACTCGACCGCCTGCTCGGCCCCCGCGTCGTCGAGTCCGCATTCGCTCTTGAGCCAGTTCACCGCCGCGGAAACTTCCGCCGACTGCTGCGGCGTGTCGCCGGGCACTGCAGCCGAAGCAAGCGAGCTGATCCTTTCGCGCAACTCGGCGAGGTATGCGGAAAGCTCAGGCGTACGCCCCGGCGCCTCGCCGCGCCAGAACGGGACATTGGGCGGCGCTCCCTGCGCGTCTTCGACCAACAGACGGCCGGATTCCACGCGCCGGATCCGCCAGGAGGAGTTTCCGAGCAGGATGATATCGCCCGCGAGGCTCTCGACCGCAAAGTCTTCGTCGACGGTGCCAACCAACGTGCCTTCCGGCTGAGCCAAGACAGCGTAAAGCGCATTGTCGGGGATCGCGCCGCCACTGGTGATGGCCGTCAGCCGGCTACCTCTGCGCGCGCGGACGCGTCCATTCACGCGGTCTCGGTGCAAGTAGGCAGCGTAACGTCCCTGGCCTCCGGCGATGCCCTGGGAGAGCATTTCAACGATAGCGTCGAAATCGGCGCGCACTAGATTTCTATAGTGATAAGCGCGGCGGACGATTCGAAACAACTCGTCTTCGCTCCAGTCTTCGGCGGCGCACATGGCCACAATCTGCTGGGCCAGTATGTCCATCGGCGCATCGGGAATCTCGATACGATCCAA
>DASWCG010000300.1:0-3838 GCA_036390175.1 Candidatus Acidiferrales bacterium | reverse complement strand
AATGCTGATCCAATGCTCGATTACCGCAGCCACGTCTTTGTGGAGAAGCTTCAGCGCTCCGATGCCGAGGGCAACCAGAGCAAGTCCTTTCAGCAGTTTAAAGGCAGCGATGAGCCGCAGGCCGCGGCCATGGGATCTTTTTCCAGACATTTTCGCACGGGCTTGAGATTTTACCTCAGGAACAGCGCGCTTTATTGTGCAGGATTCCTAGCGCCATTTCTTCAATTGCGGCCACAACTCGGCGAGCGAGCCGAATTTTGCCTTGCGGCAGATGAATACAGGAATGTTGCGCTCCAAAGCGTAAGGATTGTCCGACGCGCCGACATATTCCACTTGCTCGTAAAGTTTTTCGAGAACTTCACGCCCATCGTCTAGCACGATTAAACAATTCCCGGAGTAGCCGCGCGGGCCCCAGAGATAGTACGTTTGGTGCCCGCTGAGCGCCGCGGGCAATCCGTAGCGACGGCCCAGGAAGTCGATAGCGCCCGCCTGCCCGTAGTTTTGCGCAAAGATGCCGCAGCCCGGGCGTTCTTCCGGTGACAGTCGCGTGTAGGCCTGATTCACCACCGCGACCATCTCCACCCAGCCGAATTGATCCGCGAAATGTTGCGGAAGAGCCGCGCGCATGTGGCTGTGCTCGCTGCGCGGCACTTTGAAGGGAAGCTTGTCAATGTAGGCAATCAATTGTTCGACTGGCAGAATCGGTACGACTAACGGTGCGAACCAGGCCCCTCCCGCAATGAGAAGCATCACGAGAGCGGGCTTTAGCCAGACCTGGCGGGACCGTTCAAGAAAGTTTTCGATCATTACTGCGCCCGCCGCAAGGAAAACGGGATAAATCGGCGCGAGGTAGTAATTCTTTCCCTTTAGCGCGACGAAAACGGTAAAGGCCGCAAGGTAACTCCAGCCAAAGAGCCGGTAGGGCTTCAGCCGGGCGGAAAAGAAGAACGCCAGTACGCCGCTAATCCAAATCGGCGCAGTGAAGGGATGAATGATCAGGAGCTGCTGCAAGAAGTATTCCCAGGGGGAAAGCACAACGTCGCGTCCCTCCGCCTTGATGTTGTGCATGAGTTGCGCGAAGGGCCAGTCATGTTGCACGTTCCAAATCAAATTCGGGAGAAAAATCAGGAAAGCGAGTGCGCCGCCGAGATAGATCCATTTCGTGGCGAAAACCCGGTGCTGCTTTGTCAACAGCAGGCCCACCACGACGCTTAGCCCAAATACAGCGATCGAGTATTTCTCTTCCACGCCGATGCCGGCGACAACGCCGAACCAAAGCCAATAACGCGGCTCTTCGCGCTTGATCGCCAGGATCGCGAAATAAGCGCAACCCATCCACAGCAGAGGCTCGAGGCAATTGGTGCTCAGGAGGCCGCCGTTCAAAAGGTACACGGGCACCACCACGAAGGTCAGAGCGGACAGAACGGTCGCGAAGCGGCGGCCACCGAGTTCGCGAGCCATCATGGCCGTGAGAATGACCGCCGCAGAAGTCGCGAGCGCCGGTATGAAACGGACGCTGCGTAGCGAGTCTCCCGACACCAGGCGGCAGAGTTTGATCAGGAACGGGATCAGCGGAGGATGATCCACGTAGCCCCAGGCGAGATGGTCGCCACAAGCCATATAGTCAAATTCGTCGCGAAAATAGCCGTACTGATTGTTGAAGTAGCAGTGAAACACGAAATTCGCGGCGGCCAGCAACAGGACGATAACCATTCCGTCTGAAAAGAAAGAGCGTCTTTCAGAATTGTTGAGCAACGATGGTTCCGTGGCGCTTTGTGTTTGCGTAGATACATTCATACGAGTGCCGGGCCTCTCCGGGAATGTTTCCACATTCTTACGGCAGCGTGAACGCGATGACGTAGTCGCCTTGCTTGGAGCCGAGCTTGCCGTGGCCTCCCGCGGCGATGACGAGGTATTGCTTGCCTGGACTGCGCGCCTGCCTCAGAGATGAGCCCCGCGAAAAGGAATCCGAGAACGAGAATGCGAATACTGCGGCACGGATTTGTGTTTTTCATGGGAAGAATTTTCATTGGGAAGAAGAAGTACCCCGGACAGGCTGCATCGCGATTATGCCCCAACTCCGGCAGCGGCGGGAAGGGCTATTGAAGCGGAAACTCTAAGCGAACGCAATGATTCTTCGTGGCGAGAATAGATTAGTGGCGCCGCGTCTTGGAGAAGTCGATGGAGCTTGCGAAGGTAACGCCGACAAGAATGAGAAGTGCTGCAAGCAGTGCGTAGACAATCACCCGAGGCTCCCGGAAATTCCATGAGCGATAGTGCAACTCGGAGTCCAAAGAAATGATGTGTGTTTTCAGCAACATGCCTAATTCTGGATGGGCAACAGACTCCCCAAATGTGCACACAAGTAGCCGGAAAGTCGCAGAACTAAAGGAGTTATAGAACTTTCGGTTGGTACTGGCCCCAAAATCTCTTGTTTCGCTATTTCCCCGGAGATGCCTAGCTCTTGCTCAGCCGGATGGACCCGTCACCCGTATGAATGGTGAGCGCTTGGCCCCCGCCGTTCATCCGGCCGCGAATCTGTGACCTGCTGAACGTCCCCTCCACGGTCACGGGGATGCCCAGGCTGATGTGCCCGTCTCCGGTGGTTGCATCGATGTTGGCTTGGAAATCCGATGGCAGCACCATGTCCACGCTTCCGTCGCCCGTGCGAATCGTCCAACTGGAAGCCATTTTCGAACCAGGTAGGACACGAGTATCCACGCTGCCGTCCCCGGTCTTGACGTTCAGCGCGTCGAAGCGCCCTGCGATTCGGATACGGCCGTCGCCTGAATCCGCCTCGACCTTTCCGTCAATCTCGCGCGCTTCAATGGACCCATCTCCCGTGCGCAGCCGGATGTCTCCCTTCAGGCTGTCCACTGCAATGCTCCCGTCATTCGTGTGCAGATCAATGGTGCCGCTGAGGGAATTGGCCTTCACCGACCCGTCCCCGGTATGCACGTTCACATTGCCGTTGAGAGAGGAAACTTCCACAGCGCCATCGCCTGTTTCCACTTGCAGGTCGCCTTCACGAGGCATGCGGACCTCAATGTGCAGATTCCTGGAATTGTGGCCCCAGCCGAAGCTCCAACGGCTGGTGACCCGCGCAACAAGCTCAACCTTGTCGCCCTCCTGCCGGGAGTCAACCCTCAGATTCTTGCCCAACTCGTACCCTCGGTATTCGACCCGGAATTCCACCTGTTTGCCGTCGCTTGGGCTTACACGGACGCTCCCGTCGTTGGTTTCGACCCGGACGTTGGCGCGCCCGGACACGGCAAAGGACTTCACGACCTCTTCGGCCCCGGCACGGGGCGCTACTGCGGCGAGGGCCAAAAGGGCCGCGCTGGCCACTCCGAGCCGCATGGCAACCGTGGGGTGGTTAAGCAGCTTCATGGGCAAATGACCTCCGCAATTCAGCGTTCTACCCTCAGATACGACAGCCAGGGACAAAAGGTTCCGTTCCGGGAGTCTGCCAGGCCGTGGCTTGGCTCAATCCCCCTTCGCCGCGCGCTTCTTTTGGCCCCCCGGACGGGCCGCCCCAGGCTTGGGCCGGAGGGCAGCCAGGAATTCCGCGGCGGGCAGCGTATTGATGACATCCTTCTTCTCGAGCCAGCCGCGCCGCGCCATGGTGACGCCGTAGCGGATGAAAGAGAGGTTGCCGGTGCTGTGCGAATCGGTCGAGATGACCACCTTCACGCCGCGGTCCTTGCACATGCGGAGATACACGTCCTTCAAGTCGAGACGGTCGGGATAGGAGTTGCACTCCATCGCCACGCCGTGTTTCGCGCAAGCCGCCAATATTTTTTCCATGTCGTAGTCGAAGGCATCCCGGCGCAGAAGG
>DASWCG010000299.1:0-4953 GCA_036390175.1 Candidatus Acidiferrales bacterium | reverse complement strand
CGAACTTCGCGGCGAAAATCGGGCGCAAAAACTTCGACCGTGCGGCACATCTCGTATAAGCGCGAGCGGATGCGCTGGCCGACGCGTTCGCCGAGGGAGTCTTCGCGGGCAGCGGAAAGTTTTTCACCCGATGGCAATCGGACAGGCTCGGCGTCGCCCGCAGCGGACGCGTCGAGGTAATTGGTGGTCAGGAGGGTGATGCGTTTCTCGTTGTAGCGCGTATTGAGAACGTGTCCGACGGTCTCCAGCGCCCACGCGGAGGGTTTGCTCGCGCCCACATCGTCCAGCAGCAAAACCCCGGTGGTCAGCACCGGCTGCAGAACCCCCATTTCCGTGCTCTGGCTTTCCGGATTGTAGCTGGCCTGAATTTCCTTAAGGAGTTCGCGGTAATCGTAAAACAGGCACGGGTGACCGCGCGCGACGAGTTGCTTCAGCGCCGCGACAGCCAGATGCGTTTTCCCCACGCCGCACGGGCCCATCAGCAGCAGCCCGGCGTCGCTGCCTGCGGGAAAATCGCGCGCGAACGCTTCCACGACGAGCTTGGCCTGTTCGAGGCTGCGATTCCATGCGGCGGCCTGCGGCTCGCTTTCATAAAGCCCCGTGTCGAAATTTTCAAAATCGCAGTGCTCATAGCGCTTCGGGATGGAAGCGCGTTCGAGCGCGCGCGCCGTGCGCTCGCCCTCCACGCAATCGCAGGGGACCGCGACGCGCGCTTCCACTCCGTAGAGCCGCAGGGTGTGCGGGCGGAAACCCGAGCCTCGGCACTGCGGGCATGCAACCTTTGCCATGCAGAGAGAATATGCGTCCGGCGCGGCAGGCGCAAGCGCGCGCGTCTGTGGAAGATATTGGATCTGTGGATAAGACCGGGGCCGGGGCTCGCGTTACTTGTGCACGCGGATGACTTTGGGCGGAGCCATGCGCACGATGGCGTGGCGCGAAAGGTTTTCGCGGGGCTGCTTGGCAACCTGCGACAACTCCGTCTGGACGAACCCGATGAATTCCTCCATTTGCTTCTGCATCTCCGTCATTTTCTCGCGCATGTTCAAGATGATGTCAATCCCGGCAAGATTGACGCCCATATCGCGCGCGAGGGTAAGAATCACCTCCAGGCGCTCGAGATCCTGATCGGTGTACAAACGCGTGTTGCCCTGGGACCGCGAGGGCTTCAACAGCCCCACGCGCTCGTACAGGCGAAGCGTCTGGGGATGGAGCTTGTAAAGCTCGGCGACCGCGCTGATCATGTAGCCGGCCTTGGCCCGTTTCTTTGCTCGCGCTGCCATGGCTCAATTCTCCTTGGCCCTCATGCGCTTGCCTGCGCAAAGAGATCCTTGCGCGGATCTTCCGGCGCAATTTTATCGAGCTCGCGTAGCAGGTTGCGGACACGCTCGTCGGTGGGTTTGGGAACCACCACTTGCAGCTCGACGTATTGATCGCCGCGCCGGCCGTTGCGCGCACTGGGAACTCCTTTTTCGCGCAACCGCAGCCTCCTGCCGCTGCTGGTTCCCGGCGGAATCCTTACTTGCGAACGGCCGTCAATCGTCGGGACTTCGATTTTCGCGCCGAGCGTCGCTTCTGAAATGGTGATGGGCACGACCGTATGCAGATCGTCGCCCTGTCGCTCGAAAAACGGATGGGGCGCAACCTCTAGGAGGATATAGAGGTCGCCCGGGGGGGCGCCGAGCGTTCCGGCATTGCCGTGGCCGGGCACACGCACGCGCGAGCCGGTGTGCCCGCCCGCAGGAATGCGCACGTCGAGCGTCTCGGCGCGCTGGACGCGCCCCTCGCCGCCGCACGCGCGGCAAGGGGTCCGCAGGCGGCCGGTTCCCGCGCAGCGCGGGCAGGAAATATTGAAGCGCATGCGCCCGCTGGTCTGCTGCACGGTGCCTTTGCCGCCGCACGCGGGGCAGACCTGCGCGCCGCCAGCCGCTCCGGTGCCCTGGCAACTCGTGCAGGAGTCCAGGCGCGTGATGGAGATCTTCTTTACCGTGCCGCGCACCGCTTCCCAGAAGCTGACGCGAATCTGATATTCGAGGTCATTGCCCGCTTCGCGCTCCGGGCCTTCTGTGCCGCGGCCGCCGCGGAAAAACTGGCTGAAAAGGTCGCGAAAGCTCGTGCCGCCCGCGCCTCCAAAATCAAAGCCGCCGAAATCGAAATGCGGCCCGCCCGCGCCGGCTTCCTCGCCCGGAGCGGGCCCGCCCTGATAATTCTCGGCATAAAAGCCAAACTGGTCGTACATCTGGCGTTTTTTCGAATCGGAAAGGACGTCGTAGGCTTCCTGAACCTGCTTGAATTTTTCTTCCGCCGATTTATCGCCGGGGTTCAGGTCCGGATGATACTTGCGCGCGAGTTTGCGGTAGGCGCCGCGGATGTCCTTGGCGCCGGCTTTGCGCGGTACGCCCAGCAATTCGTAGTAGTCCGTCTTGGGAACGGTTGGCATAGCAAAATGTCACGCTTTGACAGTTAACAGTTGAAAGTCAAACGCAAGAAAGACGGTTGCGAACTTTCGACTGTTGAACTCTGAACTTCCTTTAGAGCTTGGCCCAGCGGGCGTTTAATTCAGAAAGTTCCTGCTGCTCGCGGGACATCTCTTCGCGGCGCCGCTGGCGCTCTTCGCCGAGCCGCCCGCCCATGGCCGCCTCTTTCTGGTTGGCCCGCTCGATCCACTTGTCAATGCAGGCGGTACGCGGCTGAACCAGATTCCCTTCGGAGCGGAAACGCAGCGTGACTCCGCTCATCTCCACCGAGCGCGTCGGGAAATCCGGCGGAGGCGCCTGCTGCGTGTCGTAGAACAGCCGCTTCCAGTCGGCCGAGGGCGGCTCGCTCAGTTGGATCTGCACCAGATAAAAGTTTTCGTGGAGCTTTTGAACAGCCTGCGGCGGCCCTACGCGCTTGATTCCCTCAGGGATGCTCACTCAAGCCACCTCACACCGGAAGCCGTAAGGGCACAGCATTTGCGGGCTTCGCATCGCGCCGATACCGTGCCCCCAACCGCAACTTGCTTAATTCGGCCGCTTGCGCTCGTCGACGTCTACATACTCCGCGTCAATGACGTCGCCCTGGCCCTTGCTCCCGCCGGCAGATGCTCCTGCGCCGTCGGCAGCGGGACCCGCCCCTGCGCCCCCGCTGGCGCCCGCGGCTCCCCCTGGCTGCGCGCCGGCGCGATACAGCACTTCGGCAACCTTGTGCAGCGACCGCTCGAGGGCTTCTGTCGCGGACTTCATCCGGTCGGCGCCACCGTCATTCATCGCCTGTTTGGCGCTGGCGATGGCTTCCTCGACCGGCTTGACCTCGGCCTCGCCGATCTTCTCGCGGTTTTCCCGGAGCAGCTTTTCTGCCTGGTAGACTTGGTTGTCGAGGTGGTTCCGCGCTTCCACCTCCTCCAGTCTCTTTTTGTCCTCTTCGGCGTGGGATTCGGCCGCCGTGCGCATCTTTTCGGCCTCTTCCTTGGTCAGACCGGTGGACGCGCTGATGGTAATCTTCTGCTCCTTATTCGTGGCCTTGTCCTTCGCCGAGACATTCAAGATGCCGTTGGCATCAATGTCGAATGTAACTTCGATCTGCGGCACGCCGCGCGGCGCCGGCGGAATCCCGTCGAGCTTGAATACGCCCAGCGCGCGGTTATCCTTCGCAAATTTGCGCTCGCCTTGCAGGACGTTGATTTCCACCGAGCTCTGGTTGTCGGCAGCGGTCGAGTAGTCCACAGCCTTGCGCGTGGGGATGGTGGTGTTGCGCGGAATCTGCACGGTCATGACCCCGCCCAGTGTCTCCACGCCGAGAGACAACGGCGTGACGTCGAGCAGCAGGATGTCTTTCACTTCACCTGCAAGCACGCCGCCCTGAATCGCCGCGCCCACGGCCACCACTTCATCCGGGTTGACGCCCTTGTGCGGCTCTTTCCCGCCAAAGTAGTTCTTTACGATTTGCACGACTTTCGGAATGCGCGTCGAGCCGCCCACCAGCACAATCTCGTCAATCTTGCTGGGCTCCAGGTTGGCGTCCGCCAGCGCCTGCTTCACCGGGCCCACTGTGCGCTGGAGCAGATCGTCCATCAACTGTTCCAGCTTCGCGCGGCTGAGGTCCTTGAGCAGGTGTTTGGGGCCGGATTCGTTCGCAGTGATGAACGGCAGATTGATCTGCGTCTCCATCACCTGCGAGAGCTCGATCTTGGCTTTTTCCGCCGCCTCTTTCAGACGCTGCAGGGCCATGCGGTCTTTCCCGAGGTCAATCCCCTCGTCCTTCTTGAATTCCGTAATCAGCCACTCGACGATCCTGTGGTCAATGTCGTCGCCGCCCAGGTGCGTGTCGCCGTTGGTGGCCTTCACTTCCACGACACCTTCGCCGACTTCCAGCGCGGAGATGTCAAAGGTTCCGCCGCCCAGGTCGTACACGGCGATGGTCTCGTCCTTCTTCTTATCCAGGCCGTAGGCCAGCGCCGCCGCCGTCGGCTCGTTGATGATGCGCACCACCTCGAGGCCCGCAATTTCGCCCGCCTGCTTGGTGGCCTGCCGCTGGCTGTCGTTGAAATACGCCGGAACGGTAATCACCGCCTTGGACACCTTTTCCCCGAGAAAATCCTCCGCGGCGGCCTTCAGCTTCTGGAGAATCATCGCGGAGATTTCCGGCGGGCTGTACGCCTTGCCGAAAATGTCCACGCGCGCGTCGTCGTGCGGCCCGCGCACCACTTTGTAGGGCACGCGCTTGGTTTCTTCGCTTACTTCGTTGTAATGGCGGCCCATGAAGCGCTTGATGGAATAGATTGTGTTTTCCGGGTTGGTCACCGCCTGGCGCTTGGCGACTTGGCCCACCAGGCGCTCGCCGCTTTTGGTGATACCCACGACCGACGGCGTTGTCCGCGAACCCTCCTGGTTGGGGATAACAACCGGTTCGCCACCCTGCATGACGGCCACAACCGAGTTGGTTGTGCCCAAGTCAATCCCAATAATCTTGCTCATG
>DASWCG010000298.1:0-42880 GCA_036390175.1 Candidatus Acidiferrales bacterium | reverse complement strand
GCGGTCCCAGCAAATTGAAAATCGTCCGGCCGCCCAGTTGTCGCCGCGCCGCCATAGCGTGCCGTGTGGCCGTGTGCACGGCGGGGGCGAACAGGAACCCGAACCCCACCTCGACGATGGCCGCTCTCGTGCGCGCCAGCGGAATGTCAATCTGCGCGCCCAGCGATTCCAACACATCCGCCGACCCGCACCGCGAGCTCACCGAGCGGTTGCCCATCTTGGCGACGTGTGCGCCGGCCCCGGCGACAACAAACGCCGCTGCCGTGGAAATGTTGAACGTATCCGAGTCGTCGCCGCCGGTTCCGCAGGTATCCACCAGCATTTCCGGCGCGGGTACCGCTCCAGTGAATATCGGCTCCGCGTGCCGCCGCATCACTGTCGCGAAACCTACCACCTCATCCACGGAATACTCGCGCCCCCGCATCGCCGCCAGCAGCCGCGCAATCTCCGCAGTTTCCACGCGCCCGGAGAGCAACTCTTCAGCCACAGCTTCAGCCTCGCGCCGCGAAAACTGGGTGCCGCCTTCCGCTTTTTCAATGAATGTGAGAAACACCAATAGCCTCGGTTCCAGAGACTTTTCGCCGTGGGCGGCGAGCCAGCTCACCCCCGCAGTTTGGACAGACATTCTTGAGCTTCGCCGCGCATTCCGGACAGAAGGTGCACTCGTAGGAACAAATAAATGCCTCGGCGCCGGAAGTCACTGGCCCGCCGCATTGTTCGCACGCTGTTTTCATCTGCAGGCCCATGCCGCTCCTTACGCTTGCTGCATCCTTCTGTTCCGAGTAAACTGGCTCGTTTTGAGCGAACCTGAATTCTAGCACTGACAAGCCGCCGATGAAGATTCATGAATACCAGGCGAAGACGATTCTCGCGCGCTACGGCGTCACCACGCCGCGCGGCGAAGTGGCCTTCAGCAAGGATGAAGCTCGCGCCGTGGCGCAGCGCCTCGGCACTGCGGTCGTGGTGGTCAAGGCGCAGATCCATGCGGGCGGACGCGGCAAGGCCGGCGGCGTTAAGCTGGCTCGCTCCGCCGACCAGGCTGCTGAACTCGCTGGCCAGATTCTGGGGATGAATCTGGTGACGCCGCAGACCGGCCCGGGAGGACGCATCGTCAAGCGGCTTCTGATCGAAGAAGGCCTCGACATCAAGCGCGAGCTGTATCTTGGCCTGCTCGTGGATCGTGGCGCGGCCGCGCCTGTATTCATGGCCAGCGCGGCCGGGGGCATGGAGATTGAAGAAGTCGCCAGGGAAAATCCCGCCGCGATTTTGCGCGAAGCCATTCATCCCCCCGCGGGACTTCAGCCGTATCAGTGCCGCAAGTTGGCCTTTGGCCTCGGACTCCCCGAAGAGGCCGTCAAGAACGCCGTGCCGTTTCTGCAGGCGCTCTACCGCGCGTTTCTCGATACCGACGCCTCGCTCCTCGAGATCAATCCCTGCGTGCTGACCGGCGACGCCCGCCTGGTGGCGCTCGACGCCAAGATGAGCTTCGACGACAATGCGCTGTTTCGTCACAAAGACCTGCGCGAACTGCGCGACTTCGACGAAGAAGATCCTCTGGAAGTGGAAGCCTCGAAGTTCGGCCTCAACTACATCAAGCTTGAAGGCAGCGTCGGCTGTATGGTGAACGGCGCGGGCCTGGCCATGGCCACCATGGATATCATCAAGCTCTCCGGTGGCGCTCCGGCAAATTTTCTCGATGTCGGGGGCGGCGCCTCCGCCGAGCAGGTGAAAAACGCCTTCCAGATTTTGATCAGCGATTCGAGCGTGCGCGCCGTGTTCATCAACATCTTCGGCGGCATTCTGCGTTGCGATGTGCTCGCCACCGGTGTGGTGGCGGCCGCGAAAGATTTACAGTTGAAGATTCCCGTGGTGGTGCGCATGGAAGGCACCAACGTGGACGCTGGAAAAAAGATTTTGCGCGATTCCGGGCTGAACTTTGGCATCGCCGACGGCATGAAAGATGGCGCAGAAAAAGTGGTCAAATTGGCGAGTGCGTGATGGCCGGCAGCACTGAGGGAAAGGACATAGAGGAAGTTAAGGAGGTAAAGGAGCGGTCCGCTCGGATCGGCCCAGTCCGCAAATACACGGACCTTTTGATATACAAGCAAGCGTACCGATTGGCGCTGGAAGTCTCGAAAGTAACAAAGCTTTTGCCGCGACAAGAACAATTCGAGTTGGGCAGACAACTTCGGCGGTTCGCTCGGTCCATTGCCGCAAACATTGTCGAAGGGTGGGCGAAACGAAATTCGGCAGCGGAGTTCAAGAGGCATCTGATGATTGCAGCAGGAGAAGTTGCAGAAGCTCAATTTTGGCTGGATCTCGCGACGGATGAAGCATTCCTGTCGTCGAGGTCGAGCAGACCGTTACAGTCAGAGTATTCTAAACTGGGTTTCATGATCCACAATCTTTGGAAGGAGTGGAGAAAACTGTAGGGAGGTTTGTTCCTTTACCTCCTCAACGTCCTTAACCTCCTTTCCATCGCCATTATGAGCGTGCTTGTAGACCAGAACACAAGATTGATCGTGCAGGGCTTCACGGGCCGCGAAGGCACCTTTCACGCGCAACAGATGATCGAGTACGGAACGAACGTAGTCGGCGGCGTAACCCCGGGCAAGGGCGGCACGAAACATCTCGACCGGCCCGTGTTCAACACCCTTGCCGACGCGGTGCGCGAGACCGCCGCGAATGCTTCGGTCATTTTTGTGCCGCCGGCGTTTGCCGCCGACGCCATTCTCGAAGCCGCCGATGCCGCGTTGCCCTTGGTCATTTGCATCACCGAAGGCATTCCCACGCTCGACATGGTGCGCGTCGCCGCGACCGTGGACAACTCGAAGACGCGCCTGATCGGCCCGAATTGTCCCGGCGTCATCTCGCCGGGCAAATGCAAAATCGGCATCATGCCTGGACGCATTCACAAGCAGGGCCACGTCGGACTGGTGAGTCGCAGCGGCACGCTGACCTACGAAGCCGTGGACCAACTCACGCGTCTCGGTATCGGCCAATCCACCTGCATCGGCATCGGCGGCGATCCGATCATCGGCACGACGTTCCTGGAGGCGATCCGTCTCTTCAACGACGATCCCGATACGCACGCCATCGTGATGATCGGCGAAATCGGCGGCAATGCCGAAGAACGCGCTGCGGAATTCATCAAAGCGCACGTGAGGAAATCCGTGGTCGGCTTCATTGCCGGCCAGACCGCTCCGCCGGGCCGCCGCATGGGCCACGCCGGCGCGATCATCAGCGGAGGCCAGGGCACGGCGAAAGATAAATACGCCGCCATGAGCGCCGCGGGCATCCACACGGTGCAAAGTCCCGCCGAGATCGGCCATACGCTCGCCGCCGCGCTCGGCACAGCAGCGGCAAAATAATTCTCAGGAGACTCGCTTGGCTACCGAACGCACGCTCGCCATCATCAAGCCCGATGCCGTGGGGCGCGGGCTTGCGCCGGAAATTCTGGCGCGCATTCACAAGGCGGGATTCCAAATCGCTGCCCTCAAGACGATGCGCCTGACTAAATCCGAAGCAGAGGGTTTTTACGCCGTGCACAAAGCTCGCCCGTTTTTCAATGACCTCACTACTTTCATGAGTTCCGGAAAAATCGTTGCGATGGTTTTGGAAGCGCCAGGGGCCATCGCCAAGTGGCGCGAGACGATGGGCGCTACCGATCCCGCGAAGGCTGCACCCGGCACGATTCGCCGCGACTTCGGAACCGGCATCCAGAACAATTGCACGCATGGCTCCGACGCGCCCGAAACCGCCGCGTTCGAAATCGGCTACTTCTTCGCCGGCTACGAGCTGATCTGACGGGGACCGCTCGGCGCCGCATTCCTGTAGAATCATGGCGTGGAGCCTGTCCGCGAACTCGGCCGCGTGCTGCTGATCCTGGGGGTCGCCACGGCGGCGCTCGGCGCGCTGTTCTATTTCGGGGGGCGCTTGCCGTTTCGTCTCGGGCGTTTGCCCGGCGACATCACCGTTCGCGGCGGGCACACCACGTTCTATTTTCCGATCGTCACCTGTATCGTGGTCAGCGTTGCATTGACTTTGCTGTTCTGGATCATCGGCCGTTTCCGGCGGTGAAGCACGATGCCGCAATTCCAACTCAATCTCGCTCCCGAACGCAAAATCTGGTCGGTCACGGAACTGACCGCGCGCATCCGCGATCTTTTAGCGCGGAATTTCACGGACATCTGGGTCCAGGGGGAGATTTCCAACAGCCATGAAGCGCAGTCCGGCCACTTTTACTTCACTCTCAAGGATGCCAAGGCGCAAGTGCGCTGCGTGTGCTTCAAGAGCCAGGTTCGTCTCTTCAAGTTCCATCCCGAAGACGGTCTCCATGTAACGCTGCGCGGCTCCATCAGCGTCTACGAGCCGCGCGGCGAATATCAAATTTACGTCGAGCACCTCGAGCCCGTCGGCCTGGGCGCCTTGCAACTGGCGTTCGAGCAGCTCAAGCGCAAGCTCGAAGCCGAAGGCCTGTTCGATCCCGCGCGCAAGAAGCCGCTGCCTTTGCTGCCGCAGCGCATTGGCCTGGTGACCTCGCCGCGCGGCGCCGCCGTCCGCGACATTGTGCGCATCCTGCGCCGCCGCTTTCCGAACGTCCGTATCACGCTTTATCCCGTACGTGTGCAGGGTGAAGGCGCGGCCGCCGAAATCGCCGGAGCTCTGGCCTACTTCAATCGCCAGAAGCTCGCCGATGTTCTGATTCTGGCGCGAGGCGGCGGCTCGCTCGAGGACTTGCAGGCCTTCAACGAAGAATCCGTGGCTCGCGCAATCGCGGCCTCAAAGATACCGGTCATCTCCGGCGTCGGACACGAGACCGATTTCACCATCGCCGACTTCGTCGCCGACATGCGCGCCTCGACTCCCTCCGCCGCTGCCGAGCTGGTTGTCCAGACGCGCCGCGAGTTCGACCGGCACATTTCCGAACTCCTCCAAACGCTCGGGCAGCGTTTGCGCTATCTGCTTCTCGAGCGCAAGCACCGCTTGCAGGCGCTTGCGACGCACCGGGCGTTTCGCCGGCCCATCGAGTTGCTGCGCAAAGTCCGCCAGCTTGCCGATGAACTGACCAGCGAACTCGGCGTGCGCGCCGAGCGCTTGCTCCGCGTCAAACGCGAACGCCTCGAGCGATTGCGGGTTCAGCTTGAAGAGCGCAGCCCGCTGCGGGTTCTCGAGCGCGGCTATGCAATCGCGTACGATGCTGCTGGAAACGTCGTTCGTTCCGCCGATCAAGTGGCTGTCGGCGACGAAGTTTCTCTCCAGTTCGCGCGCGGCCGCCTCGTCACTGAAGTCAAACGCAAGGAAGCGAAATGATGCTATCGGTACACACGATTGCGGCGGATTCCGTGAGCGCCTGTTCCAAAGGTATGGGAGTTTCCCCTGAAGCCTTTGTCTTTTCATACTCTCGGACTGCTTGCAAGTCCTCGATTTCTTCAAGGAGTTCTTCGTATTCCTCGATGCTCAACACCACGGCGACCTTCTCGCCGCGTTTGTTTAAGACGAATTGGCGTTCTTTTGCCATGGATGCAGCTCCCAACGGACTCTACTCCAAGCTCAAGGGTCGAGCAATAGAGGACTCTCTCGAAAGGAATGAGTGGAAAGAGAGCCTCAACCGGAGCCTCAGTTAGTCATCCGTTGTGCTGGCTACCTTGAGAACCGCGAGGAAGGCTTCCTGAGGAATGTCCACGCGGCCCACGCGTTTCATGCGCCGCTTGCCTTCTTTTTGTTTTTCGAGGAGTTTTCGTTTGCGCGTGATGTCGCCGCCATAGCACTTGGCGAGAACGTTCTTGCGCATGGCCGCAACCGTTTCGCGCGCGATGACGCGGCTGCCGATGGCAGCCTGGATGGGCACTTCGAACATTTGCCGCGGGATGAGTTTTCTGAGCCGCGAAACCAGGTCGCGCCCGCGCTCGTAAGAGTGCTCGCGGTGGCAGATCAACGCCAGCGCGTCTACCGGCTCGCCGCCCACCAGCACGTCGAGCTTCACCAGGTCGGATTCCTTGTACCCGGCCAGGTGATAGTCGAGCGACGCATAGCCCCGCGAAACGCTCTTCAGCCGGTCGTAGAAATCAAGAACGATTTCATTGAGCGGCAGGTCGTAGGTCAGCATCACGCGCTGCGGCGAGAGATACTCGAAATTCTTCTGCACGCCGCGCTTTTCTTCGCAGAGCTTGAGAATCGCTCCGACGGAATCCTCGGCGGTGATGATCATCCCGGTGATGAGGGGCTCCTCGATCTTGGAAATGGCGCCGGGTGAAGGAAATTTGGTCGGGCTGTCCACTTCCATCGTCTCGCCGGTCACCGTAGTGATGCGGTAGCGCACGCTTGGCGCCGTGGTGATGAGGTTCAGCCCGAACTCGCGCTCGAGCCGTTCCTGGACAATTTCCATGTGTAGCAGGCCGAGAAAACCGCAGCGAAAACCAAAGCCCAGCGCCACGGAATTTTCCGGCTCGTAGAAAAATGCCGCGTCGTTCAACTGCAATTTGCCCAGGGCGTCGCGCAACGGCTCGTATTCATCGGCAAGCACTGGGTAGAGCCCCGCGAAGACCATGGGCTTGATGGCCTCGAAGCCCGGCAGCGGCGCTGCGGGACGCCCGGCCTCGATAATGGTGTCGCCAACGCGGGCGTCGGCAACGCGCTTGATGTTGGCAATCACGAAGCCGACATCCCCGGCGGCCAACTCCTCGAGCACAACAGGTTTCGGAGTCAGCGCCCCGAGGTTTTCCACCTCGTAGACTTCGTTGTTCGCGCACAGAACGATTTTTGTGTGCCGCGTCATGCGGCCTTCCATCACGCGCACCAGAACCACCGCGCCGCGGTACGCGTCGAACCACGAATCGAAAATCAGCGCGCGCAACGGCGCCTCGAAACTCCCTTTGGGCGGAGGGACGCGTTTGACCACCGCTTCGAGGACTTCTTCGACGCCCAAGCCGCTCTTCGCGCTGATCAGCAGCGCGTCGGACGCGGGGATCGCCAGAACATTTTCGATCTGGTGCTTCACTTCTTCGGGCTGCGCCGCCGGCAAATCAATTTTGTTGATCACCGGAATGAGGGTCAGGTTGTGGTGGGCCGCGAGGAAGGCGTTCGCGACGGTCTGCGCCTCGACGCCCTGGCTCGCGTCCACCACCAGCAGCGCGCCTTCGCAGGCCGAAAGCGCGCGCGAGACTTCGTAGGAAAAATCCACGTGCCCCGGCGTATCAATCAAATTTAATTGATAGGTGTGGCCGTCGCGCGCCGCGTATTGCAGGCGAATGCTTTTGGCCTTGATGGTGATGCCGCGCTCGCGCTCCAGGTCCATGGAATCCAGCACCTGCGCGGTCATCTCGCGCTGGCTCAGCGCGCCGGTCAGCTCCAGCAGGCGGTCGGCCAGCGTGGACTTACCGTGGTCAATGTGCGCGATGATGCAAAAGTTCCGGATGTACTGGGGATCCATCTGGCCGTCAGTCCGGGCATTCAGGTCGGCGGCAAGCGCCGGAAAAATGACGCGCCGCTCGATGGAAAGTTTCCAATTGCCCCGCTAAGCCATTCAGTGTGCCACAAGTTCACCTGCGCAGCCAGTGAGCTCTGCGGCTCGTGAGTCGTGCCGCGTGACGAAAGGGCGTGTCCTGACCGGCATTGGCCGGCGGATTTGCCAGAAGGAAGAGTGAAGAGGGCCTTGTCCGATTCCGCACGGGCGAAGCGCGGTTGTTTTGGTGGAGGGAGCAGGTGCGGTATATAGTAAGTAGGTTTCGGCGCGCCTGATTCCCCACGCCGGCGGGTGCGATTGTCTTTTGCGTCTTCGAAAGAGTCTTCGATAGGAAAACGTCTCCACGCCCATGGCAGTCGACGTCAGCAGGCATCTGGACCGAGCCAAACGCTTCCTGGAAAGGAACAAAGTCCAGGACGCCATTGAGGCCTATCTGGCGGTGCTGGAAGAGTCTCCCACGCACCAGGAAGCCACTCAGGCGCTGGGCGACCTCTACGCGCGGCTGGATAAGCCCGACCGTGCTGCCGTGTATTACGGCGCGCTCTTCGACCTTCTCACCGAAAGCAAAGATGAGCCCAAGGCCGTAGCCATCTACAGCCGGTTTCTGAAGTCCAGCGGGCAGCAGCCGCCGGAGCGCATTGCCCGCTATGCGCTGCTTCTGCAGAAGCAGAACCGCGTGCCGGAAGCCATCGAGCAGTACGATCTTGCTGCCGATCTTTTTCCGGGCCGTGGACGGGAAGAAGATGCGCTGGCCTGCCTGGAACGGATCGCCGAACTGGACCCGGAAACCATCACGCGGCATCTGAAGCTTGCGGAGACGGCCGCGCATCTGGGGAAAAATACCATGGCGGCTCGCGCGTACTTGCGCGCGGGGCAACTCGCCACAGCGGGTGACAATCACAAGGGGGCGCTCGATCTTTACGCGCGGGCTCACCGGCTGGTGCCCGACGATCGCAGCGTGTCGCTGTTTTACGCGCAATCGAAGCTGCGGGCCGGCGATGCCGCGGGGGCCAGAAAGCTGCTTGAACCCTTCTTCGCGTCGGCGACCGACGCCGCGTTTCTCGAAACGTACGGCGACGCGCTGATGCGCTCCGGGGATCTCGACCGCGCCCGCGCGACGCTGGAACGCTCGGCGCAGGAGAAGTCGGCCGGATTCGGGAAGCTTTTTGAATTGGCCGATCACTACGCCAAGGCCAAGCAGGACACCAAAGCGGTCGAAGTGCTCACCTCGGTCAAGAAGCGCATGACTCTGGCCAATCGTGAAAGCGAGTTTGCGTTGCAGATGGACCGCGTCGCCGAAGCCAATCCCGCCTCCATCCTCTTGGCCGAATTCTGGGGAGCGCTCTACGGCGAGCTGAATCGCGAATCGAAATACTTCGAGGTGCTGGTTCGCCTGTTCGATCTCTACTTCGAGGCCGGCGAAGTGCGCAAGGCCTGCGAGACGCTCGAAAAGCTCGTGGACATTGACGCCTATGACTTCCGCAACCAGCAGCGCGTCGAGCGGCTGCGCGGCCGCGTGGACAACGCCGTCTTGCAGGGCATCGCGGCGCGCCTGGCCAAGTCCGCTTCGCAATCCGTTCCTGCGGCCTCTTCGACCCGCACTCTGGGCGCCGCGAAGTCCGCGCCGCTGGTCGGCGAGACCGGCGCCCAACAGGCTCTCGAAGACTTGATCGTGCAGACCGAAATCTTCCTCCAGTATTCCCTGCAGTCGAAGGCCGTTGAGCGGCTTGAGAAAATTGCAGAAATGTTTCCCGGGGAAGAGCAGAACAACGTCCGGCTGAGCAATCTCTACGAAATGGCGCACTGGTGGCCGCCCGGAGCGAAACACAAAGAGGAAGCGCCCGTGGTGTCCGCAGAGCCGGCGCAGCCGGTCGTCCGGTCGGGGGTATACACCGCGGAGACGCTGCGCGACCTCTCGAAAATCTCCGAGATCAGCCAGACCGTGTATCGCCAGCCGACACCGCGGGCGATGCTCAACATTGCCGTGAACGAAATCGGCACCTACATGCACGCGTCGCGGTGCCTCGTAGTCGTCGGCGCGCCCGGGCGTCCGCCGGAGATGGCCGCGGAATTCTGCGCCCCCGGCGTCAAGCCTGCGCCCGGAACGCAAATTGTTCAGCTCCTGGGGCAGATGGAAAAGGCTTCTCCGGATTCGCTCGGAGGCCTGGTGATGGACGCTGCCGCGGCGCCCGTCTTGCGGGAAATGGGACTCGTGACGGCTCTCGGCGTGGCGCTTACCGATAAAGAAACGCAGGGCCCCGCGGGAATGCTCGTGGTCGCATACGCGGGGTCGCACCATTGGAAACCCAACGAAACCTATTTTCTGCAGGCGGTCGGCGACCAGATGCTCCTCAGCGTCAGCCACACGCGGCTCCGGTCGCTGGTCCGGCGCATGGGAGTCTCCGACGAGCGCACCGGCTTGCTGGGCCGCAGCTCCTACTTGGATTGTTTGCTCTCGGAAACCGGCCGCGCCAAGACGCAAGGCACGCCGCTGGCCTTAACCATTCTTCAAATCGATCACGGCAACGACCTGGTGCGCCAACAGGGCGAGGCGCCGGTGGAGCGGCACATGGAGCAGCTTGCCAAGTCTCTGCAGCCGGTGGTGCGCCAAAACGATGTCGCCGTGAAGTACACGGCGTGGTCGCTGGCCTTTATCCTTCCGGACACGACTCTTGCCGGGGCGCGAAACCTCGCGGAAAAATTGCGCAAGGCCGCCGCCGGTGTCCGTCCGCCGTGGGATGGCGCGACGCTTACGGTGAGCGCGGGAATCGCCGAGGCCATCGCCCGGCCCGACTTTGACAATGAAGACATTGTCACCGACCTGATGAACCGCGCGGAAACCAGTCTGGATGAGGCCCGCAAAAAAGGCGGCAATGCCATCATCGCCGCCGAAATCGTCAAACGCTAGTGCCGTTCCAACTATTTGAGCCGGATCTTGGCTGGAGGACCCCGTCCGAAGGTGCAGGCCAGCCGTTTCGGCGAGACTTGCTCCAATAAGTTGGAACGGCGCTAGGCGCCGCCAGCCGCGCCGAGCCACGCAGCAAAAACCTTCTTCAAATCTGATAGACTCGTTCGCTTCCGCCCGGCGCGGCTGCGGCCGTGCGCGTTCACAGGGGGATTCACATGCCGATTGAGAAAGTAGGAGTAGCGGGCTGCGGGCTGATGGGCTCGGGCATCGCCCAGGTTTGCGCGCAGGCTGGCTGTCGGGTGGTGGTTCGCGAAGTCAGCGCCGAGCTTGTGGACAAAGGCCTGAAGAACATCGAGAAGAATCTTCAGCGGCTGGTGGACAAGGGGACCATCTCCGATTCCATCCGCGATCAGATTCGCGGCCGGCTTCGCGGGACCACCGACATCAACGATTTCCGCGACGCCGACCTGGTGATCGAGGCCATCATCGAGCAGGTGCCCGCGAAAAGAGAATTCTTCGCCGCGCTCGACAAAATCTGCCCGCCAAAAACCATTTTCGCCAGCAACACTTCCTCGATCTGCATCACGGAAATCGCCACGGCCACGAAGCGCCCCGGCCGGTTTGTCGGCCTGCATTTTTTTAATCCCGTGCCGGTGATGAAGCTCGTCGAGGTGATCCGCACGATTGCCACCGACCCCGCGGTGTTCGAGGAAATGGCGGCCTTCGGAACGCAGCTTGGCAAAGTGCCGGTGCGTACCACGGACCGTACCGGATTCATCGTCAACCGCCTGCTGGTGCCGTATTTGCTTGACGCCATCCGCGTCCTGGAGGATGGAACCGCCTCGATTGAGGACATTGATAATTCCATGAAGCTCGGTTGCGGCTACCCGATGGGTCCGCTCACCTTGCTTGACTTCGTCGGCCTCGATACCACCTATTACATCGCCAACGTCATGTTCGACGAGTTCAAGGAGAAGCGCTTCGCGCCGCCGGCGCTGTTGAAGCGCATGGTTCTGGCGGGATGGAACGGCCGGAAAGCCGGCCGCGGCTTTTATGATTACGCGGACCCGCAGAAGCCCCGGCCGATGCAGTTGACGTAGGTTCGGAACTGCATGACGGAATGTTTCACGTGAAACATTCCGCGCAAGTCCATTAAACTGAGGGAGATGCAGAAGCCCGGTGAATGACCGAATCCAGCCCGATGCCCTCCGCGGCGAACTGAATGCCGCCGGCCTGCGGTTCGGCATTGTCGTCAGCCGCTTCAACAGCTTCATCACCGAGCGGCTGTTGGCGTCGGCGCTGGAAGCCCTGAAGCAGGCCGGCGCAGCCGGGAAGCAGACGGAAGTCGTGCGCGTGCCGGGCTCGTTTGAAATTCCACTGGCCGCAAAGAAGATGGCTGCTTCCGGCAAATTTGACGCCCTGATCGCCGTCGGATGCGTCCTGCGCGGCGAGACTTCGCATTACGACTATATTTGCTCCGAGGTCGCGCGCGGCGTCCAGCTTGCCCAGATGGACACCGGTGTTCCCATTATTTTTTGCGTGCTGACCTGCGACACCCTCGAGCAGGCCATTGATCGCGCCGGTCTCAAAGGCGGAAATAAAGGCTGCGAGGCGGGTCTGGCGGCCATCGAAATGGCCCGCCTCTCCCGGAGGCTTTCCGGCGCGAAACCCCGCGTGAATTCCTCCCGTCTCACTTCGCGGCAGCGCTAACCGAATGTCGCTTCGTCACAAGGCCCGCGAGTTTGCCCTGCAGATGCTCTTTCAATGGGAAATGGGCCGCCAGGAGCCGAAACACATCGAGGCGGGATTCTGGAAGGCCGCCCGCTCCGAGCAGAAAACGCGCGACTTCGCCAACCGCCTTTTTGAAGGCGCTGTGGCCGAAGCGGCGGCCCTCGACGCGCTGGTCACGCTCCACGCTGAGAACTGGCGGCTCGAACGCATGGCAGCGATTGACCGCGCCATCCTGCGCCTTGCGGCTCACGAATTGGGGGCGCGAAAGACGCCTTACAAGGTGGTCATTGATGAGGCTGTCGAGCTGGCCAAGAGATTCTCTTCCGAGGATGCAGCGCCCTTCATCAATGGCATCCTCGACGCCATCCATAAGGCGCAGGCTACCTAGACCCGTGCGCCGCCCGCTCCTTCATCGCCTGCTTCTTTGTGTTGGGCTCTTGCTGGCGGCCCGCTCCTCGTTTTGTCAGAGCGCGCAGGGCGCTTTGTCCGGAGCGGTTTACGATCCCGGCGGCGGGGGAATCCCCGGCGCGGGCATCACGCTGGAACATCCGGACTCGGGGCTGAAACGCGCCACAATCACCGACGCCCGCGGCGAATTCCATTTTGAGTTTCTCGCGCCGGGCGAATATCGTCTGCGCATCAATGCCGCGGGGTTCGCGGAACGCATCACGGAAGTCAGTGTCTCGGTGAGCTCCCGGCCAACCGTGTCCATTGTCATGGGCCTCAAAAAGGTTCAAGAAACTGTGGTCGTGGATGAGGATCGCCCTTCTCTCACGGCCCAGCCCATCGAAACGAGTAGCACCGTTGAAAAAACTATCATTGGCGACCGCGACCTCGAAGAAATTCCGCTGGCCCACCGCAGCTTCGCCAACATCGCCTATCTCGCGCCCATGACCGCGCCGGTCGAGCCTTCCGATCCCACCAAGGCGCGCATCACGGCCGTGTCGTTTGCGGGCAGCTCCGGGCTCAATGTGGATCTCTCGGTGGACGGCGGGGACAACAACGACGACTTCATTGGCGGCTTCCTCCAGAATTATTCGCCCGATGCCATCCAGGAATTCGCGGTGCGCACTTCGCAATTTGATGCCGATACCTCCCGCACCAACGGCGGCTCGGTGATCATCTCCACGCGCAGCGGAACAAATTTCTGGCACGGCGGCCTCGCCGGGTACTTCCGTGACCGCGCCCTCAACGCCCGAAATGCGCTCGACAATCCCGAGCCCAATCCCAAACAGCCCTTCGCGCGCTACAACGGAGTGGGCTCGCTCGGCGGCCCCCTGGTTCGGGACAAGCTTTTTTTCTTTGCCGCGCTCGAATACGTGGATGAAAACGCCAGCGTGGCTTACAGCAATCAGAGCCTCAACGAATTTCAGGCGCTTTCGCAGCTTGCCGCCGCCAGCCGCCTTCCCGGCATCACTTCCATCGGGACTGTACCGTCTTCGGTTCTCACACCGTTCCGCGACACAATCTTTTCCGCTCGCCTGGACGGGGCGCAATCGGAAAGATCCAGTTGGTTCCTGCGCGCCGCCTTCGACCGCAATCACACGCGCAACGACCTCGTCCAGCAAGCGACCCTGCCTTCCACCGGCGCCTTTACGCACTCAAACTACTTCAGTGTTCTGGCCGACCAGACCCATGTCTTCAGCCCGCAGTGGCTCGGCGAATTCGTTTTTCAAGCCAGCGGCTTCCATCACACGAAAGATCGCAATTCGCATCTCGGTGAAGCGCTGGCCTTCCCGTTCAGCGCGAATTTTCATACCGCCTCGGGCTTCGAAACCTTTGGCGACAACCAATTCGTCACGCCAATTACGGCATTCCCCATTTCGCGCGACCAGCAGAAATACCAGTTTCGTTACGACGTGACTGCATGGGCCGGGCCGCACGCCGCGAAGTTCGGCGTCAACTTTATCCACGAGCCGGTGCTTCGCGGAGCCCTCGCCGGCGATGCAGAACGACTATTCGTCTTCGGCCACGACCCAAGCTTTTACGTGGCCAACCCGGCAGCCCCCGTGGACGTGACCGAGACCGATTTTCCCGCTCAGGACGGCGCCTTCTCTCAGAGTCTGCGCCGCCTGGGGCTTTACGCGCAGGATTCCTGGCGCATGCGTCCCGGTTTCACGCTGAACTTCGGCCTGCGGTACGACACCACCTTTGGCCTTTTCCGCGCTTCCGGCCGCACTCAGGAACGGAACCCTGCGGCGATCGCGCTCCGTGCCCTGGGAATTCCGCTTGCTCCGGGAGTTCCGCACGATTACCGCAGCGCGCTTGCTCCGCGGCTCGGTATTGCCTACGCCCCCGGAAATCGCAGCAGGACAGTATTGCGCACGGGCGTCGGGATCTACTACAACGACCTCGCGCAAAACGGCTGGGTGGACGCCTTCCGCGCTGTCAATAATGGAAGTGTTGGCGCCGCGCTTGGACCGGGCGATCAAGGCGCCGTTATTGACCCCGACTATCACGCGCCGTACGCCCTGCAAGCCAGCGCCGGCCTCGAGCGCCAGGTCAGCGCGACCTGGCGGCTGAATATCCATTTCGAGCATCAGCAAGGAGTCCATCAGTATCGCCGCTACGAATTCGTCAGCGGCGTCACGCTGCCTGCCGCCGCGCCGAATATTTCATTGTTCCGCACCGACAACCGTTCGCGCTACGACGGGCTTTCCTTGCAAGTGGCGCATAGCTTCTCGCGCCAGTTCGAGCTCAACGCGCACTACACCCTTGCCAGCGCCTCCACCTGGGGCGCGACGGTCGGCGAGCTCTTCGATTACGTCAACGGCGTCACCGACGTCCGCAATCCCTTCGGACCGGGCGACCATGGCCCCTCCGGCGAAGACGTCCGCCACCGTTTTGTGTTCTCCGCCGTGTGGCACGCGCCCGGCCAGATTGAATTCGCCGCTCTCGGCCAATTTGAAAGCGCCCGCCCGTTCACGATGACCACGCCGGTGGACCTCAACGGCGACGGGCTTTCCACGAATGACCGCGCCGTCGTCAACGGTGTGGCCACTTCGCTCGACCAGTTTCGCGGTACTCCGCTGTTCCAAACGGACCTGCGCGTCAGCCGCGAATTCAAGTTCCGCGAACGCTTTGCGCTGCGCCCTTTCGTCGAATTCTTCAACCTCTTCAACCGCTCGAATCCCGGCAACAATTTCGTGACGGATCTCTCCGCGCTGCCCACGCCGGTGAATAATCTCGCCAACGCCACGGCCCTGTGTCTCGATGCGGCCTGCACCGCGACGCGCCCCATCGCCGGCCTGCAAGACCTCCGGGTTCCCGCCGGGTCACTGGGCGATTTCTTTGGGCCCGGCACGACGGTCGGCATTCCTTTTGCCGCACAGTTCGGCCTGCGCTTCAGCTTCTGAAGATGCGAAAACGAACCCTCTCCGGCGCGTAGTACTTCTGTACTGCCGCAAAAAGTATGTTCCCAAGATAACGCCAGCAACTTTTTTGGAGGGCGCGGGTTTCACCGGCAGTAGGCTGGATTACGGCCCCGGAAACCAAATTCAAGGAGAGCATCCATGAGCGTGGAGAAGATTGCCCGAAGGTGTTTGATCGGATTGGCACTGGCAGGTTTGCTGGCCACCGGCGCCTGGGCGCAGAGCGACAACAGCAACAGTGACTTGAAGAACGATAAGAAGGATCTGCGGAAGGACCGGAAGGACCTTCACAAGGATCGCAAGGACATCCGCAACGACCAAAAGAACCTGAACAGGGACCGCATCGACCGCAACAAGGACCGGCGCGATTTGAACAAGGACCAGAAGGATCTTGCCAAGGACCGCCGCGACCTGCGGGAAGACATAAAAGAAGGCGATAAGGCCGATGCCGCCAAGGACAGAGCGGACATCCACAAAGACCAGAAAGACGTAAACAAGGACAGGAAAGATCTTCGCTCGGACAATCGCGACATCCACAGAGACAAGAAAGACCTCCACGGTGATCGCAAGGATGCTCGCAAGGACAGGAAAGACATCCGCAAGGACAGGAAAGACATCCGCCACGACAGGCACGGAAAATAAACGCGCCGCGTTTCTGCGCTGCAACGAGAAGGCCGCTGCGACAAATCGCAGCGGCCTTCTCTCTTCTAGGCGAGGGTCGCCATTATGCCTCTATGGTCCCCTCGAAAATCGCAACCGCGGCGCCGCTGACCCGCGGCACCAATTTCCCGCGTTCCTCGATCACTTCCACGCGAATCTGGCTGGGGCGCCCCATCTCGACCCCCTGCACGATATGGAGCTGTTGGTTTGCGCCGAGCTTTTCATGGCGCACCAGGTAAGCCCCCAGCGAACCTCCCGCCGAGCCTGTGGCCGGGTCCTCGTACAATTCCCAGGGAATCATCCCGCGCGAAAACGCGCGTCCGGGCGCTCCGCAGGCGAAGCAATACGCCATAGTCGCTTCCTCGCCGAGCACCCGCCGGAGTTCGCGGACGTCCACGCGAATCCGCTGCAGGGTGTCGCGGCTTTGCAGCGGCACCATCAGGTTGAAGATTCCTGTGGAGACGCACTCGAGAGGCAGCTTCGGGTCCAGGTCGCGCTCGTTCAATCCTAACGCCCGGGCCAGCGCGGCACGCGGCATCTTCGGCGCGCGGAATTCCGCGGGCTTCTGCGTCATGGTCACGCGCTGGGGCCTGCCGTCGTGAAAGTTGATTTCCACGGGCAGCACGCCCGCGCCGGTTTGCTGCAGAATGTGCACCGCCCCTTCCTGCGCCGGCACCACGCCCAATTGCGCCAGCAAAAACCACGTCCCCACGACGGGATGTCCCGCCAGGCGCAGCTCTTCCTGCGTCGTGAAAATGCGCAGCCGCGTCAGCGCGCGGTCGCTGGTGGGCTTCTGGATAAAAACCGTCTCCGAAAGATTCATCTCCCGGGCAATGGCCTGCATGCGCTTCTGACTCAGACCGTCGCCGTCGGTGATCACCGCCAGCGGGTTTCCCGCAAACGGCGTGGTCGTAAATACATCGAGCTGGTACAGGCGCCGCTTCACGATCGCTTCTCCCTGTCGTCCCCTACACCTTCCGCGCCACTTGGCTCACTTCGTCGAGGATTCGGCGGGTGGTTTCGGGTTTCGCCGTCTCCGCGTAAATCCGCAGCATCCGCTCGGTTCCCGAAGCTCGCACCAGCACCCATCCGGCGTCGCCCAGATACAGTTTGATGCCGTCCAGGTCTTCGCGCTTCACAATCGGCCAATCCAGCAGGCGCGCCAGCTTCGGCGCGGCAAAATGCGCGATGACCTTTTCTTTTTGCCCGGCTTTCAGCTCCAGGTCCACGCGCCCGTAGTGATGCTCGCCGAACTCGGCGTGCAACGTTCGCACCAACTCGCCCAGCGTCTTGCGATGCCACGCCATCACGTCCGCCAGCAGCAGCGCGGTCACCGTGGCGTCGCGCTCGGGCAGATAGAGGCTCGTGCCGATTCCCCCGCTCTCTTCCCCGCCCAGCAGGATGTCGCGCTCCAGCATCAGCTCGCAGATGTACTTGAATCCGATGGGCACTTCGAAGAGTGCGCGCCCGAATTTCGCCGCGATTTTGTCAATCATCTTGGTGACGGAAAAAGTCTTGGCCACGCCGCCCGCGAGGCCGCGCGTTCCCGCCAGGTGCCAGAGCAGCAGCGAAAAAATCTGATGGGGTGTGATGAACGTGCCATCGCGGTCTATCGCGCCGATACGGTCGCCGTCGCCGTCGGCGCAGAGGCCGGCGTCCCAGCCCCCTTTGCGCACCGCGTCCCGCAGCGCCTCGACGTGCGGCTCAATCGGCTCCGGATGGACGCCGCCAAACAGCGGATCGCGCGTCCCGCGAATTTCCTCGCAGGCGATTCCGTGCCGGGAAAATAATTCGCGCAGCAGGCCGGCGGCCGACCCGTGCATGGGGTCCACCACGAAACGGAATCCCGCCTTGGTCAGCCGCTCCCAGTCCACCAGCTTCTCGATGGTCTCCAGATAAGGCGCGCGCACGTCCAGGGAATGAATCAGGTCCTTCCGCGGCGGAAGCGGCGGAACGCCCTCGCGCAGAATCGTTTGCAGTTCGTTTTCGATTTGCGCCACGATCGAAGGCAGCGCCGAACTCCCGTAGCTGGCCTTGAACTTCATGCCGTTCCAGCGGTAGGGGTTGTGGCTGGCGGTAATCATGATTCCGCCGGCTGCCCCCCGCTGGCGCACCAGCAGCGAAATCGCCGGAGTGGGGCAGGATTGCTCGGCCAGCCACACCGGAGTCCCGGTCATCGCCACGGTTTCCGCGGCAACGCGCGCGGCGCGCTCCGAGGCGTAGCGGTTGTCGTAGCCCACCAGCACGCCTTTGCCCGGCTGCTCCGCGCGGACCACGTAGCGCGCGACGGCGTACGCCACCTTGCTTACGTTTTCAAACGTAAAATCGTCGGCAATAACGCCGCGCCACCCGTCGGTTCCGAATTTCAATTCGGTCATCTCAGCCGCCACGCTCAATCCACCCCGCCTTTCAGACCAGCGTCCGCTCTCCGTGTTCGTCCAGCCATTTCACAATCTTGCCGACGTCCTGCGCGCGGTCCCGCGGGCAAATCAGCAAGGCGTCGCGCGTTTCGACGACGACGATATCCTTCACGCCGATCGCCGCTACAAACTTATCAGGACTCCAGAAGAAATTTCCATCGGCATCGAGCGCAGTGAACGCCCCGGTGGAGACGTTCTCGCCCTTGTGTCGCGCCAGCAGCTCGTACACCGCCGCCCACGATCCGATGTCGCTCCATCCCACCTCCGCGGGGATGACAAACACGCGGCTCGCGCCGGTCTCACGCGCGGCCGGCTCCATCACGGCATAGTCTATCGAAATGTTTTCGAGCTTCGCATACTGGCGGACCAGCGCGCGCTCGTAGCGCGCCGTTCCGATGGAGTCGCCCAGGCGGCGCAGCGTCCAGTACAATTGCGGTAGGTAGCGCTTCAAGTTCTCGAGAAACGTTCCCACGCGGAAGAAAAACATTCCCGCGTTCCATTGAAATCTGCCCGACTTCACATATTGTTTCGCACGTGCCGGCGCGGGCTTTTCCGCGAACCGCTGCACGGCGTACACCGGAAACCCGCGCACCCGCATCGCCGCGCCTTTCCTTTCGATATAGCCGAAGCCTGTATCGGGGCGGGTCGGGGGAATTCCCAGCACCACCAGGCGGCCCGGCTCGCGCGCAACCTCCAGAGCCGCGCGCACAATCTGCCGGTAGCGCTTTTCCTGCGCGACGAACTGGTCCGCCGGAAACACGGCCATCAGGGCGTCTTCTCCCGCGCGTGTCCGCTCCGCTATGTGTACCGCCGCGAGTCCGATGGCCGCGGCCGTATTCCGCCCGGCCGGTTCGCTCAGGATTCTCGCGGCGAAGTTACCGGGGAGCTCTCGCCCCGCCTCCCGTGCTTGCTCTTGATTCGTAACCGTCCAGATGCGCGAAGCCGGAAACAATGGCGCGATGCGCGCCACGGTCTGCTGGAACATCGTCCTTTGGCCGATGATGTTGAGAAATTGTTTCGGCGTGCGCGTTCTGCTGCGCGGCCAGAACCGCGTCCCTCGCCCTCCGGCGAGAATTACCGCATGTGCCTCAAAGGATTGCTTCTTCATCGAGCTCTTCGCCTCATCGAAACACAATCCCGGAAAGCGCCGTCGCGGCGATGCCCAGGTTTGCCAGCCTCTGCTCGAATTCATTTATCTCCGGGACATAAGCTCGCAGCAGCGAAGTCGGCGCCGCTGAAGATTGAGGCAGCAGCTCATAGGCTCCCAGGCCTGCCGGAAGCAGCCACGCCTGGCTTGCGGTGTACTCGGCTTTTTGATCGCCGCAACAAATCCGGCCCTTTCCGGCAAGAAATAGGAAGACGTCAAAATGGCCGGCTTCGGTTTCGGCGCTCACCGGTTCACGGAATTCCCACTTCTCCACGGCGAAATACCGGCAGGCGGCGCAATAGGCTTTCTTCACCGGGCCGCGCTCCTGCTGCACCGGCTCGACCTTTCCCGCGCGCGTGGCCCCAAAATTCATCGCCGCCAGCGCTTTTTCAACGTGCAATTCCCGCGCGCGGCCTTTCGAGTCCACGCGGTCGTAGTCGTAGAGGCGGTAGGTCAGGTCAGAATATTCCTGGACCTCGCACAGCACCATCCCCGGTCCGATGGTATGCGGCGTCCCCGCCGGCACAAAAAAAACATCCCCGGCGCAAACGCTTGCCCGCGCAAACATTTCTTCAGGCGTTCCGTCGGCCAACGCCCGGCGAAATTGCTCCGGCGTTACGCTCTTGCGAAATCCGACCCGTAGTTCCGCTCCGGGCCGCGCCGCGACGGCATACCACATTTCCGTTTTGCCGCGCCCGCCTGCCGCCGCTTCATGTTCGCGCGCGTAGTGGTCGTCCGGATGCACCTGGATGGAGAGTTTGTCTTCGGGGAAAATGAACTTTGCCAGGAGAGGAAATTCCGCCGCGTCGCGCAGCCGCGTCCCGCGCCATTCTGCGGGCATCTCTTTCCAGGCCGCGCCCAGAGTGCGCCCCGCGTACGGGCCGGTCGCGATGCGGCACTCGCGCCCGGTCAACCACGCCTCTCCCAGCGGTTCGGAAAGTTTTGTTTTTTCCGGGAAAAGTGGTTCCAGGGAGCGCGACCCCCAGATTCGCGGAGCGAAAATGGGTTCGAGAAGAGTGGGCTCCGGCCTCACGACGCCGATTCCGCCCGCTTTTCCCGAGCGGCGCGCGGGGTGCCGAAAAATCGCGTGAGCCGCCGCAGTCCTTCTTCAATCCGCTCGAGCGAAGTCGCATACGAAATCCGCAGGTGGCCCGGCGCGCCAAACGCTTCGCCCGGCACGACGGCCACGTGCGCCTTCTCGAGCAACTGGCGCGACAATTCCGTACCGTCTTTCGGCAGCGTACTGCTGCTCGAACCATTGGCGAGGTGCGCCGCCACATTCGGAAACGCGTAGAAGGCGCCGCCGGGTTCCGTGCAGGTCACTCCCGGAATCGCGCGCAACCCTTCCACAATCCGCGCGCGCCTCCGCGTATACTCCGCCAGCATCACCGGCACCGAATCCATCGGCCCGCGCATAGCCTCGAGCGCCGCGGCCTGCGCCACCGACGTGGGGTTCGACGTAGATTGGCTCTGCAGCTTGATCATGGCGTCAATCAGCGGCTGCGGCGCAAGCGCATATCCGATGCGCCAGCCGGTCATCGCAAACGTCTTCGACATCGAGCCCACGATGATAATGTGAGGCTTCGAGCCGTCCAGACGGGCCACCGAAAACGGTTCGCCCGGCGGATACACGAAATGCGAATAACACTCGTCGCCCATCAGCCAGACGCCGCGCCGCTTGCATAGTCCGCAGATCCGCTCGTATTCCTCCGCCGGGACCACCGCCCCGGTTGGATTGCACGGCGAGTCCACGATCAGGAGCTTCGTCCGAGGCGTCATAGCGGCTTCCATCGCCGCCGCGCTCACGCAGAAGTTGTTGTCGGCGCGCGTTTCGACGATCACCGGCGTCCCGCCCGCAAACTTTACAATGTCCGGATAGCTCACCCAGTACGGGGCGGGGATCAGCACCTCGTCGCCGGATTGGACGAGCGCACAAACCGCGTTGAAGATGGCGTGCTTTCCGCCGACGCTGACGATGCACTCCTTCGGCTCGTAGCTCGAGCCCAGCTCCCGCTTGTGCCACGCGCAGATGGCTTCGCGCAACGGGGTAGTCCCGCCCGTCGGCGTGTATTTCGTGAAATTCTGTTCAATGGCGCGGGTGGCCGCCTGCTTGATGTGCTCCGGGGTAGGGAAGTCCGGTTCGCCGGGCCCGAAGTCCACCAGGTCCACTCCGCGGGCTTTGTATTTTTCCGCCTCAGCAACCACCGCAGAAGTCGGCGAAACAGAAATTCGGTTTACCCGTTCCGTGAGCTGCACCGGGTCGCCTCTCTCTTCAGGAATCACCGCCTCTAGGTCACCTTGGCGCGCAGTTTCTGCTCGACAACCGGCGGCACCAATCCATCCAGCGGCCCGCCAAATTGCGCGATTTCGCGCACCAGCCGCGCGCTCAGATAGCTGTACTTCAGCGCCGGCATCATGAAGACCGTTTCCAATTGCGGCTCAAGCTTCCTGTTCATCAAGGCCATCTGCAATTCATATTCGTAATCGGAAATCGCGCGAATCCCGCGCAGGATCACGCCCGCGCCGCGGCGCCGCGCGTAGTCCACCAGCAGGCCGTCGAAAACGTCCACCTCGACGTTGGCCCAGGGTCGCGTTACTTGCCGCAGCATCTCCACGCGCTCGGCCACGGTGAAGAGCGGGTCTTTGTCCGCGTTGCGCAGCACGGCCACAATCAGGCGCTGGAAAATCTTTGTCCCGCGTTCGATCAAGTCCAGATGACCGTTGGTCACCGGATCGAATGATCCCGGGTAAATGGCGATGGTATGTCCAACCGCCGGCATAGTGGTGCCATTTTACAGCACTGGCCGACCGGCGAACGAGAATTTCAAATCCATTCGCGCCGGCCCCCGGTTGGCATCTCTTCACGGTCGTTCGTCGTGCCGCCCAGGCAGAGCTGCCTATTGGTCAGCAATTCAAGCTTCATCCCCTGCCGTTTGACTGAGATTTGCAGCCGTTCGCTGGACGCCGCTCGACAGATTCAGACTATTTTGGTCGCATTGTAACTCACACATGCGCTTGGGGTTCTGGACAGATATTCTCTTGACTTGTGGCTGCCCCATGTGCTATTTTGCATATGGGACTAAATCAGTCGTATATGGCATAGACGCCTGCTATGTTCAAATTATCTAGGAAATCCGATTACGCACTGATCGCCATAAAGCACTTGGCGACTCATGGCGGCGACGGCTCCTGCAGCGCCGCGGAGATAGCCGAGCTTTACGACATCTCCACGCCTCTGATGGCCAAGGTGCTGCAGAAGCTGGCCAAACAGGGGTTGCTGGCCGCTCGCCACGGCTCCGCCGGAGGCTATCAGTTGGCGCGCGACCCGCGCCGCATCACCGCGCTCGACGTCATCAACGCGATTGACGGGCCGCTGCTGATTACTTCGTGCGTCACCAATCACGGCGAATGCGGCCAGACCTCGCACTGCACGATTCGCGAGCCGCTCCGCCGGGTTAACGAGAGCATCCTGCAAGTGCTCGGCGCGGTGACGATTTCGCAGATGAGCGAAGAGCCGCAAGAGGGTGCGCTCGTCGCGCTACGGACTTGAGAGACTGAGGAGAGAAAGCATGGCCATTAAGCTCCCGATTTACATGGACAATCACGCGACTACCCCGGTGGACCCGCGTGTGCTCGAAGCGATGCTGCCGTTCTTCGGCGAAAAATTCGGCAACGCGGCCAGCCGCAACCACGCCTTCGGCTGGACCGCCGAGGAAGCTGTGGAAAATGCCCGCGGACAGATCGCCAGCCTCGTCGGCGCCTCTCCCAAGGAGATCATTTTCACTAGCGGCGCCACCGAGTCCGACAACCTGGCCATCAAGGGCGTGGCGGAGATGTACCGCGAAAAGGGCAATCACATCATCACCCAAGTGATCGAGCACAAGGCCGTCCTGGATACCTGTAAACGCCTGGAAAAGTACGGCTACGAAGTCACCTACCTTCCCGTCGCAAAAGACGGCCGGGTCAGCCCGGACGCGGTGCGCAAGGCCATCACCCCGAAAACGATTTTGATTTCCATCATGTATGCCAACAACGAAATCGGCGTGGTCAATCCCATCGCCGAAATCGGCAAGATTGCCAAGGAGCATGGCGTGCTGTTCCACGTGGACGGCGTTCAGGCCGTCGGCAAGATTCCCGTGGACGTTCAGAAGGACAACATCGACCTGCTGGCCATCAGCGCCCACAAGATTTATGGCCCCAAGGGAGTCGGCGCGCTCTACGTGCGCCGCCGCAATCCGCGCGTGCAGCTTTCCGCCATCATTGATGGCGGCGGCCACGAGCGCGGCATGCGTTCGGGCACGCTCAACGTCCCCGGCATCGTGGGCCTCGGCAAAGCCTGTGAGCTCTGCCAGAAGGAAATGGCCGAAGAGGGCGCGCGGATGCGCCGCCTGCGCGAACGCCTGAAAGATGGCATCTTCGCCAGGCTCGACGAAGTGTTCATCAACGGCTCGATGGAGCATCGCCTGCCCAACAACTTGAACGTGAGCTTTGCCTACGTCGAAGGCGAATCGCTGCTGATGGGCATCAACGACGTCGCCGTGTCGAGCGGCTCGGCCTGCACCTCGGCCACTCTCGAGCCCAGCTACGTCCTGAAGGCTCTCGGTGTCGGCGAAGACCTTGCCCACACCTCCATCCGCTTCGGCATCGGCCGCTTCAACACCGAGGAAGAAGTGGATTACGTGGTGAACCGCATCGTGGAAGTCGTCAGCCGGCTTCGCGAGCTTTCGCCGCTGTACGAAATGGCCAAAGAGGGAGTGGACCTCAGCAAGATGAATTGGAAGGTCGCTTCCGACGTGGTGTAAGGAATCCGAACGAGATTCAGACTCATCTAAGTTAAAGAGGGGGAATGGAGATGGCGTATTCAGACAAAGTGATTGACCACTACAACCACCCGCGCAACGTCGGCAGCCTGCCCAAGGAAGACCCGTCGGTGGGCACCGGGCTGGTGGGCGCGCCGGAGTGCGGCGACGTCATGAAGCTGCAGATGAAGATCAATCCCGCGACGCAGGTCATCGAGGAAGCCAAGTTCAAGACGTTTGGCTGCGGCTCGGCGATTGCCAGCTCGTCGCTCGCCACCGAATGGGTGAAGGGCAAGACCGTGGATGAGGCGCTTTCCATCAAGAACACGGACATTGTCCGCGAGTTGAGCCTTCCGCCGGTGAAGATTCACTGCTCCGTCCTCGCCGAGGATGCCATCAAGGCGGCCATCGGCGACTGGAAAAAGAAGCAGGGAATCGAGTCGGCTGAAGAAAACGTATCTTCCAGCCACTAGCGGCGCGCGCTGTTCCGAGCGGAGCCGGCAGAGCCGGGGATTCCTCCTCGCTTTGCGTCGCTCTGAGGTTTGGGTGATTGAGTGATGATCCATCTGACAGAAAAGGCCGCTGAAAAAATCCGCGGACTCCTCGCCAAGGACGGTGTCCCCGCCGAAACCGGCGGGCTTCGCGTGGGTGTGCAGGGCGGCGGCTGCTCGGGCCTGTCCTACGCAATGCGGCTCGAGACGCAGGCGCGCGACCGCGACAAAGTCTTCGAGGAGCATGGCGCGCGGCTGTTTGTGGACCCCAAGAGTTATCTCTATCTCCACGACACCACGCTGGAGTGGCAGGAAGACCTGATGCGCCAGGGATTCGTCTTCCAGAATCCCAACGCGGCGCGCAGTTGCGGCTGTGGCAGTTCGTTTACCGCGTAAGCAGCGGGACAGGCATTTCGGCCCGTCCCCGGTTGTTTCCGGACGCCGATTTTCTTTTGGGGGGAGCGGCCCAGGCACGCAGAGCTTCGGCATCGTCGAGTGGTTGGCAGCCGGGCCCGCCAGCCACTTTTTTTTCGCCCGCACACGGAGTTCTTAGTACCAGGGAATTCGGGCTTCGCTTCATGACTACACCTTCGACCGCAACAACGTCTCCGCTGGTCTGCTGGAGTTGCCGGCAATGGACGCAGGGGCCGCACATCTGCTCGAATTGCGGGAAGATCCAGCAACTGCCGCGCGGCACGGACTACTTTGCCTTCCTCGGGCTGCCGCGGAAGCTGCGCATTGACGCCGGAGCGCTCGAAGCGAAGTTTCACCAGTTGAGCTGGAAGCTTCATCCCGACAATTTCGTGAACGCCGGCCCGCAGGAGCGCGAACTGGCGCTCCAGCACAGCTCGCGTTTGAACGACGCCTATCGCGCCCTCCGCGAGCCCATCAGCCGCGTGGAATATCTGCTGGCCCTCGAAGGCATGCGCAAAGAGGGCCAGCAAAGACAGCAAGCCCCGCCTGAGCTGCTCGAAGAAGTGTTCGAATTGAACGAATCGCTTGACCAACTGCGCGCGGCGCAAGCCGGCGATACCGACACGACCGCGCTCCGCGCGCGCCTCGCCGCCGCGCAGAAAAGCTTTGCAGAAAAGCTCGGCGCAGTGGACGCACAGCTCGAAGCCGTCTTCGGCGAATGGGACGCCGCGCTCGATTCCGGCGGCGACGACACCGCGCGCAAACGAATAATGTCCCGGATGAACGAGCTGCTCAATCGCCGCTCCTACATCCGCAACCTCGTCGCCAACGTGCAAAAGGAATTGTAGAGACCGCTTCATGCCGCCAAGTTTGCTCAGGAGACGTAACCGAACTCATGGCCCGCACCGTCGGCATTGATCTCGGCACCACCAACAGCCTCGTCGCCTATCTCGATCCGCGGACGGGCCGGCCGGAGTGTGTCCGCGGCCCTTATGGCGGCACGCTCTGTCCTTCCGTCGTCAGCCTCGACGAAGACGGCAGCGTCGTCGTCGGCGAACCCGCGCGCCGCCGTTTGCTCACGCAGCCCGGCCGCACCATCTATTCCGTCAAGCGCCTGATGGGCCGCGGCGTCGCCGACGTTCAGGACGAGCTGAAAATCTTTCCCTTCCGGATTGATCCCGGCAGCGAAAGCGTCATCCGCGTGCGCCTGGGCGAACGCGTCTTCACGCCGCCGGAAATCTCCGCGTTCATTCTTCGCGAGCTGCGCCACTGGGCGGAAGCTTTTTTTGGGGAGCCCGTGGAGCGCGCGGTCATCACCGTCCCCGCGTATTTCAACGACGCGCAGCGCCAGGCCACCAAAGACGCCGGACGCCTCGCCGGCCTCGAAGTCCTGCGCCTGGTCAACGAGCCCACGGCCGCCGCGCTGGCCTACGGCCTCCACGAGCAGCAGCGCGGCCGCGTCGCCGTGTATGACTTCGGCGGCGGCACCTTTGACATCTCCATCCTCAAGCTGATTTCCACCGGCGAGGGCGACGTCTACCAGGTGCTCTCCACCAACGGCGACACGCATCTCGGCGGCGACGACATTGACAATATTCTCCAGCGCAGCATCCGCGACGAAATCCGTTACGCCCATCTGGAGGATCTCTCGAAAGACCCGGCCGCCGTGCAGGAGCTGCGCAAAGCCCTGATCCGCGCGAAGCACGAGCTATCCGCCGATAACCGGACCGTTTTGCGTTTCCCGCTTCCCGGCGGCAAAGTCTTCACGCGCGACCTGGTGCGCTCGGAATTCGAATCCTGGATTCGCGGCACCGTGGACCGCACCATGGGTCCGGTGAAGCAGGCGCTGGCCGACGCCAAGCTCAAGCCCTCGGATATGGACGAAGTCGTGCTGGTCGGCGGCTCCACGCGCATTCCGCTGGTTCGCCGCACCGTCGAAGAATTCTTCGCCCGCCGGCCGCACGTCGAGCTCAATCCCGACGAAGTCGTGGCGCTGGGCGCCGCCGTGCAGGCTGATATTCTTGAGCGCGGCGTGAAAAACATGCTCCTGCTCGATGTCACGCCACTGTCGCTGGGCATCGAAACCTACGGCGGCGCGGTGGCCAAGATCATCCCGCGAAACTCCACCATTCCGGCGAGCGCCCAGGAGCTTTACACCACCGGCGTGGACAACCAGACCGGCATTGACATCCACGTGCTGCAGGGCGAGCGCGAGCTGGCCAAGGATTGCCGCTCGCTGGCGCGCTTTGCGCTCAAGGTTCCGCCCGGCCCCGCGGGCCTGGCGCGCATCGAGGTGAAATTCCTGATTGACGCCAACGGCATTTTGCAGGTTGCCGCGCGCGATCTCCATTCCGACGAGCAGCGCTCCATTGAGGTCCAGCCGAGCTACGGCCTGGCCGGCGCGGACATCGAAAAAATGCTCGAAGAGTCCATCGAATATGCCGAGCAGGATTTCGCCGAGCGCCAGCTCATCGAAGCGCGCAACGAAGCGCAAATCATCTTGAACGCCGCAGCGAAATCCCTCGCGGACGAAGCCGCCTCGGAGCTGGCCCCCGACGAGCGCGAGACCATTGACGCCAGCATGGCATTGCTGCGGGCCACCGTTGCCGGAACGGATTACAAGTTGATTCGCACGCACATCGACCAGCTCAACCAGGCCACCATGCATTTGGCCGAATTGATTATGAACCGCGCGCTTTCCACCGCTCTCGAAGGCAAGCGCGTCGCCGAAGTGTAGTGCCGGGCTTTAGCCCGGCATACCGTAGCAGTTGTAGCGTCGGGCCTCAGCCCGGCAGCCCTAGTTTTTCAGGAAGGAGGTAGCACTCATGGGCGGCCAGAACCCCTACATCGAAGAAGTCAAATATAAGCCGGCCACGAAGAAATATAAGGTGACGTTTCTCCGCGAGGGGAAAACCTTCGAGGTGGACCCGGAGAAAATTCCCTACGGCCACGACGGTCTGCCCGGCAGCATTCTCGACGTCGCCAACGGCTTTCACATGGGGCTCGACCACGCCTGCGGCGGAGTGTGCGCCTGCTCCACCTGCCACGTCATCGTGCATCAGGGGCTGGAGTCCTGCAACGAAGCCACCGACGCCGAATACGATCAGCTCGACGAAGCCCCGGGCATCACGCCCAAGTCGCGCCTGGGCTGCCAGTGCGTCCCCGATGGCTCAGCCGACGTCGTCATCGAGATTCCCGAATGGAACAAAAACTACGCCAAAGAGGCCGAACACTAATTCGGATTCTTTCTCTGTGCTCTCTGCGCCTCTGCGTTTAATGTTCCTTGTTTAATTCCGTTGAGGAGGCTTTCATGCCCGCCACGTTCGATTGGGACCACCCGGAAGAAATCGGCATTCGGCTTGTCGACAAGTTCCCAACCACCGACCCGCTCACCATCCGCTTCACCGATCTTCACAGATGGGTCTGCGAGCTTGACGGCTTTACCGGCGACCCCAAACTCTCCAACGAAGGCAAACTCGAAGCCATCCAGATGGCCTGGCACGAGGAATACCAGGACCGCCAGGGCGCCTAGTCTTCACCTTAGCCAGCGGTGTCATTCCGAGCGGAGTCGCGCAAAGCGGGACGCAGTCGAGGAATCCCTCTTCAGCCCTCTCTCGCTTGCCAATTCTTGAGCGTCCCCTATAATGGTGAAGTCGCAGGTTGTCCCTCCCCGTGGCCCCGTGGTGCAACGGTTAGCACGCGGCCCTTTCAAGGCCGAAATACGGGTTCGATTCCCGTCGGGGCTACCAAATCTTCAGAATTGCGAGCCTTGCCGCCCTGTTTCCCCAATCGATGCGTCTTGAACCTTGCTACGCCGCCTTTTTCTTCCACGCTCCGATCACCGCGCCCATCAGCGCCAGTCCCACCACAGGATAGCCCTCATTGATCAGGTAGAGGTGAAACGACCGGCCCTCAAACATGTACGTGGACAGCGCCGTCGTCGCCACGAACCCGATGCCCATCAGGATTCCCGTTTGCGCGCCTTTCACCGCGGAATCCGCTTTCTGGGTCGCGCACACCAGCGCCAGGATGAACGCAATCACCAGGTTGGCGATCATCGAGACGATGTAGGGAATCGTCGGGTTGATATTTTTCAAGTCCGCCGCCTTGAACCCTTCGAGCGCCATCCACTGGTTGTTGAACAGTTTTCCAAACCATAGCCCCCCCAAAAGAAAGTACAGAATTGCCGCGACGACAATCGCCAGGTAGTTGATTCGCACGGTGTTCCTCCTCCAAAAGATTCCCTTGGCCCGCTTCGATTTCCTCGGGAAGGCGGTCGCCGCCGCCATGTGCCGCAGAGTCTTGCTTGAGCTGCCCGCAAATGTCAAGCTGGCGTTATGGCCAATGAGGATTGGTCATTGCGCCCTCTGGACGACGAGCTTGGCGAAGCTCTCCGCGCCGAGCTACTTTCCTGGCCTGCTGTGACCCTGCGGCCGATGATGGGCACGCTAGGCTTCTGGCGGGGACAGCGAATGCTCGGTTGTTACGCAAATCGCGACCTCTCGAAGCGCAAACCGGCGTGGCTGAACCGGCCCGGCGAACCCACTTTGGTTTACATCCGGCTGCGAGAGGACGACGCGGCCCGAGCTTTGCGGCGTCCCTCCGTTGCGCCGGCTCGCCTCGGGGCGAGGGCCTGGGTCGAGATTCCCCTTGCGTCACGCGAAAGTCTCGAGGAAGCCGTGTGCTGGTTCGGTGCCGCCTACGAGCACCCGCCGCGCAAGACGCATCGCGTCCGCAAACGGAAGGTGCGAAAATAAACCATGCCCCGCCACAAGCCGACGTCAAAATCATCCGGCGGCGGACCCCAGCTGACCGGCCGCTTCATTCGCGCCCTCGGCTACGCCGCGCGCCTTCATGCCCATCAGACCCGCAAGGGCAAGGACCACCCCTATATCGGCCACCTGCTCGGCGTCGCTTCCCTTGTTATCGAGCACGGCGGCGACGAAGACCAGGCCATCGCCGCGCTGCTCCACGACGCCGTCGAAGACCAAGGCGGCCTGCCGCGCCTCGCCGAGATTCGCCGCAAATTCGGCGCCTGCGTCGCGCGCATCGTGGACGGCTGCACCGACGCGTATTCCGACCCCAAGCCCGAATGGCTCTTGCGCAAGCAGGCCTACATCGAGCGCATCCGCCGCGAGCCCGCCGAGATTCAGCTCGTCTCCGCCGCCGACAAGCTTCACAACGCCCGCGAAGTTCTCGCCGACTTGCGCCGTGAAGGCGACTCGGTCTGGGAGCGTTTCAAAGGCAAGAAAGAAGGAACCCTCTGGTATTATCGCCAGATGGTGAACGCACTCAGCCAATCCGGACGCACGCCTCTGGTGGACGAGCTCGACCGCGTCGTCTCCAAACTCGAGCGCCTGGCCGCTCCCACGCCATCTGCGAACTGATCTTCAGCCGGGTTGCTCATCCTCGTCTATTCCGGCAGAATACTTCTTGCTTTCTGAGGCAATGACGTGCCGAACGTTGAAACACGCGCTCATCCCCTATTTACCATTGGGCACTCCAATCTCGAACCGCCCCCGTTTTTGGAGCTCCTCCGGCGATTCGAGATCGCTGTTCTTTGCGACGTGCGCAGCCGCCCTCAGAGCGGACGTTTCCCCCAGTTCAATCAGGACGTTCTCGAGGAACTCCTCCGGGAAGTCAACATCCGCTATCTCTTTCTCGGTGAAGAGCTGGGCGGCCGCCCAGCCGATCCCAAGCTGTATCGTGCCGACGGCCTCGCGAACTATGCCGCCTGCCGGAAATCCTTCGGCTTTCGCCAAGGAGTCGAGCGGGTGCTCACCGAACTGCAAAGCCACGCGGTCGCATTGATGTGCGCCGAAGAAGACCCACTCACCTGCCACCGTTTTCTGATGATCTGTCCGGAATTGGCTGCCGCTGGAGTGGCGCCACAGCACATCCGCCGCGGCGGCGCCATCGAATCCCAGCGCGAGGCCGAAGACCGCGTCCTCGGTGCCCAGGACCTGTCCGGCTTTTCGGGACCTTCGCTTTTTGCCGCCGACCGCAGCGCGGCGCTGGAAGATGCTTATCGTCTCCAGGCAGAACGCTGCGCCTTCCGGGTTGATCCGGAAGCCGTCGAGCGCTGGTGATCCGCGCATGAACTCCACGCTCTGCACCATCGGCTTTGCCGGCAAGACCGCCGAGGAATTCTTCCGCCTCCTTCAAGAAGCCGGCGTCACTAAGGTGATTGATGTCCGTGAAAACCGCACCGGCCAACTCTCCGGCTTCGCCAAATTTCCCGACGTCGCGTTTTTTCTCGATCGTCTTGGGGGGATCGCCTACGAACACGAGCCGCTCTTTGCGCCATCTCCCGAAATCCGCGATATCTATCGCGCCTCCAAAGATTGGCCAGCGTACGAGGCTGCGTTCCTCGAATTGATGCGCCAGCGCGACGTTCCCGCACGCTGCGACCCTTCGCGATTCGAAGGCATTGTCGCCCTCCTCTGTTCCGAACCTACGGCCGAAAGGTGCCACCGTCGCCTGCTTGTCGAACTTCTGGCCGAGAAGTTCCACGGTGCTGGGCACTCCGTCGCAATCCGCCATCTGTCTATCGAGAAGGCACCGCCCAAGCCGCAAAAAGCGCGCCGAAAGAAAATCGCCTCGCCCGCTCTATGACCAAGCTGCTTATCACTGATATCACTCGAATGGGCGCGGCTTTCTGCGTAATTGGTCTCGAGCATGAAGGGTCCGCGATCCGTTCCCTTCGGCCGCTGCCTCCCAAGGGCTGGGGCTGGCCAAACTTCCCCTATCGTCGGGGTGATATTCTGGAATTCAATCTGATGAACTTGCCTTGTGAGAAGCCCCATCTCGAAGATCGCATATCCACGCGTGGCATGCGAAAGGTGCGGCAAGTCTCCGATCCGGAGGTCGTGAAGTATCTCAGGAGGGCCGAATGTGCGGACTGCTTGAAGGACCTGTTTGGCTGCGGTGTTCACGAGAATCGCAGCGGTCGCGGTGTCTTCGTACCACAGGGCGCGGGTAACCGATCCATTTGCGGATGCATCAGCCAGAATTTGCGGATGGAGCGTGTCGGCAAAGAACTGCGCGCTGCGGTGACCCTTCCGGCCGGTGAAAGCTTGCGCGACATTCCCGTTGTAGACCGGGATTGGAATACTTTCGTGGAAGCTGCGTTGATTCCCAGCCGTGGCGCGAATCTTTTGCAGCGACTCCAGCGTTTTCTTGATTCTCAATTCGATCAAAAGGTGCTCAGTTGTGCGCACCACTTTGTCAGGCTGGGAGTTACTCGTCCGCGTCCAAACCGTTGCTGGATCATGCTGGACACCCTTTTTCCTCTGCCGGAGGACGCGTGGCTGGAAGAATTTTAAGTGGAAAGGCTAGCCAAGCCTTGAAAGAGCCCAAAAGTCTATGAGCGCTCCGAAACAAATTGATGCGCTCCGGCTCCGCCAGATCATCGAGTCCTGCCTACGCCGCGAACTTGCCCCGAAGGCGGCGTTGCCCCGCCTCGACGAGGACTTGATCGATTCCGGCGCGCTGGATTCGATGGCTTGGGTTGGCGTAATCCGCTGCGTCGAAGCCGCCGCGAACGTGCCGGATCTTGGCGCGCGGCTCGCCGAGGCGCCCGCCAGCATCGCATCGCTTCTTGCGGCACTGGAATCCCCGTCCCCGGCGCGTCCGAAGCAGCCGCAGAAAACGACGAGCAAGCCCGCGGCGGCTCGCCCTCCGGCTCACACCGATGCACAAGCCGTGATTCTCGGTTGGGGGGAGGCCCTCGGCTCGCAAGTCATCCCCGCGGAGCAGATTGAAAGCGAATTTGGCCTGACGCCCGGCAAGCTTCGCGACCGCGCCGGAATCGAATCCGTGCGCCGCGTCACCGGGCCGGAAAACGAATTCAACCTGGCCGCGGTCGCCACGCGGGCGGCGTTGAAGCGGGCGCGCGCGAAGCCCGCCGACCTCGATTTCCTCATCGTCACCAGCGAAACCTCGCTCGGATATCCCTCTCTCGGCGCGCAGCTTCATTCGCGGCTTCTTGCGCGCGACACCTGCGGAGTCCTCGACGTCGGGGGCGCATGCCTCGGCTTGCTCAATGGGATCGCCGTTGCCCGCTCCCTGATTGCCGGGGGTTCCGCGCGCAAGGTTCTGGTTGTCAGCGCCGACGTTCACACCCATCAGCTCGCGCCCGGCCGCGTCCCCGGAGAATTCGGCGGTCTCTTCGGCGATGGCGCGAGCGCTTTCATCCTCGCCGCCGGGGCTGCAAGCGGCCCGTCTCCTGCCTCCTATCGTCTCGGCGAATTTATTTTCGGCTGCGCCGGAGCCTACGCCGGCGCTATCCGGGTGGGGCCCGCCGGAGGGGGCCGCGTGGACCTTCATTTCGATGGTGAAGCTCTCTCGCGCGCCGCGGTCTCGCGCCTCGAACGCATTATCGCCGACCTCGAGCTCCGCTCCAGCGTCAACCGCGACGATGTGGGCGCCTTCGCCACGCATCAGCCCAACCCGCGTCTGGTCGAGCTCCTCGCGCGGCGAATGGATGTGCCCATCGAAAAATTCCCCACCGTCGCCAGGATCTGCGGAAACCTCGGCTCGTCCACATGCGGTGTGGCCCTCAATCAGGCCCTCACCGTCCAGGCCGCACTCCCTGCCGCCGCGCGCCTTCCGATTTTTCTTGCGTCGCTCGGCCCCGGCCTGCTGTGGGGCGGGGGAGTCATTCACCCCTCAAGCCCGGAACGCCCGCCGCGATGATGGGCGCGATGATTGACGAGCCGCTCCTCCAGAAACTCCTGCGCGACCTGGTCGCCATTGATTCGGTCAATCCCACGCTGGTTCCCGGCGCGCGCGGCGAAGCCGCAGCCTCCGGGTTCTTGCGCGATTTTCTCCGCGGCCACGGAATTGACGCCGAGCTGCACGAGGCCGCGCGCGGCCGCCCCAACGTCGTCGCGCTTCTCGGCGCGCCTCCCGGTGCTTCCGCTTCCCCGCGCCCGGCTCTGGCCATCCTTGCGCACATCGATACCGTTGGCGCCGGCGACATGCGCGGCGCGTTCACGCCGGTCGAGCGCGGCGGCCGCCTCTTCGGACGCGGCGCGCTGGACATCAAGAGTGGTGTTGCCGCCATGTGCGCCGCGGCGATTTCGCTCGCCCGCGAGCGGACCGTGTTTTCGCGCCCGCTGCTTCTCGCCGCCGTCGTGGACGAGGAGTGCGACAGCATCGGCACCGAAGCGCTGCTCAAGAAATTTTCCGCCGATGCCGCCGTTGTTCTGGAGCCCACCGGCCTCGATCTCGTCATCGCCCACAAAGGCTACGCCTGGTTCGAGATCATCACGCAGGGCCGCGCCGCGCACGGCAGCCTTCCCGCAGAGGGCCGCGACGCCATCCGCATGATGGGCCGCGTGCTGGCCGCGCTCGACAGCCTCGAAGAAACCCTCGCCGCGCGCCCGCCGCATCCTCTGCTCGGCCACGGCTCTCTGCACGCCTCGCTCATCTCCGGCGGCCAGGAGCTTTCCTCTTATCCCGCCGAGTGCCGCTTTCAATTGGAATGCCGCACCCTTCCCGGCGAAGCGGTCGCGCAAGCCGAAGCCGCCTTGCGCAAACTCCTCGACGGCCTGCACGCCACGCATCCGGAGTTTCGGGCCACACTTCGCATGGGCGGCGCCCGCCCCCCCTACGAAATTTCCCGTGAGTCTCCCATCGTCCGCGCCGCTGCTTCGGCGATAGCTCAGGTCACAGGCTCTGTGAATCTCTCCGGCATGGCGGCGTGGACCGACACGGCCCTGCTCGCCGCCGCGGGAGTCCCCGGCGTGGTGTTTGGCCCCAGCGGACGCGGTCTTCACGGCTCCGAAGAATACGTCGAGCTTGATTCCGTCACCGCGTGCGCCGAGGTTCTGCGCCGCCTGATCCTCTCGTCCTGCTGCCAGTAGCAGAATGGAAGGGCGCGCAGCCCAATGGATTTCGCTATGGTGCCGGCCGGACCCGCGCCGTCAGGTTCGTCGTCACGTGCGGCGCGACGCACGCAAATTGCGCCGGCCATCCCGAATCGGTGAGCGCGTTCCGGCACAGTGTTGCGGTTGCGCTGGTTATCTGCGAAGGGTCCACCGTTCCATTGAGCGGCTCGGCGTAAATTTTGTAGCTTTGTCCCGCTCCAACCGGCAGGCGCGCGAACTCGAACGCGCCGTCAAACTGCGCCGGCCCCGCTCCGCCGCACGACCAGCCCCCCAGCACACCTGCCACAACCTCGCCGGTGTCCGCGTCCATGGCCACCACGTGCGCGCCGAACAATCCCGCCACCCCCGCGGGAGCCACCGGCAGCGAAAGCGGATTCGCCGGAAGGATCCGCCCCGAAATCGCCCCTACATTCACCGTGTCCGATGGATCGGGATAGAGAACACGCAGCCCGGTGCGGTCGTCATTTGAAAGGGGCGCGTCGGGAGCCAACGTCGTCGGGCGGTCTCCGGTAAAGGTTCCCGGCGGCGGCACGAAGGGGTACATCATCCCCCGCCACACCGCCGAGTGGCTGAAGCCCAGGAAGTGACCGAGCTCGTGCATGAGCACCGATTCCAGGTCGTACGCGGAAGGCGCGCTCGGCAGCGCCGCAGGCGTGGCAAACGCTGTCCGCGAGTCGCCGGGATTCAGCTCTATGTCCGCGTCGAGAATCTGCCCGATCTCCGCGGACGCAGCGCCGCCGAGGGTTTCGCCGATGCGGTCGGCGACGATAACCCGGGTAAACGCCAGCACGCCGGGAGTGAAGGCGGCGTCGCTTTGATCAAAGCAGATCGAGTTCACTCCATCGGCGGCGCACGCATTTTGCGAGCTCGTGCGCCCCAGCGCCGCAAGCGACGTGCCTGTGAACGACGCGCCGCTCACGCCGGTCCACGCCGAAAACGAACTCTGGATGGCGGCCTCGATTTCGTCGAGGCGCCCTGCCACGGTCTGGTCGGCGGTCAGAATCGTCACTGGGTTGGTGTTGAGCGCCGTGCTCCACCGCCGGTTGATGCTTCCAGCGCCCGTCGGGAAGTGCGCAGGCACGGGGCACGCCGACCCGCCTGATTCCGAAGCCGGCAATCGCATGTCGGCGACGACATAGTGGAACGCGTAGCCTCGCGCCAGTGGCGGCGCCGGCCCCGCGCACAAGAAAAAGAACCCCATGGGGACAGCCAGGAGCTTCTTCCATCTTCTGCCGTTCTTCATCGGAGCCTCCAGCTCGAACGCTCTATGGCGCTGGCGATTTTCTGCCGGAACTCCTCCACCGGCAGGTTGCGAATCCCTTTCCGTTGGAGCCTTCCGGTAGCCCCGTCCATCACCGCCAGCCCCGCCGAATCCTGGGTCACGCTCTCCCGCCCGCTGCCCGGTTCGCTTCGAATGCGGAAGGTGCCCTGCGCCCACCCCAGCACGGAAAATGAATCCGCCTGCCGCGCGCCGAGAAAAAGAAAAACCTCCTCGTCGGCATGAAATGCCGGAGCGCCCTCCACGATGGACTGCAGGTGCCCCACTCGTCCGCCGAGCGTGCGGACCGTCAAGAGCCGCGGCACGTTTCCCTTCAAGCTCTCCACCGCTTCGAATTGCGTGAACGTCCAGATTTCGCCGCCTTCCCAGCGGCTTTCGCCGGAAAGGCAGCGCGCGCGCACCACGGTCTCCGCCGCGGTGCCCAGGTCATACAGCGAGAGGTAACGGAACGTCGTCGCGCCCGTCGCCGCCGCGCCGCATAGAACTGCCAGCAGCGAAAAGGAAGCCATCGAGCCTTGCACCTTTGCACGAAACCCCATGGTCTCTTTCCTCCTTGTTCGTTGTCCCCGTCCGCCAGTCTCGCGGATGCTCGCCCTCATTTCACCAGGAGAGCCGCGGTCGCCGCGGTTTTGTCGAGGTTGGAATTCCCGATGAACAGCGTCCGCTGACCGGGCGCTGCCGTGCTCGAAATCTGCAGTGTCAGGTGAATGATGCCGAGCCCCGCAGGCTGTTGTCCCGCAACGCTTACATCGCCCGCGCCGGAAACGGTGTACGTCATTCCCGCGTCGAGCCCGCTGTTTGAAAACGCGCAGATGTCCGCCAACGCCGTGCCCGAGGCGGGCCGCACCAGCGTTACCGGAGCGCCTCCCAGCGCGCAGGAATTGTTGACGACCGAAAACATACCCAGCGCCGCGACATTCAAGTCCACATTCGGCCCCTCCGCCGAGGTGCCTGCGGTGCTCGGCTCGACCGCAACGATGTCCTTTCCCGTGGCCCAAGGCGCCGCGCTCGAAAGCGCGATGGCGTCCTCGCCGGAGGTCTGCGGCGCCACCACCAGCGCGGCTGGGTTCGACGCCGTCCCATCCGGATTCTTGATTTGGATGGAAAGGTTCCCCGCCATGGCAACATCCGCGGCGCTGAGCGTCGTGGTGCAGTTGGAACTCGTCGCGCAGGTCGTCGTGCGCACCGCCCCTCCGGCAACAATCGCCGAGCCCGGTCCGGGACTGCTGGCTGCAAAACCGCCGCCTTGCACGCGCAGCGTGAATCCCTCGGACGCCCCGGCGAAGATGCTCGCGGGAAGGAGTGTCCCAATTGCGGGACCGCTGGATATCGTCACTTGCGAGAACCCGCTTTGATTCGTGTCCTCGCTGCTCACCGCGGCCACCTGAAACGCGTCCGGTGAAGGAGCTGCCGCTGGCGCCGTGTACACGCCGGTCGCGTCAATCCTCCCGCACGGCGACCCTGTCCACGAACACGCCGCGCCCTGCACCTGCCAGATGACGTTCTGGTCCGAGGTTCCCAGAACCGTTGCCGTGAAAGGCTGTATGGCCTGCGGGCCAATCGTCGCGCTCGGCGGAGAGACTCCCACAACGACGTGCGCCAGTATGGTGATGGGCACGCTCGCCGCGGCTGAGGGGACCTCCTGGCTGGTGGCCGTAACGGCGACCGGGTTCGGCTGGGGTACTCCCCCCGGCGCAATATAGTCCACCGTCGCGCTGCTCGACGAAGTCAGCGTCTGGCACGGCGCCGATCCGGTCACGCAGATTTGTCCCACGGAAGTATTCCCTCCGGCGACGCCGTTCACTTGCCAGTTCACCGCCGTCGAGGTCGCGCCGGCTTGCCCTGACGAAGGAAGGGTCACCTGAAGCGTAAGCGTCTGCCGGTGATTCACCGCCAGCGTTGCATTCTGCGGCGTGATCTGTACTGCGGCCACCGGCGGCCCGGCGATGGTTACGGTCATCGAAGCGGCCCTCGCGGGGTCGGCCTGAGGCACGGCGGTGATTGTCACCGTGTTCGGATTGGGAGCGGCCGGCGGCGCGGTGTAATTTGCAGTGCTGGAAGTGGAGAGCGCCGCGGTCATCTGGAGCGTTCCGCAGCCGCTGCCCGCGCAGCCGGCTCCGGAAAGCTGCCACTGGATGGCCAGGCTGGGGTTTGAGTTTTGTGCGGGGTAAAACGTCGCCGTAAAGGGAGAGCTCGAGCCGGGCGCCGCGCTCGAAGGCCCGCTCATCGTCAGCGTGAAGCTGCTGGCGATGCGTATGGAGGCCGCCGCCCGCTTGGCGGGATCCGCGGCGCTCTGCGCCGTGAGCGTGACCATCGCCGGCGAGGGCAGAATCTGCGGCGCCGTGAAATGTCCTCCGCTGTCGACCGTTCCGCAGCCGCTGCCCGCGCAGCCCGCGCCGGAAACGGCATACACAATTGTGGGGTCTGGGTTCCCCGCGGAAGAAATCCCCGCTGCAAAGTCCGCCGCCGCCCCCAGTTCAACGCTGGCCGAAGAAGACAAAAAGTTCACCGCAATGTCGCTGGTGATCCCAACTTGCGCGCCGCCGCTCTTGGAAGAATCCGCGGCGCTGGTCGCCGTGACCGTCACGTTCGGCAGCACCGGCAGGTCGCGCGGCGCCGTGTAGGGCCCCGCGCCGTTGCCCGTGGAAGTAATTGTTCCCACCGAACTATTGCCCCCGGCGATCCCGTTCACCGCCCAGGTGACGTCGGTGTTTGTGGTATTGCTTACCGTCGCCGTGAAACTTTGCGTAGCCCCGAGCAGCACCGCACCCGATGGCGGCGAGACCGTCACGGTAATCGTGGGGGGAGGAGGTGGCGGCGGAGGCGCTACAGGGCTTACGCCTCCCCCGCCGCAGCCCAGTGTGCACGCACCCGCCGTGAGGAGCACGCACCGGAACACTGCGACGACCCCTGTGTTGCGCCTCGTCCCGCATACCCACATGCACTGCGGGGAAGCAACTCATCCTCCACCCTCCGCAATCATCCACCGGTTCCGCTCGCTTGTTTTTTTCACAACTTTCCCTCTGTCCGGAGCGAATCTAAGTCGAAGGTGTTCTGGCACTTGGGGCTGATGCGCACATCCTTTCACCACGGCTTGGGAACTTTCTGGCGCCTGTTCCACCCTCAACCATCTCCCCGGTTTTGTTCCGACTTGGAACGGCCGCCCGGCCGCTGTTCCGTTTTGGCCCAAAAACGCTTGCCCCGCTCTTGATTCTCCTCGTTGACTTGCGCAGCCAACACAACGAAGATTGCACCTGTGTCCGCGCCCGAAACCGTCCGCCGTATCAAGACCTATTCCGCAGCCACCGGCCGCGTTTACCAGTATCAATTCCACGAAGTTCACCCGGCGCGGCGCGGCTTCTCCTCCGGTGCCGAATATGTCTACCTGGTCTGGGCCGATCGCCAAACCGGTTTTCCTCTGAAAATTTTCGTGAAGCGCGACGCCCTCAAAAAATGGCGCGAGCATGTCGGCCGCCGCGAGCTCACCGGCACGGAAGAGTACGCCGTGGCCAAGATGCGCTTGTTCCAGGCCTTTGACGAGATCGACGACCTGGGTGCCGTCCCCCCTGGGCAACTGCCGGATCTGCTCGTGGATGAAACCAACCTGGAAACACTCATGGCCGCGTTGGACCTCTAGCGGTCCGTGTGCTCCATGTGGTTCACACCTCCAAACAAGAATGAACTCGGCCGCTCCCGGCGGCGTCCTGTAAGTGTACGGGGAGAGTCCATGCAGGAGCTGGCCATTGCCCAACCCATCCGCCAGACGGACCGAGCGGTGAGCTTCGAGCAGGAAGACGCCGCCCTGGCCGGCGACTTCGAGGCCCGCCTGGCCGACAGCTCGGCGCTGGCCTTCCGCGTGGCCCGCAGTGTCCTGCGCAATTCCGCCGACGCCGAAGAAGTTGCCCAGGAAGCCTTCCTGAAGGCCTACTGTAATTTCCGCGGGCTGCGCGATCGCCAAAAATTCCGCGGCTGGCTGGTGCGCATCACCTTTCGGCTGGCTCTGGATCGTGTCCGCTCCGCAAAGCGCCGCGAGGCCCGCGAAATGGCCTGGAGCGCCGGCCCGCGCCGGCCGAGCGTCGAAGACCTGGCCGCGTCGCGCGAATTTTCCGCCCGCCTGGACCAGGCATTGGCCGAATTGCCCGGGAAATTCCGCATCGTGCTGATCCTGACGGCCATCGAAGGCCACACCCTCGAAGATGTGGCCCGTCTGTTGAACCTCCCCGTGGGCACGGTGAAATCGAGAATGCACCTCGGAAAAAAACAACTGGCGGAGAAATTGCAATGGCTTGTGAACGACACCGCGAAGATCTCCTAGGCGCCGCAGCGGGCTGGCTCGAGCCGCAGCGCAAGCCCGGCCTCCATGCCCACCTGCGCGCCTGCCCGGCGTGCCGCGAAGAGTTCCAAAGGCAGCAGCGGCTCTTTGCCGCCATGGAGCAAGGGCTCCGCGAGCGGGTCAACGAAGAATTGCCCCTGGGATTTGCCGCGCGCGTGCGCGCGCGGATGAACGAGCAAGCAGCGCCCCGTCGGCGGTGGATTTTGAGCTGGGTTCCCGCGTGGGGAGCTGTTGCTGCCGCCGCGGCGCTCGCGGCAGGCCTGCTTATTGTTCACACGCTCCGGCATGATGCGGGAAGGCAGGAGAATCCGGCGATTCCTGTGGCCCACAACGTTGCGCCCAATGTCCCCGGAGAATTGCCACCTGTGAATCTAGCGAAAACGCCCTCCAAGAAAGCGGTGGGGCAGGGAAGCCGGATTCACACAGGAATCGCAAAGGTGGCGCCTGCACAGCCCGAAGTACTGCTTCCCGCTGGGCAGAAAAGAGCGATGGCGCGGTTGGTCGAGGGTTTGCGGAGCGGCGAAGTTCAGGGAGACCTTTTCCTCGCCGAAAACCGCGAGCTTCAGTCGGTCCAGATTGCCCCGCTCGAAATTGGCGTTGTTGAGCTGAAGCCGCTGGAAGACAACCAGCCGCAACCGCAATAAAAATCCGGAGTGCACCACGGTGCCTGATTGTTTACATGGCTCGACCAGGAGGCCAATATGAAGAAAGTTTTTCTCGCGGTGTTGCTCGCGGCTCTTGTGGGTCTTGCGCCGCGCGCGATGGCTCAACAGAAGCCTAAAGCAGAGGGCGGCGAGAAACAAACCGAAGTCAAGAAGGAAATCACGCCTGTCCGCGTGCAGGTCGTCTTCAGCGAGTTCGAGGGGGAGAAAAAGATCAGCAGCTTGCCCTACACCATGCTGATCAATGCAGTCGAAGGCGGGCCAACTGCCAGCCTGCGGATGGGATTGCGCGTGCCCGTTCAGACCGGATCCGGACCCAAAGAAATTCAATATGTGGACATGGGCACCAGCCTCGATGGCAAAGTGGAGAAGACGGAGGACGGCCGATATCTGCTGCATCTGGGTGTGGAGAGGTCGTCGGCCTATTCTTCAGGTTCCGCGCAGAAACCCGCTTCCGCTGGAGGCGCAGAGATCACGTCCCTCCAACCGGTCATGCAGCAGTTCCGGACACGAATGGATTTGTTGTTCCGCGACGGCCAGACCATTCAATCCACGGTATCCACTGATCCCGTCACCGGTCACGTGTTGAAAGTGGACGTGACCTTGAACGTCCTGAAATAAGACGCTCCGGCGTCGCTCTACTCCGCCAGAACCGTGGCCAGCGCCCCGGCCAGCTCGGGCTGAATGAACTCATAGCCCAGCGCCGACAGCTTCCACGGCACAACGCGCTGGCTCACCAGCAGCAGCGCTTCGGCCATTTCTCCCAGCGCCAACCGCAGCGCAAAAGCAGGCGCCGGAAAAATTGCCGGGCGATGCAACGCCCGCGCCAGCGCCGCGGTGAATTCCCGGTTGCGCGCCGGATTGGGCGACACCGTGTTGACCGGCCCCCGCAGCGATTCATTCTCCAGCGCGAACCGCACGACGGACACCGCCTCCGCCAGCGTCACCCACGACATCCACTGCTTCCCAGACCCCAAACGCCCGCCCGCGCCCAATTTGAACGGAAGCAACATGCGTTGCAGTGCGCCTCCTGTCCGCGCCAGGACCACTCCAAACCGCAAGCACACCACGCGCATCCCCGAGTCCTCTCCCCGCAGGGCCTCCTGCTCCCAATCGCGCGCGAGCCCTGCGAGAAAATCATTTCCGGGCTCGCTATCCTCGCCAAGCTCTTCATCGCCGCAGCTGCCGTAGTAGCCGACGGCCGACGCCGAAACCAGCACTCGCGGCCGCGGATGCAGTTGCCCGGCAGCCTTCACCAGCGCGCGCGTCGTGTCCACGCGGCTGCTGTAGAGCGCCCGTTTGCGCCC